>DUBD01000241.1:29525-32825 GCA_012960515.1 Bacteroidota bacterium | reverse complement strand
AGGTCTGCTCCCACGTCTCGCCGCCGTCGTCCGTGCGGTACGTGCGCGAGTCCGTCCCGTTGCCGATGGAGAGCACGATCGCCTCCGTCGCGCTCCACGCGTGCACGTCGCGGAACTGGAGGGAGTCTGCACCCGGGACCGTCATCGCGGTCCAGGTCTCACCGCCGTCCGTCGTGCGGACGACCGTCCCACCGGTGCCCGCCACCCAGACCACGGACTCGTCCACGGCGTCAGCCGCGATGAGGAGGGCGTCGGTGCCGGAGACCTGCGGGCGCAGGGCCGGGGCCGGCGTTGGAGGCGGGGCGCTGGCGCAAGCGGTGAGCGCGAAGGCGAGGGCGAGGGGGGCGAGGCGCATCGGGAAGGGGGAGGTGCGGCGTACGATACGCCCGCAGCCCCCTCGCCGTCCGCTTCTCGCCGCCGCGGGGTCAGGAGCGCGGCTTCGCGAACACCTGCGTCCAGAACCGGTCGGTCTCCGCGGCGCCCATTTGGGTGTAGCCGGCGTTCATGACCGATCGGCAGTGGGAGGCGCTGCTCATCCACGCCTCCATGACCTGATCCACCGAGATCTGCGCCCGCGCGATGTTCTCCCCCACGCGCCGCCAGTCGTAGCCCGCACGCGTGGCCCGGTCTCCTACCCGGCTGCCGTCGGAGCCTTCGTGCGTGAGCACGCCGCGCTCGGCCATATCGCGCGAGTGGCGGGTGGCGGCCGTCTCCAGCCGCCCGCTCCACGTCAGCGCGGACGCAGGCGGGTACCAGTCGCCGCCGCACATGCGGCCTTCGGCGCGCACCTCATTGACCGCATCCAGCATTGCCGTCCAGGGCGTGGACGGCGGCTCGGGCTCGGCAGTGGCCGCCAGCAGGTCGGCCACGTCACAGCCGGCGGCGGTCAGCGCGAGGAGGGCGAGTACAAAGGCGCGGGACATGAGGCACGGAGTTCGCGACCCATCGGATATCGCGCCTTCCGTGGTCCGGTCCAGCAGCCCTTCGGTCTGTTACCGCCCCGTGACAGCTGGCGGACTAGTTGTGGGAGCCCTGCCCCACGGAGAGCGTCGCCGCGAGGTCCACGGTCGTCGGGGGGAGGCAGACGCTGTCGTCGCAGACGGCGAAGCGGACCTGGACCGGGATCCGGTGCCGGCCGGTCGCGCGGCGGTCCACGCGGAGGCCCTGCGCCAGCCGCGCCGATCCGATGTGGTAGGCGTACGGCAGCCCCAGCACTTCGTCCACGCCGTCAGACGTGCGCGATTCGCGGAGCGCCCCCTGCCGCGCGACGCCTTCGGGAAGCGTGCCGAACGTAACCGCCAGCGGGATGCCGGCCTGGCTCTGGGTGCCGTACAGCCGCCACCCCTCGGCGACGGTCGCCTCTACCACGTAGCGCGCCTCTCCGGGCGCCTCCCCTGCCACGATCCGCGCGCGCCACTCCACGAGGTCCGTCGCGCGGAGCGGTCCGCCGACGCGGCTCTGCTGCGCGTGGACGGCGGGCGCCAGCGCGAGGAGGAGGACGAAGAGAAGCCCGGTACGCATGGGGGGATAGGAGGAACGGATCCTGTAAACGTACAGCGCCCGCCTGCGACTGCGGGCGGGCGCTGAAGACTCGCGGGAGACGAGGCTTAGATCGCGTCCTGGTTGGGGACGACCTTCACCTTCACCTCCGCGGTGTGCTCAGGCGAGACGCGGACCGTGGCGGTGTACACCCCGACGGTCTTGATCTCCTCACCGATCACGATCTTGCGGCGGTCCACCGGGAGGCCCTGGGCCTCCAGGCCCTCGGCCACCTGCTGGTTCGTGATGGAGCCGAAGATGCGGTCCTCCTCGCCGGTCTGCATGGCGATGGTGACCTCGGTGCCGTCCAGCTTCTTGGCGAGCTTCTCGGCCTCGGCGCGCTGCGCCTCGATCTTGTGCTCCTGCTGGCGGCGCTCCTCGGTGTAGCGCTTGAGGTTGGACGTGCTCGCGATGACGGCGAGCTGGCGCGGGATGAGGAAGTTGCGCCCGTACCCGTTCTTGACCTCGACGACGTCGCCGCGAAGGCCGAGCGTGTCGTGGTCCTCGGTCAGAATGACTTTCATGGTGCTAGCTCGTGGCCGTCGGCTGGCGGCGCTCCCGGCGCTCGGGTGAGCGGGCCGGGCGAAGGCGCCAGCCGGGCGGCTTACTTGACGTTGTCGGCGGCGAAGGGCAGGAGAGCGACGTGGCGGGCGCGCTTGATGGCCGTCGTCAGCTGGCGCTGGAACTTGGCCGAGACGCCGGTCATGCGGCGCGGCAGGATGCGGCCCTGCTCGTTGATGTACTGCTTGAGCGTCTCGACATCCTTGTAGTCGATGTACTCGATGCCGGCCGACTTGAACGGGCAGCTCTGGCGCTCGTGGCGGGCACCCGGCGCGGCGATCCGCTGGAGGGTGTCGTTGGTGGACCCCGCCATGAGGGTGGCGGCCACGTCCGGGTCAACGGACTTCTTGACGATCTCGCGGTCGCTCTGCTCGGCGATCTGCTCGACCTGGGTCGCGGGGGCCTCCTCGCTGGGCGCATCGGGGGTGATGCCCTCCATCGCGGGAGTCGTGGGGGTTTCGGTGACGTCAGCCATCGGTCAGGTTGGGTTCGGGATCGGGGTTACGCCTCGGCGGTCGCGGCCGGAGCCGACGCGCCGGACTTCTGCGCCTGGTAGTGCCGCTGCATCTTCGCGTCGTAGCGGAGCAGCAGGTGGCGCATGATCTCGTCGTTGATGCGGAGCGCGCGGTCCAAGCGGGCGATGAACTCGCCGGGCGCCGTGAAGTTGACCGTCACGTAGTACCCGTTCCGCTTCTTCTCGATCGGGTAGGCGAGCCGCTGGCTGCCGATCACGTTGGTCTGGTCGATGGAGGCCCCGTTGTCCTTGAGGTAGGTCTCGACGCGCTTGACGATGTCGCCGGTCTGCTCCTCATTGAGGACGGGGTTGATGATGTACATGAGCTCGTACATCGGGCTGGCGGAGGCCATGGGCGTGCGGGGTGTCCCCGCGGCTGTTCCCTGTGGGATACGTGTGGAGTCCGGCCGGGCGCGGGGGCCGCGCTCTGACCGACGTATGCCCGCCTCGGACGTGTGGGTGCCGAACCGGGCAGGGTGCCCCGCCGTGAAGCGGAGCGGACGAGGAAGCTAGGGAGCGCCCCCGCCCCTCCGGGTGCACCGAGGGTGAATTGCGCCGCGCGCTGGCGGTGACTGTGAGGCGAGACCTCGCTCGCACCGAGCGCCAGCCCGTCAGGAGGTCGCGCCAGCGCTCGAGTCCTGCTTTCGTCACCTCGGAGCGCTCACCGATGCCCAGCGCCCAGCCAT
>DUBD01000241.1:26513-29502 GCA_012960515.1 Bacteroidota bacterium | reverse complement strand
GGGGGGGGGGGGGGGAGCGCGAGGTCAATGCCTGGCCTCTCCCTTCCGCTCATATCCTCTCCTCACATTCCCCTCTTTCGCGATGCACCGTCTCGGCCTCCTCCTCGCCCTCCTCCTGCTCCCAGCGTTTGTGAGCGCTCAGGACGTCCACCCCGCTCTCGCGCCCTATGCACGGCTCGTCGGGCAGTGGGAGGGACCGGCCACCGCGACGAACCCGGGCGGACGCATCGAGATGACACAGACCGAGGAGGTGCGCGTGGAGCTCGGCGGCAATCTGGTCGTGGTGGAGGGCACCGGTCGCGACGCCGAGGGCGAGATCGTCTTCAACGCCTTCGGGGTGTTCTCTGTAGACGGCGCGACGGGCGAGGTGTGGTTCGACGCCTTCACACAGGAGGGCCGCCACACCCGCGTCCAGCCCACGCCGACCGACGATGGCTTCGAGTGGTCTCTCCGGCCCGAGGGCGGGCCGGTGATCCACTACACCATGCGGTTCGACGATGAGGGTCGCTGGGTGGAGACGGGCCGCGTCTCCATGGACGGCGGCACCAACTGGATCGACTTCTTCGAGATGACGCTCGACCGGGTGGAGGAGTAGGCTCCCGTCCCGCTGGCGGCTGGCCTCGGCGGGAGCGGCCGCCAGCGGGTCAGGCGGTCTCCGCGTAGACGAAGCGCGGGGCGCCCGTCGGGACGGTCCGCGCCTCCTCCGGCATCTCGATGGCCGGCAACACCATCGCCGGCTCAGCACCGGGGGGGAGCGGGTTGGGCTCCGCCCAGAGCGTCCCGCGGGTGGTCTCCATGACCACGTGATCGCCGGCGCGGCCGAGGACGTAGTCGCGCGTGAGCGGGACCTTGCCGTCCGGCGTGTCCAGCACGTAGGCAGGAACCGCGAAGCCGGAGGTGTGGCCGCGGAGCCCGCGCATGAGGTGCATCCCCGTCTCGATGGGCGTCCGGAGGTGCGCCGTCCCGCCGATGAGCTGCGCGTGGTAGAGGTAGTACGGCCGGACGCGCATCCGCACGAGCCCCTCGCTCAGCTGGCGGAGCGTCTCGGCGTCGTCGTTGATGCCCGCCAGGAGGACGGACTGATTGCCGACGGGCACGCCGGCCTCCGCCAGCCGCGCGCACGCCTGCTGCGCCTCGGGCGTGAGCTCCTTCGGGTGGTTGAAGTGCGTGTTCAGCCAGACCGGGTGGTGCCGCTTCAGGATCGCGCAGAGGCTGTCCGTGATCCGCATCGGGTTGACGACGGGCAGGCGGCTGCCCAGCCGCACAATCTCGACGTGCGGGATGGCCCGGAGCTCGCCGAGTAGCCAGTCCAGGTTCGCGTCCGAGAACACGAGCGGGTCGCCGCCGGTGAGGAGCACGTCGCGGATGGCGGGGGTGCGGCGGATGTACGCGAGGGCCTCGCGCAGTTCGTCCTTCCGCATCATGAAGTCCGCGTCGCCCACCATCCGCTTGCGGAGGCAGTAGCGGCAGTACACCGCGCACTCGGAGGTGACGCAGAAGGCCACCTTGTCCGGGTAGTTGTGGACGAGGTTCTTGACCGGGCTGTGCCCCACCTCGTCCAACGGGTCCACCACGCCCACGATGTCCGGCGCGACCTCCGCCGCCTGCGGCACGACGTGCTGGCGGATCGGGCAGGCGGGATCGAGCGGGTCCATCAGGCTCGCGTAGTACGGCGTGATGGTCCAGCGGAAGATGCCGCGCGTGGCCTCGATGGCCTCGCGCTCGCCGTCCGTCGGGCGGATGTACCGCTCCAGCGTGGCGAGGTCGTTGACGCGGTGGCGCATCTGCCAGCGCCAGTCCGCCCACTCGTCTGCGGAGGCGTTGTGCTGCGGCCAGGTGGTCACTGCGTCTCCGGACTGCGCGTGATGTAGGGGTAGCGGCGGAACTCCCCCAGCACGACCGGGTCGCGCGTGGTCTCGAAGGACTCGCCGCACCGCCCGCACTTGAACGTGATCTGCTTGGGCGTGCCGCTGGCGCCGTTGAGGATGGCGAACCAGCCGCCGCCGCCGAACTTGAGCTCAGCGCGGGTCCAGTGGTGGTAGCGGTCGTGGCCGCAGGAGCAGACGGGTCGGTCAGCCATCGCAGGGTCGGCGTCGTGGGGCTGGCGGAGGGTACCGCCAGTGCGCGGCGGCGTTCGCGGATCCGCCGTGAGGTCGGGCGTGGGATCGGGAGCCGGGCGGAGGCCGCCGCCAGCGCGCGGCGTACGCGGGCGGCTGGCAGATCCCCTACGCAGCCTCGGGGGCGAACCGGAGCACGAGAACCTGATCTGGACGAAGCGCTAGTAAGGCGTACGTTCGCCCTGACCCGTCGCTGAATTCGACTTCCATCGCGCCGCCTTCGTACTTCTCCACGACGGTGCCGACCTGCCCGCGCGACAGCCCGTGCGTGGGGAGATCTTCGGTCAGTGCGACCACATCGAAGAGGACGGGTGTGGGGGTCATAGCACGTAGCAACTCGCCAATCGCGGGAACGCCTCGCCCGCCCGCACGATCCAGGCGGTGCGAACGACGGCCGACCCGCTGGCGGTGGTCATCGGCAGGTCTACAACGTAGCGCTTTCCGTGCTCGTCTGACGGCCCAGGGACTTCCTTCGCGGTCCGCACGCCCTTCTGGATCTCATCGCGCAGCCACTCGGCATCGGCTGGCCCCAGTCCGAGCGCGGTCGCAAAGACCTTCGCCTTGTGTTTTCCCCGCGGGTGGTCAGGGCTGAGCACGTAGTCCGCCAGCTTGCGGAGGTCGATGTAGGCTCGGTCAGCGTTGGGCAGCATGGCACAAACGAAAAAAGGCCGGTCCTCGCTACCGATGAAGAGTAGCGGGGACCGGCCCGAGGGGTCGGTGACGCGAACGGCCGGGATTTCTCTCCCCGCCTGCCCGATGGACTCGCGCTATGTGCACGCCAACATACTACTGGAGTCCCACCACAACAAACTCAATACGGCGCAGGATCGCGCGGGGAGGCCACCGGGTGCGCCACCTCCGGCACCGGCTCG
>DUBD01000241.1:18375-26467 GCA_012960515.1 Bacteroidota bacterium | reverse complement strand
GGCGGGCGCCGTCGCCAGCGGGCGGCGCGGGGCTGGGTGCCGGCTCGGAGCCGTCGTCCCCGCCGGGCGGGTCCGGCTCGATCCCGCCGCCGAACGCCTCCGCCCACGCCTGCGTGAACTCCGCCCCCACGAGGACGATCAGCGCGGAGTAGTAGACCCATACGAGGATGAGCGCGAGCGAGCCCGCCGCGCCGAACGCGCTCCCCGGATCCGCCGTCCCGAGGTACAGCCCGATGAGGTACTTGCCGATCGTGAACAGGACGGCCGTGACGCCCGCCCCCACCCAGACGTCGCGCCAGCGGATCTCCGCGTCGGGCAGCGTGCGGAACATCAGCCCGAAGAGCAGGGTGACCACCCCCAACGAGACCACGACGTTCGCCGCGCGCACGAGCGATCCCGCGATCCCGCCCGGCACCACGCTGCCGGCCGCGTCGCCCACGGCGGAGAGGAACGCGCTCAGCGCGAGGGAGACGAGGAGCAGGAACGCGATGGTCAGCACCATCCCGAAGGAGAGCACCCGCTTCATCACGATCGCGCCGACCCCGCCGCCCTCCACGGCCTTCTCCACGTTCCACGCCCGGTTGAGCGCCTTCTGCAGTTGACCGAACGCGCCCGTTGCGCCGAAGAGGAGCGCGACGAGCCCGGCCAGCTTGGACCCGATGCCCGAGCCCAGCGAGCTGGCGTTCTCGATCATCGCGCGGATGGCGTCGGAGCCTTGCGAGCCGATGAGGCTCCCGGCCTCGCCGATGAGCGCGTCCTGCACCCGGTCCACGCCGAAGAACGCCCCCGCCAGCCCCACGATCACCACGAGCAGCGGCGGAAGCGAGAACACGGTGTAGTACGCGATGGCAGCCGCCAGACTGGGCACGTCGTCGTTCGAAACCTCGGATGCGGTCGTCTTGACGACGGACACGACGCCGGATGTGGTCAGCTTCACGAATGGAGGGGGGGAGAGGAGCCGTAGAATGCGTTCCCTGCCCGTCCCGTTTCATGCCCCACCTCTCCGACGACGGCCTTTCGGTTACCCTGGACCTCCACGGGGCCCGCGTCCCGGAAGCGGAGGGCCTCGTGCTGGCCGCGGCGGAGCTCGCCGCCGAGTGCGGGCGCTCCACGCTCCGCGTCGTACACGGCGCGAGCACGACGGACTGGGACGGCGGCAACCGCACGGTCAAGACGGCCGTGCTGGCGCTCCTCTCCTCCGGCGACCTGGACGCGTGGGTCGCCAGCGCGCACCACGCAGAGGGCGCCGTCCTCCTCGGTCTGCGGCCGCTCGGACCGCCGGACCGAGAGCCCCTCACGCTCGCCGAGCTTCGCTGACTCCCGCCCCGCTGGCGCCGCCAGCGCGCGGCCACTTCTCTCCCCCACCCCTCCCCCATGCTCCCCCGCATCGGCGTCACGACCTCTCTCAACCGGACCGACCGCGGCGAGCTCGAGCAACGGCTCGACCTCCGCTACGTCCACGCCGTCGAGCGAGCGGGCGGCCTCCCGCTCGTCGTCCCGATGCTGGAATCGGAGGCCGCGGCCGAGGCCTTCGCGGGCCTGCTAGACGGGCTCGTGGTCACGGGCGGCCCGGCCGTCCTCGACCGGCTCGTCGGCGAGCTCCCGGACGACATCGACGAGACCGAGCCGCTCCGCGTCCAGAGCGACACCCGCCTCATGCAGCTCTTCCTGGACGCCCGGCGCCCCACGCTCGGCATCTGCTACGGGATGCAGCTGGCGAGCGCCCTCCGCGGCGGCACCATCTACGCCGACGTGGAGCGCGACGTCCCCGGCACGGCCACGCACAGCCGCGGCCGCGGCGGCTCCGTTCATCCCGCGAGCGTCCACGAAAACACCCGCCTCCGCTCTCTCGTCGGGACAGACACGCTGGACGTGAACACCCGCCACGTGCAGGCGCTGGCGGAGCCCGGCGACGGGCTCATCGTCTCCGCCAGCGCGCCGGACGGCGTCATCGAGGCCATCGAATCCACCGACGGCGCGTTCCTGGGCGTGCAGTTCCACCCGGAGGCCATGGACCCGCCGCTGGACGCGCTCTTCGAGGACCTCGTCGAGCGCGCTCGCGCGGCACGATCCGCCGCGCCCACCGCGTTCTCGGACTGATTTTTGCCCCACCCCGGATGCGTGCCGATCCGACACGCGCGGACCTTCCGCACCCGCGCCCGCGTTGCAGGCCCAAAGCCTTCCCCTACAATGAGCGACCCTGACGCCCGCCCCCGCTTCCTCCCCGCCCTCGACTACGTCCCAGACGAGGTGCAGGAAGAGCCGCAGACCGTCGCCCCAGAGGAAGACCCCTCGCCTGAAGGCGAGCGGGGCCGCAGCCGCTTCCGCGCGAGCCTACGGCTCGGGATGCTGGCGGTCGGCTTCCTCGGGATGGTCGGCGTGGTCGGCACGCTCGTCGCCCGCGGCGACGTCGCCGCGCAGCGTGCGCCGGACTCCCCGTCCTCAGCCTCCGCTATCGCCGCGCCACCGTCCGAGGCCATCGAGGCCGGCGAGCCCTTCAGCTTCCGCCAGCTGGACGTGCACCCGGACTACCGCTTCGGGGAGTTCTTTGGCGGCGCCTTCCTGACCGACGCCGCGGCAGAAGAGGACGGCGAGTTCGACATGATGGCGGACTTCCGCTTCCGCCTGGAGATGTTCCGCAAGGCGTACGGCGTGGACGACAACTTCACCATCCGTGCCTACGACGCCCGCAACGGCCAGCCGCTGGACGTGGTCACGCTCACGTCCCTCCGCAACGAGTACCGCGCCACAGGTCAGGTCAACTGGGATGAGGTCAACCGCGCCCGCCGCACCGCCACCACGGAGCTCCGCCGGAGCCTCCAGGCCCGTGGCATCCCGCGCAGCGAGATCGTGATCCGCTGGGGCTACGCGGACAACACGCTCGAATCCCGAGAGCGCGACGCGCCCTTTATCGCCTACGAGGTGCAGCTGGCACGCCGCCTCGGCCTGAGCCTCCTCGCGACGGAGATCGGCACGGTGGAGACGTTCAACCAGGACTGGCTGGTCAGCAGCGCGGGCGCCCGCAGCCGCTACCAGATGATGCCGGACATCCTGGAGCTGTTCAACGTGGAGCGCTACAACGTCCCCCTCGCGAGCGGCGGCACCGTCCAGGTGGCCGAGGAGCTGCACCCGCTCCTCTCCATGGAGCCGGCCCTCATGCTCGTCCGCGCGTATTCCAACGCCGTCGGGCACGAGCTGCCGGGCGTCTCCGCGTACCACACGGGCGTCGCGAACATCCACAAGCTCTACCGCGAGTACCTCAAGGCGCACCCGCTGGCGGTCCGCTCCGAGCAGCACGTCTCCGACGCCTACATGTGGGGCGTGACGGACGGCTTCGAGCAGGTGGACGCCGTCTCCAGCTTCGGCCCGCACTCCCGGATCTACGTCCTCAAGGCGTACGGCGCCCTCCGCGCGACGGAGGCGCAGCTCATCGACCCGAGCGAGACCGCCCGCGTAGAGCGCGTCCAGATCGCCGAGGGGGAGCGGATCACGCTGGAGCGTCTCCTAGAAGCACTGGAGCCCGTCGAGCGCCGCCTCAACTGGAGCTACGCCGACGGCGAGACCGCCTACCAGCGCTTCCGCCAGCTCAACCCCCACATCAAGCTCCCGATGGCGCCCGGCACGAGCGGCGTCCCCGCCAACGGCAACATCGTGCTGACGGCGGAGGCCGGCGGCGACCCGGTCCGCTTCTTCCTCCCCGCTGGCGCTGACGCCGCGCTCAAGCGCGTCGGGCTCGACGTGCTCGGCACGGTCACGCCGTTCAACGACGAGACCTTCGCGGTTGACCGCAACGAGATCACGCCGACGGACCGCGAGTACGAGGCGCTCGTGGAGGACATCGGCGAGTTCGGCTTCACGCGAGGCAACAAGGCCCGCCTGGAGCGGCTCTACAGCCAGATGCGCGCCCTCGCGCGGCAGAACCCGGACAGCCGCTACCGCCAGACGCAGGCGAAGATCATCGGCATCCACCGGACGTTCTGGCGCACGAGCACGTTCGAGAGCCTGCTCCAGACGCGCGAGAACCTGCTGACCATCAACCCGATGGACCTCCGCAACGACTCCCTCGCGAGCGGCCCGCTCCCGGCGCCGATCTACTAAGCCGGCCGGTTCAACCGCGCCTCCGAGGGGCAGTCCACGCGGGCTGCCCCTCGTTCGTTTTCAGCCAGCCGCACAGCGCTGGCCTCGCCCACCGCGACCGCCAGCAGCGGCGTCGGTGCGGTGCGACGCACGGATCGGACCTCACGCCCCTGCCTGGCTGGCGGTGGGCGTCGGCGGAGCTCCGCTCGCAGGGCCTACGCCGCCTCGTCAGCGGCTCGCTTGGCCTCGGCGGCCGCCTCGCGGGCGAGGGCTTTCTGCTGCCGCCGCTCGATGGAGGCCGCGAGCAGGATCGCCAGTTCGTAGAGCCCGAGCAGCGGCACCGCAAGCAGCATCTGGCTCAGCGGATCCGGCGGCGTGAACAGCGCGCCCAACACGAGGATGACGACGACAGCGTACTTCCGACCCGCTCGTAGAACGGCCGCCGTTACGAGGCCCGCCTTCGCGAGGAACGTCACCACCACGGGCAACTCGAACAGCGCTCCCGCGCCGAACGCCCACGTCAGCACCATCGAGAAGTAGCGCGAGATGTCGAACTCGTTCGTGATCTGGTCCGAGACCTCGAATTGCGCGAAGAACTGCAGCGCGATGGGCGTGATGACGAGGTACCCGAAGCTGACCCCGAGCACGAAGAAGAACGTCGCGAAGGCCGCCGCGAACCGCATCCCCTCCTTCTCCTGCGGGTACAGCGCGGGCTCGATGAACTTCCACGTCTGGTACAGGATGATGGGGCTCCCCATCACCAGCCCCACCGCCAGGACCGTCCCGAAGTAGGCGAAGAACTGCCCCGTGATGGTCCGGTTCTGGAGCACGACCGAGACCGCGTCGATGCGGAGGCGGTCGTACATGAAGAAGTCCGCCTTCGTGGGACCGAGCAGGAGCGTGTCCAAGATCCAGTCCGCGAAGAACAGGCACACGAACACGCACACGAGCACGCCACCGAGCCCCTTGAAGATGCGCCACCGGAGCTCTTCCAGATGATCGAGGAAGGGCATCTCGCCGGCCTCCGCCTCGCGCGAGGGGTCTTTTCTGCCCGCCCCGGTCGCAAGCCCTGCGCCCTGCGGCAACACGCCAGGGGCCGCGGGCCGTGTGGTGCCGTCGCCGCTGGCGGCGTCCGCCAGCCCGGGCGCGGCGCGCCCTTCGGTGGGCCCGTCTGCCATGCTAGCGCGAGGCGTGGTCGCCCGCGGTGTCTCCGCTGACGCCCGCGGCCCGGGCGCCCTCGCGGAGGTTGAGTTCCAGGAGCGACTCCACCCAGAGCCCGTCGGCTTCCAGCCGGGCGCGGCCGCCGCTCCACGTGAAGTTGAACAGCGTGATGACGCCCGCTACCCGGAACCCGTCCGAGCGCAGGAGCGACGCGGCTCGCGCCGCGCTCCGTCCGCTGTTGAGGATGTCGTCCATCAGCGCGATGGGCGTGGACCGGTCCACCGGCCCTTCCACCAGCCGCCGCCGCCCGTACGGCTTCCGCCGCTCCCGGATAAAGCCGCCCTTGAACGGGCGCTCCGGCGTCCCGTGCGTGAGCACGGAGCAGACGAGCGGGAACGCGCCGTAGCCGAAGCCGGCCACCTGGTAGATGCCGCGCTGGCGGAGCCGCTCGGCGAGCACGCCGCCGGCCTCCTCGAACACCTCGCCGTCCAGCATGGGCGTGCGCGTGTCCAGCAGCCACCCGATGGGTTGGCCTCGGGGGTCTGTGATCGCCTCCTCCTCGCGACGCACGAGGGCCCGCTTGTACAGCGTGTGCCCGAGACGAGCGAGGGCGGAGTCGGAGACCGAGCGGGGGTCGCTGGGCATGGCGGGGGTCTGCAGCCGGGGCGGCGGAGTCGAACCGGAGGCCGGGGTGCCTGTTCCGGTGAGGGCGCCGCGAGCGCGAAGGTACGGTACGCCGCAGCGCGAGGGTGCGGGCAACGTCCGTTCCACAGGCGCCCGCGCACGCACCATGGCGGAGTCGGGAACGCGGGCGCGACGCCGTCTCGTGCTGGCGGCTCCGGCCGAGCGCGGTGGCCCGACCGGAGGGAACGCCGGGTTATGCGCTAACGAGTGGATCGGCCCCGAGGGCGGACGTGTCGTAGAGCGGGTGCGCCTCCGCCATCGCGCGGACCTCCTGGCGCACGGCCTCGGCCTCCGCGCCGCCGCTGGAGATGACGCGGTCGATAAGCGCTGCCACCTGGCGGAAGTCGTCGGCGGTGAAGCCGCGCGTGGTCATGGCCGGCGTGCCGAGGCGGATGCCGCTCGTCACGAACGGGCTCTCGGGGTCGCCGGGCACCATGTTCTTGTTGACCGTGATGTCGGCCTCGCCGAGCCACGCCTCCGCGTCTTTGCCGGTCACGCCCTTCGCGCGGAGGTCCACGAGGCAAAGGTGGTTGTCCGTCCCGCCGGAGACGACGCCGTACCCGCGCTCGACGAGCGCCGCCGCCAGCGCCTGCGCGTTCGCGATGGTCTGCTCCTGGTAGGCGCGGAACTCCGGCCGCAGCGCTTCGCCAAACGCCACGGCCTTCGCGGCGATCACGTGCATCAACGGACCGCCGATGGTGCCGGGGAAGACCGCCGAGTCCAGGTCCTGGCCCGTGCTCTTGGGCTTGCCGCTGCGGAAGGTGGCACCGCTCGGGGAGTCCACGTCCTTGCCCACGAGGAGCATGCCGCCGCGCGGCCCACGGAGCGTCTTGTGCGTGGTCGTGGAGACGACGTGCGCGTGCGGGAGCGGGTCGTTGAGCAGGCCCGCGGCGATGAGGCCCGCCGTGTGCGCCATGTCCACCCAGAGGATGGCCCCCACCTCGTCTGCGATGGAGCGGAGCGCGGCGTAGTCGAAGTCGCGGGAGTACGCGCTCGCGCCGACGCTGAGCATCTTCGGCTGCACCTCGCGCGCCCGCTGGCGGACGCGGTCGAGGTCGATGCGGCCGGCGTTCTCGCCGCTCTCCTCGACGCCGTAGAAGTGGGCGTCGTAGAGGCGGCCGGAGAAGTTGACGGGCGAGCCGTGCGTGAGGTGGCCGCCGTGCGCGAGGTCCAGCCCGAGGAGGCGGTCGCCGGGCTCCATGAACGCGAGGTAGATGGCCTGGTTGGCCGTCGCGCCGGAGTGCGGCTGCACGTTGACCCAGTCCGCCCCGAAGAGCTCCTTCGCGCGGTCCCGCGCGAGGTCCTCCACGGTGTCCACCTCGGCGCAGCCGCCGTAGTAGCGCTTGCCGGGGAGGCCCTCGGCGTACTTGTTGGTGAGCGGGCTGCCGAGCGCCTGGAGCACGGCGGGGCTCACGAAGTTCTCGGAGGCGATGAGCTCGAACCCGTCGTTCTGGCGGTCGATCTCGCGACGGACGGAGGCGAAGACCTCGGGGTCCTGCTGCTGGAGCGCGGTCATGGGGCGGTCGGATGGTCCTGCCGGAAGGTAGGCCCGGCCCGCCGCAGGGGCCCGGCCCAGGGACGTTTCACGCCCGCCCTCACGATCCGCCAGCGCGCGGCTGGCGGCGGAGATGGACGAAGCTTCCAGACGGGAGGCGGGGCCGGCCGTTACCGCCGCGAGGTCAGATCGCGGATGAGCGTCTCCAGATTCTCCGGCTGCTCCAGCGGGAAGAACTGCCCCGCGATGCCGAGGAACGTCCACTCGCCCCCGCTGGCGCGGCCGTTGAGGTCCAGCGTGTAGGTGCTCGCCACGAGGTAGTTGGACCGCTCGAACTCCTCGCTCGCCGCGCGCCCGAGTGCGCCGCCGATCGCCTGCCCGGCCTCCCGGCCCAGCCGCTCCGCGATGAAGCCCATCGCGCCACCGGCGGCACGCGCCCCGTCTGCGCCGACGTTCCCGAGCCTCTCCGTCACCTCCTCCGTGACGAACGTCGTGAATTGCTCCTCCTCAGGGTTGGTCCACCACAGGAGAGCCGCGAGGGCGAGGATGAGGCCGAACAGAAGGAAACGCATAGGGGGAGGGTCGAGCGGAGGAAGCCCGGGTCAGGAGGATCGGCAGGGGGCGCGGGCGCTTAAGTGCTAGCTCCCGACGCCCTGCGTCCTGGCGTACACGAGG
>DUBD01000241.1:0-18307 GCA_012960515.1 Bacteroidota bacterium | reverse complement strand
TGGACGCCTTCTGCTTCCCACCCATCCGCGAGGTCGCTCTGGTAGGCGTAGAAGACGACGAGCCGGCCTTCGTGGAACAGTCCGAGTCCCTGCGCGGGCTCGCCGTCGTGCTCGTGGACCTTGGGCAGCCCCTCCGGGAACGAGAAGTGGGCGGAGTAGACCGGGTGGCTGGCGGGCAGCACCGCCAGCTCCTGCTCCGGGAACACCTTGCGGAGCTGCTCCCGCAGCGACTCGTCCAGGCCGTAGTCGTCGTTGACGTAGAGGAAGCCACCGCTCGTGAGGTAGCGCCGCAGCCGCTCCGCCTCCCCGTCCGTCAGCGCGATGGTGCCGTGGCCGTTGAGGTAGAGGAACGGGAAGAGAAAGAGGCGGTCGCTGTCGAGTTGGACCGTCTCGGCCTCCGGCGCGAGGTCCAGCAGCGCGTGCCGCCGGGCGTACTCGATGAGGCCTGGGAGCGGGTCGCCGGAGTACCAGTCGCCGCCGCCGCCGTACTGCACCCGCGCGAGGGCCACCTCGCCGTCCTGCGCGGACGCGCCCGGCGCGCTGGCGGCGACGATGAGCAGGGCGACGAGCAGGAGAGAGCGGCGCATGAGCGTAGAATACGGGTCCATCCGGCCTCCCAACGATGCGCGCCCCCCTTCTCGTCTTTCTCGCCGCCCTCACGTTCTCCGCCTGCCGACCGGAGGCGCCAGCCGAGCGTGAGGACCCGCTCGTCTCCACCTTCTCCATCGTCGCGGTGGACACCACCACGGGCGAGATCGGCGTGGCAGTGCAGTCCAAGTTCCCCAACGTCCGCTCCATCGTGCCGTGGGTGGAGGCGGGCGTCGGCGCGGTGGCGACGCAGAGCTACGCCCGCCTGGACTACGGCCGCGAGGGCCTGGCCCTCATGCGCTCCGGTGCGACGGCCGGCGAGGCGCTCGGCATCCAGCTCCGCGCGGACGACGCGCCCGAGACGCGACAGGTCGGCATGGTGGACGCGAAGGGCAACGCGGCCTCGTGGACGGGCGCGGGGGCCTTCGAGTGGCGCGGCGGCACGGCGGGCGGCGACGCGACGGAGGCGCTCACCGGGCTGGCGGACGAGACGGGCACGCTCATCCTCGGCGTGGGCTACGCCGCGCAGGGCAACATCCTCGTCAGCGAGGCGACGGTCACCGCGATGGCTGAGACCTTCGAGCAGGCCGAGGGCCCGCTCGCGAAGCGGCTCCTGGAGGCTCTGCTGGCTGGCGGGCGCGCCGGCGGCGACAAGCGCGGCGAGCAGTCCGCGGCGCTCGTCGTGCACCAGGCCGGCGCGGGCTACGACGGCTCGGACGTGATCGTGGACGTCTCCGTTTACGACCACCCCACCCCGCTGGACGAGCTCGCGCGGCTCTACGCCCTCAACGACCTCTACTTCACCGACTCCGACCCCGCCGACATGGTGGAAGTCACGCCCGCCATCGCGCGAGAGCTACAGGAGATCTGGACGGCGCGCGGCTTCTACAGCGGCCCCATCGATGGCGAGGTGGACGCCGAGTTCCAGCGCATCCTGACGGACTACATGGGCTGGGAGAACTACGACCTCCGCATCGACGAGGTCTCCGGCGTGGATCTCTCCGCCGGCGAGACGCTCCGCATCGACCGGGAGGTGCTGGCGGACATCCGCGAGGTCTACGCCGAGGGCCGCTACCGCTGATGGCAGACTGGATGGCAAGCGTCGCGGTGACCGTGCTCGGCACGTTGGGTACAGTCCTCGCCACCGGCTGGCTCTTCCGCCAGACCGACCGCGTTCCGGAAGCCGCCGCGGACGGCACGTTCCTCCTGCGCTACCCGGCCGCGTACGCGTGGCTCGGCTGGATCGCGACGGGGATGTTCGGCGGCCTCGCGCTGACCTCACTGCTCCACCCGGAGGGCGCGCCGGCCCTCGCGCTCGGCTTCGTCCCGTTCGTAGCGGGCGGTGTGGCGCTGGTCCTCTCCCACCGCACGACGTACGCCGCGGTCTCCCCCGGCGGCCTCGTGCTCCACGCGTGGACGCTCCGCGAGCCGCTGGCGGTCCGCTGGCCCGAGGTGGAGCGCGTCTCGTTCTCGCGCTGGGGCTACCTCGTGCTGCACACGCGCGACGGGCGGAAGGCTCGGCTGAGCGGCTACCTCGTCGGCGCGTCCCGGCTGGCGGCGCTCGTCGGCGAGAACCTGGACGTGCCGGGTGCCACGACGGCCGTGCAGTCGTTCCGCTCGTTCCGCGAGGCCTACGGCGGCTAACGTCCGCCCATCCCGGCCGCCAGCGCGCGGCGCTCAGTCCAGCAGGCGCACGAGGTGGAAGCTGACGACGGGCGTCAGGAACCACGCCCGCGAGGGGTCCTCCACCTCGGGCCGAAGCTCCAGCAGGTCCACTTCGTTCGGGAAGTAGTGGCCGATGAACGCGAACCGGAGCCCCTGCGCGGTCTGCGTCCCCCGCCCGAAGTACGCCCCCACGCCCACGCTGCCGCCCAGCCCCAGGCGCACCTGCGTGTCGCCCAGCCCGCCGAGCGCGCCGAGGAGGTCCTCGCCGTCGTCCGCGTTGATGCCGTCGCCGTTCTCGTCCTCGAAGTAGGGCCACTGGAACGCCACCACGGGGCCGCCCGCCGCCGCGACGTACGGCCGGAAGTTGCTCTCCACCGTCCGCCGGAACAGCCGACGTTCCAGCCCGATGTGCACCGGCAGGAGGAGCGCGTTGTTGCGCTTGAGCGGCGTCACCCGGTCCCCGAAGAAGCCGACGAAGAACTGCTGCTCGCGCGCGTCCTTCCCCGCGCCCACGGCCGCCTCCAGCGTGAGCGAGAGGTCCGGCGAGAGCCACGTCCGCGCCGAGGTCCCGATCCCGAAGCCGTACTCGTCCAGCCGGACCACCAGCGCGGACGAGGTGCCGTACGCCGTCGCCGTCGTGTCCGGGGCGTAGTCCGGGAGCGGCTGGGCGTGGAGCGCGGCCGCGAGGCAGAGGAGGGCGAACGGGAGCACGAGGCGCATGGACGTAGAATAGGGCGCCCTCGCGGGGTTCGCCGGTCGGAACGGCGCCCCCGGAACCCCTCGCGCGCCTCCGCTCGTCTACCCCTCCCTTCTCCCCACCCTCTCATGCGACTCGGACGCAGCCGCCGCAGTGATAACGTCATCGATGCCCGCGGGCGCAGCCGTGCCGGCCGGAGCGCCGCCATCGGGTGCGGGCCGCTGATCGTGGTCGCCATCCTCGCGATGGTCTTTGGCGCGGACCCGAGCGACATCCTGCAGATGCTCGGCGAGTCCGGCGGCAGCGGCACGGCACAGGTGGAGCAGGCGCCGCCGCAGAACGACGAGGCCAGCGAGTACATCCGCCGCGTCCTCGGCGAGACCGAAGACGTGTGGGAAGACGTCTACCCCGCCGCGACGGGCCAGCCCTACCAGGAGCCCGCCCTCGTGCTCTACGACCGCGTCTACCCCACGGCCTGCGGCACCGGCACCGCGGCGACGGGCCCGTTCTACTGCCCGCTGGACCAGCGCGTCTACCTCGACCTCTCGTTCTTCAACCAGCTCGCGCAGATGGGTGGCCGCGGCGACTTCGCGCCCGCCTACGTCATCGCGCACGAGGTGGGGCACCACGTCCAGAACCTGACCGGCGTGCTGGAGCAGAGCCAGCGCTACCGCGGCGACTCGCGCGTGAGCGTGGCCGTGGAACTCCAGGCCGACTGCTACGCGGGCGCCTGGGCCCACCACGCGGACGAGCAGCGCGACGTGCTGGACGAGTCCGACGTGCAGGAGGGCATCGACGCGGCCGCGGCCGTCGGCGACGACGCGATCCGGGGCGGGGCCGTCCCGCCGGACGCGCTCTCGCACGGCACGAGCCGCCAGCGCGTGGAGTGGTTCCTCCGCGGCTACCGCTCCGGCGACATGCGCACCTGCGACACGTTCAACTAGCCCCCGCCCCGCTGGCGGTCCCTCCCGCCGGGGCCGACCGCCAGCGGCCGGCGACCTGCTCCAGCACGGCGTACAGCAGAGCACCGAGCAGCATCGCCGGGAGCGCGAGGAAGACGGCCGCGAAGACGAACCCGTAGCCGTACGCCGTCTCCGCCCCCATCGCGGAGAGCCCGTACAGCAGCGCGAACCCGACCACGCCGAGGACCGCCGCCAGCGCCCCGCGCCCGAGGCTCCCGAGCACGCCCGCGCGACCGATCCGCCGCCCCCACGCGATGGGCGCGACGAACACGCAGAGCACCAGCCAGCCCCACGCTAGAACCGGCGCGAGGTGGAACGTGAGCGGCGCCGGCTCGCGGAACGAGACCGTCAGCACGTCAGCCGGGAGCCCGTCGAACGATCCCGTGAGCCGGTCCTCGGTGCGGGCCAGCGCCGGGGCGCTGGCGGCCTCCACGCCCGGCGGCAACAGCACCTCCACGTCCAGCCGTCCCACGCCGCCCCACCGGTGGGCGGGCGCGAGGCTGTAGGCGAACTGGCGGAGCGCGTTCGGGTGCCCCGGGTCCTCGTACCGCGCGAGCGTGACGGGGTAGCGGACGCGGACCACGTGGCGGCCGGCGGGGATCGCGAGGCGGAAGGTGACGCCCGGCGCGTAGCGGACCGTGTCCTCCGGCGCGGCGCCGTAGACGGGCGGGATCGCGGTCCGATACTCTGCTTGCCCGCCGCCGATCTCGGGCGTCCGTACCTCGCCCGTCACCCACGCCGAGGGCACGAGCAGTGAGTCCGTCGCCTGCGCGGGAACGGCGGCGCCGTCCAGTTCCACGGTGTACCGCCCCTCGCCTGGCGCGAGGACCGTCCCGAGCGAATCGTCGTAGACCTCGGCCAGCCCGAGCGCGAGGAAGGCGAGGTCCACCTCGCGCGCCGCGGAGTCGTTGCGGATCGTGTAGACCGCCTCCACGGTCTCCGCGCGAAGGTCCACGCGCAGGCTCTCGTGCTCGACGACGAGCCCCGCCAGCGCGGCGGACGGTTCCCCGATGGCGTCGCCGGGGCGGTGCGGGTCCGCCATGTTGGCCCAGACGAGCGCGGGCGCGAGGAGGACGAGGAGGCAGCCGAGGGCGAGGGATCGTCTCATGCGGGCAAGATGCACCGCCGCGCTCGCCCCGGACCTCCCCTGCCCTCGGGAGGCGGAGGCGCGGGAACGCCCTTCTCCTTCAATCTGGGGGGCGATAGCCCTACGTCTGACCGGTATGTTGCACGTCGCCCCCGACCCGATTTCTGTGCGCGCCTCCGCCCCGCTCGTCCTTCTGCTCCTCGCGCTCGCCCTCCCGGTCCGCGCGCAGGGCGTCGTCCTCAACGAACTCCTGGCCTCCAACCAGGCCACTCTCCCCGACCCCGACTTCGACGACTACGGCGACTGGATCGAGCTGTACAACGGATCGGAAGAGGCCGTCGACCTCGGCGGGCACTTCCTCACGGACGACCCCGACGAGCCGCAGCAATGGCGGATCCCGGACGGCACCACCCTCGCGCCCGGCGCCTTCCTCCTCGTCTGGGCCGACGACGAGGACGCGGGCCCGCCGGAGACGGAAGCCTTGCACGCCAACTTCAAGCTGTCGGCTGGCGGAGAGTCCGTGTCGTTGGTTTCTCCTGCGGGTGACGTGGTGGACACGATCACGTTCGGCGAACAGACGACGGACATCTCCTTCGGCCGCGTCCCGGACGGCGCGGCCACCTGGGACCTCTTCGCCATCCCCACGCCCGGCGCGGCGAACGACACGCCCCCCGGTGGCGAGGTCGCCGCGGCGCCGGTCCTCTCGCTGGAGAGCGGCTTCTACGGCCCCGGCGAGTCCCTCTCGATGACCACCCCCGAGGCCGACGCCACCATCCGCTACACCTTGGACGGCTCGCCCCCCACCGAGTCGTCCCCGGCGTACACCGCCCCGCTGGCGCTCACCGCCACCACGGTCATCCGCGCCGCCAGCTTCGCGCCGGACCGCGCCCAGAGCCCCGAGGTCGCCCGCGCGCTCTTCGTCGGCGAGAGCAGCACGCTGCCCGTCGTCTCCCTCGTCTCAGACCCCGACGGCTTCTTCAGCGACGAGCACGGGATCTACGTGGAGGGCACGAACGGCATCCCCGGCCGCTGCCGCACCTACCCGGTAAACTGGAACCAGGACTGGGAGCGCGAGGCCCTCGTGAGCGTCTTCGAGCCCGGAGCCCACGGCGAGCTGGCGCTCGCGCTGGAGCAGCGTGCCGGCGTCCAGATCTTCGGCGGGTGCAGCCGGATCTACCCGCAGAAATCGCTCTCGCTGCACGCGCGGGGCCGCTACGGCACGGACGCCTTCGAGCACCGGTTCTTCCCCGACCTCGACATCGAGACGTTCGATGACCTCATCCTCCGAAGCTCCGCGCAGGACTGGTGGCGCACCATGTTCCGCGACGGGATGATCCAGACGCTCACCCGCCACATGGACCTCGACGGGCAGGCCTACCGCCCCGCCCTCGTCTTCCTCAACGGCGAGTTCTGGGGCATCCACAACATCCGCGAGAAGCTGAACGAGGACTGGGTCACGGGCCACTACGGCCACCCGGACGACGAGGTGGAGCTCATCGAGGGCACCTGGGGCGGGCAGTCCGAGCACTACGACGAGATCACCGAGCTCCTCGAATCCGGCGACCCGAGCACGCCGGAGGTGTTCGCCGAGGTCCAGGCCCGCATCGACGTGGACCAGTACCTCAACTACCTCATCGCGGAGATCTACGCCGCGAACGGGGACTGGCCCGGCAACAACCTCAAGCTCTGGCGCCCGCGCACGCCCGACGGCCGCTGGCGCTGGATGCTGTTCGACACCGACTTCGGGTTCGGCGGCAACGGCAGCGGGCAGGCCACGAGCAACACGCTCGCCCTCGCGACGGACCCCGATGGCTCGGAGTGGCCCAACCCGCCGTGGTCCACGTTCCTCTTCCGCTCCCTCCTCCAGAACGACGGCTTCCGGCACACCTTCGTGCAGCGGCTGGCGGCCCACGCCGCCACCACGTTCGAGCCCGACCACACCATCGCGGTGATCGACAGCCTCCAGGCGAACATCGCGGCAGAGATCCCATGGCACAAGCTGCGGTGGCCGCAGTCCATCTCCTTCGGCGCCAGTTGGGATGCCCTCGTGGAGATCATGCGGGACTTCGCGCGGCGGCGGCCGCTCCAGGTCCGGGGCCACGTGGTCAGTCAGTTCGCCGACGTGACCGGCGCGGCGCAACTCTCGCTGAGCGTGGAGGGCGGCGGCGAGGTCCACATCGAGGGCGTCCCGATGCCCCGCGCGACCCCGGACGACCCGTTCCTCCCCATCCTGTACACGGGCGTGCCGGCGCAGATCACCGCCGTCCCGGACGAGGGCTACGTCTTCGCCGGCTGGCGGGGGCTCTCAGACGCGGCGGCCGACACCCTCGCGCTGACGCTCACGGACTCCGGGCCGCTGACGGCCACGTTCGTCCTCGCGACGGACACCGAGGCCGGGGCCTCCGAGCCGACCTCGCGGCTGCACCTCCCGTTCCCCAACCCGGCCCGCGGGAGCGCGACCGTGGAGGCGACGCTCGCGCGAGGCGGCCCGCTCTCGGTGCGCGTGGTGGACATGCTCGGGCGCGAGGTGGCCACGCTCGCCGAGGGCCGCCAGCCAGCCGGGACGCACCGCTTGACCGTGGACGCCGCCGCGCTGGCGGGAGGCGTCTACACCATCGTGATGGAGGCCGAGGGGTACCGCGCCTCGCGCCGCCTCGTCGTCGCCCACTGACTACCCCCATGCCGACTTCCGACGAACGCCTCCGCCAAGCCCGCTTCCTCTTCATCGCCGCGCTGCTCATCGACCTCGCAGGCATCGGCATCATTCTTTCCACCGTGCTCCGCGGCGGCGAGATCGTGAGCGTGCTGCCGCTCGCCATCGCGCTGTTCGCCGTGGCCTCGGGGCTGGTGGTCACGAGCGTTCTGATCCGCAAGAAGGCGAGCGACGAGTAGCGAGGCCGCTCAGCGGCGGCGCTTCGTGCGGGCGGTGGCCGTAGCGGTGAGCGGGTCCTCCGGCCACGGGTGCTTGGGGTAGCGCCCGCGGAGGTCCTTCCGCACGTCGAAGTAGCCCGTCTCCCAGAAGCTCGCGAGGTCCGTCGTGACCTGGACGGGGCGGCGGGCCGGGCTGAGCAGGTGCATCACCACGGGCACGCGTCCGCCGAGCACGCGCGGCGTCTCCGCCATCCCGAACGTCTCCTGCAGCTTGACCGCCAGCGCGGGCGCCTCGGGGCTGGAGTAGTCCAGCGCGACGTTCGCGCCGGAGGCCACCGCCAGCCGCTCGGGCGCGAGGCGGTCGAAGTCGCGGCGGCGGTCCCAGGGCAGAAGGGCGTCCAGCGCCGTCGCGAGGTCTGCCCTCTTGAGGTCCGCGAGGGAGCGGGCGTTCCGCGCGAAGGGCGCGAGCCACGTGCCCAGCGAGTCCAGCAGCGCCGCGTCGCTCACGTCCGGCCACGGCTCGCCCTCGTGGTGGTGGAGGAACGCCAGCCGCTGGCGGAGGCGCTCGGCGGTCTTCGTCCAGTGGAGGATCTCCAGCCCGCGCTGGCGGACCCCGTCGAAGAGGGCGGACTGGACGGCCTCGGGGTCGGGTGAGCGGAGCGGGCCCTCGCGGAGGACGAGCGCGCCCAGCCGCTCCACGCGCCGCGCCGAGACGCGCCCGGCCGCGTCGTCCCACTCCACGACCTCCTCGCGCTCGATCTGGTCCGCGAAGAGCGCTTCCACCTCCTCCGCCTCCAGCGGGGCCGCGAGGAAGATCCGCGCCGCGCCCACGCGCGCGTCCAGGCTCGCGACGGCCAGCCACTCCGAATCCGCCAGCGGGTCGGTCGCGGGGAGCACGGCGGTGTGGCCCTCGCGGAGCTGGTAGCGGACCTCGCGCGGGGTTTCGGCGGTCCGCTTCGCGAGGCGGTCCGGGTAGGCGAGCACGAGCGCCGGGCCGGCGTCGGCGGGGTCGCCCTCGCCGCGGAGCCCCGCCA
The DNA here is from genome assembly GCA_012960515.1 of Bacteroidota bacterium. Lineage (GTDB taxonomy): Bacteria > Bacteroidota > Rhodothermia > Rhodothermales > Rubricoccaceae > Rubricoccus. Next base: position 9,403 of record DUBD01000241.1, on the reverse strand, counting down.
GCCGGCGGAGCCGGGCGGCTTCTTTCCGGGCGGCGTGGAGGCTGCCCCGCGCCACGCTGAGGCCGCGGTAGCGGCGCATCTCGCCGGGCTGGCGGAGCGCGTCGAGGCGGAGGCGGAGGTCGGCGTCGGGCGCGCGGGGGCCGTCCGAGCGGAGCAGGTCGCGCTCGCCCAGGACCGCGGCAACCTCAGCGGCGAGCGCGGTCCCGCTCGCGAGGAGCATGTGGCCCAGCCGCGGGTGGACGGGCAGCGCCGCCAGTTGGCGACCGTGCTCGGTGAGGCTGCCGTCACGGTCCAGCGCGCCCAGCATCCGGAGCAAGTCGCGCGCGGTGGCGAAGGTGGCGGGCGGCGGCGGGTCCAGCCAGCGGAGGTCGGCGGGCTCGGCGCCCCACGCGGCGAGATCGAGCGCCAGCGGAGCGAGGTCGGCACGGAGGATCTCGGGCGGCGCGAAGTCCTGGAGGGCGGCGGTCTCGGCCTCGCTCCAGAGCCGGTACGCCGTGCCAGGCGCGGTGCGGCCCGCGCGACCGGCGCGCTGCTCGGCCTCGGCGCGGCTCACGCGGACCGTCTCCAGTCGGCTCATGCCGGTGCTGGGGGAGAACCGCGGCCGTCGTGCCAGTCCGGCGTCCACCACTCCCAGCACGCCGTCAATCGTGAGGCTGGTCTCCGCGATGCTCGTCGCGAGGACGACCTTTCGCCGGTCCGGCGGCGCGGGCGAGACGGCGGCGTCCTGTTGCGCGGGCGGGAGCGCGCCGAAGAGCGGGTGCAGGTCCACGTCGCGCGGGAGGCTGCGCTCCAGGCTCTCGGCCGTCTGGCGGATCTCGCCGGCGCCGGGCAGGAACGCGAGGACGCCGCTCCCGGGCACGCTCGCGGCCTCCGCCAGCGCGCGGTGAACCGCCGCCGCAACGGCCTCGGGCGTGCGCCGCCGGTCCTGCGGCGGCCCGAGGTGCACGGTCTGGACGGGGAACGTCCGCCCCTCCGCCGTGACCACGGGCGCGGGGCCGGCCTCGTCCGCGAGGAGGCGGGCGAAGCGCTCGCCGTCCAGCGTCGCGCTCATCGCGAGGAGCCAGAGGTCCGGCCGGAACAGCTCGCGCGATTGGAGCGCGAGCGCCAGCCCGAGGTCGCCCGCGAGGGACCGCTCGTGGACCTCGTCGAACACCACCGCGCCGACGCCCTCCAGCGCAGGATCGTCCAGGAGCATCCGCGTCAGGATGCCCTCCGTGACCACCTCGATACGGGTCTGGCGCGAGACCTCGCTCTCCCCCCGCACGCGGAACCCGACCGTCTTCCCGACCCGCTCGCCGCGCTCCTGCGCCATCCGCCGCGCCGCGGCCCGCGCCGCCAGCCGCCGCGGCTCCAGCACGAGCACGCGCCCCTCCACCTCGGGCAGGAGCGCAGGCGGCACACGCGTGGTCTTGCCCGCGCCGGGCGGGGCCTGGAGGACGGCCACGCCGCGCTGGCGGAGGGCGTCCGCCAGCCGGGCGAGGACGGCATCAACGGGGAGGGACGGGGGGGGCTGTGGCATCGGTGGTAAGATCCGGTGCCGCGCAGGCCCGCGCCGCGCGTGACAAACCCGGCGCCGCTTCGCGCGTTCGAGCGCGGCCCCCTTCCCCCCTTATGCTCCGCTCCCGTCGTCTCCGCGCGTTCCTGGCCCGCTACGTCGCGCCGTACTCCCAGGAGCGCGACCTCGGGTTCTACGAGACGCTCTCGCTGGCGGCCCGCGCCGGGCTCCGGGTGCTGGGATGGTTCGGCGTGCTCACGCTGGCGGCGTACGCCGCGGCCCGCGTCATCTCTGCCGTCGCCAGGGGCACGATGGCGGACCAGATCGCGGCGGGCTTCGGCGAGGTGCTCTCGGACAAGCTCATCGTCCTCGCGCTGGCGGCGGTCTTCCTCGGCATCGCGCGGTTCCGGCTCTCGCTCACCGTGACGCGGGTGATCGTGGGTGTGTTCGTGCTCGTGGCCGGGACGCTGCTCGTCTACGACGACTTCGTGCGGGGCGATTTCAACCTCACGGCGGGGTGGCTGGCGCTGCTCCTCCTCCTCGTGGCAGGCGCGATCCCGTTCCAGCCTCTCCACACGCTTCTCCTCGGCATCGCGCTGACGTCCATCCACACGGCGTTCGCCCTCCAGCCGGCGTCGGACGGGACCGCGTTCGGCGGGGAGATCCGGCGGTTCGTGTTTCTCCTGCTCGTCACGTTCGTCGCGACGGCGGTGGAGAGCGCGCTCTACCAGGGCCGTCACGCGCAGCACCGCTCGCGGAGAAAACTGGAGCGGCTCCGCCACCTCCTCACCACGCAGAACACGCGGCTGGCGCTGCAGGCGCGCGCGGTGGAGAACCAGAACTCGCGGCTGGAGGCGCAGGCCGTCCAACTCGAAGCGCAGCAGCGCCAGCTCGTGCAGCAGGAGAAGATGGCGAGCCTGGGGCAGCTCACCGGGGGCATCGCGCACGAGCTCAAGAACCCGCTCAACTTCATCACCAACTTCGCCGGGCTCTCGGTGGAGCTCCTGGAGGAGATGGAGGAGGAGATGCGGGAGGCGCCGGACCGGCCCGTCGGCGAGGCGCTGGACCAGAGCGCGGATCTCCTGCAGGATCTCAAGACCAACGCCGAGAAGATCCGGGAGCACGGCCGCCGAGCAGACGGCATCATCCGGAGCATGCTCGCGCACTCCCGCGCGAAGCCCGGCCCGCGCCGGCTGGCCAAGCTCAACACCCTCCTGGACGAGTATGTGGGGCTGGCGTACCACGGGATGCGCGCCGAGCACCAGGGGTTCAACGTGGAGGTCGTGCGGGATTTCGGCGCGGACGTGGGCGAGGTCGCCATCGTGCCGGAGGAGTTGGGGCGCGTCTTCCTCAACCTGCTGGACAACGCCTTCGCGGCCACGCGCGAGCGGGCGAGCGAGGCGCCCCCCGGCTACGAGGCCCGCGTCCGGATCGCGACCCGCGCCCTATCGGACCACCGCGTGGAGGTCCGGATCGAGGACAACGGGCCGGGCATCTCGCCGGAGCTGGCGGACCAGATCTTCCAGCCGTTCTTCACCACGAAGCCGACCGGGGAGGGCACCGGCCTCGGCCTCTCGCTCTCCTATGAGATCGTGGTCAACGGCCACGGGGGCACGCTCACCGTGGACGAGTCGCAGAGCGGCGGCGCGGCGTTCGTGATGACGCTGCCCACCGGCGAGGTGGACTGAGCCACCGCCGTGCGGGCGGTTCGGTTCGGCCGCGGAGACCGTCCGCCAGCGCGGCGAGCGGACGGGCTCAGGAGAGGCCGTCTAAAAACTGCCGGATCCGGTCGCTGTAGGTGCGGCTGACCTTGAGCCGCGTGCCGTCGCGGAGGCCGAGCACGTACTCGCCGTGCGCGTGCCCGCGCGCCTCGCGCACCCGGTCCAGGTTGACGATGGTGGAGCGGTGGATGCGGACGAACCGCTCGGAGTCCAACCGGCGCTCCAGCTCCGCGAGGGGCGTGCGGAGGAGGTGCGCCTTGTCGCCCACGACGAGCCGCGCGTACACACCCGCCCCTTCGATCCAGTCGATCTCGTCCACTTCCACGAGGTGGTAGCGGCTGCCCGTCCGGATGGCGAGGCGCGTCAGCGGGGCCTCGCCGTCGTTAGCGGAGGAGGTGTCGTCGTCCGAGGTATCGGCGCGGGTCACCTCGGCGGGGTCCCCGTCCGACTGGCGGAGCAGCGCGAGGAGGCGCTGGGTGAGGGAAGCCGCCTCGCCGCGGCGGAGGGCATCGCAAGCGCGGTCCAGCGCCGCGTGGAAGCGCTCGTCGTCGAACGGCTTGAGGAGGTAGTCCAGCGCGTGGAGGTCGAAGGCGCGGAGCGCGTAGCGGTCGTACGCCGTCACGAAGACCACGCCGGGGCGCTCCTCCGGCGAGAGCGCGTCGAGCGCGGCCAGCCCGTCCAGCTCGGGCATCTCGACATCGAGGAGCAGGAGGTCCACGGGCTCGCCCTCTGCGCGATGCTCGCGAACGAGTCGGACGGCCTCGGCGCCGTTGCGCGCTTCCCCGACCGGCACGGCGTCGTCGCGGGTGGAGAGGAGTTCGCGGAGGCGCTCGCGGGCGAGCGGCTCGTCGTCTGCGATGAGAACGCGGAGGGGAGCAGTCATAGCAACAACAGGCAACGGAAGGCGCCCCTCCGCGGGCGTCGTCAGGAGGGGCGCGCGGGGGAACGTCGGGAAATCTGGGGGGCCTCAGGCGGTGTGGTAGGGGAGCCGGACCTCGGCGTCGAGGCCGCCTTCGGGTCGGTTGCGGAGCGTGAGGGAGGCCTCGTCTCCGTAGAGCTTGGCGAGGCGGTCGTGCGTGTTCCGCAACCCGACGCCCTCGCGCGCGGGTCCGGATGGCCCCACGCCGGGGCCGTCATCGCAGACGTGGATCTCGAGGTGGCCGTTGGAGCGCACGGCGGTGACGGAGATGCGCCCGCCCTCCCCTCGCGGCGCGATCCCGTGCTTGATGGCGTTCTCCACGAGCGGCTGCAAGATCAGGGTCGGTACGAGGGCGGCGCGGGTGTCGTCGTCCACGTCCACCTCGACCGCCAGCCGGTCGGCGAACCGCGTCCGCTCGATGTCCAGGTAGTGCCCGAGCATGTCCAGTTCCTCGTCCAGCGGGGTCTCCGGCGCGTCCGACCCGTCCAGCACGAGGCGGAGGAGGTCCGAGAGGTCCGAGATCATGCGGCGGGCGCCGTCCACGTCCCGCGCCATGAGCGTGCTGACGGCGTGGAGCGTGTTGAAGAGGAAGTGGGGGTTGAGCTGCATCCGCAGCGCGTCCAGTTGGGCCGCGGCGAGTTGGCCCTCGAGTTGGGCGGCGCGCTCGCGCAGGCGAGCGTCCCGGACTTCGCGTTCGCGGAGGGCGGCCTCGGTCTCCGTCGCGCGCTTCTGGTGGTCCAGCGCGGCGCGGGTGGCCTCGGCGGCGGTCGCGGCGGCGGCGACGGCGAACCAGAGGATCTCGAAGAGCAGGATGACCCGGAGGTAGACGCGGGTAAAGTCGCCGTAGAAACCGGCGGAGATCTGCTCCCCGGTGGCGAACGGGCTCGTGGCGGCCATGATGAGCAGGCTCACCCCCACGGCCGCGATCGCTGCGAGCAACGCGTGGAGCCCCGCGTGCAGCGCCCAGCGCCCCCCCGCGAGGGGGAAGCGCCGCACCATCGCGGCGACGAGCGGTGTGGCGACGATCCAGACCATCCCCTGCAGACCGCCGCCGATGGCGAACGCTAGCTGGTAGTCGCGGTTGGCGACGTACTCCAGCGACACGTAGGCGTGCCCGAGGATGACGAGCGTGAACGCCGACCAGAACGCGACGAGGAGGCCGAAACGGCCCCATCGCGTGGTTGGGAGTGTGGGCAGGGTGGTCGTCATCGCGTGGAGGCTACGGACGGTCCGGCGCCGGGTGCCCGCCCCGTGTGGCGCCGGGCGGCTCCGTGCACCGAGACGGACGCACGAGTTTGTCAGACGGCGTGTGGGCGTTCGTCGGGCAGACGGTCATCCCGTAAGTAGGACCTTGCCCCAGCGGCCGGGGGCGGTCGCGTACCGGACGGCCTCCGCTCCATCGGCGAGATCGAAGGTGGCGTCCACGGGGAGTGTGAACTCCCCCGCGGCTGCGGCCTCCGCCAGTTGGACGAGGAGGGGCCGCGAGACCTCGCGCGGCGTCTCCTTCCACCAGCGCGAGCGCCACACCCCGCGCACGACCGACTGCCGGTAGATGAGCGTGCGTGGCGAGACGGGGAGCGGCTGCCCCGAGAGCGCGCCGTAGACGATGTGCGTGCCGCGGTCCGCCAGCGCGGAGAGCAAGAGCGCGCCGGTCTCCCCTGCCACCGGGTCCAGCGTGGCCGCAGCCCCGTCCTCCCCCACGGCGGCGCGAAGGGCCGCCCGCGCCTCGCGAGAGTTCCCGTCCGCGACGACCACGTCCGCGCCGAGCTGGCGGAGGCGGTCGGCGTGGGCATCGCGGCGGACGACGGAGACGACGCGGACGCCCCGGCGCACGGCCATCTCCGTCACGATCCGCGCGACGGCGCTGGCGCCCGCGCTCTGCGCGAGCACGTCGCCCTCGCGGAGCCCGGCCGCGTCCAGGAGGAGGTGCGCCGTGAGCGGGTTGACGAAGAGCTGCGCGGCCGCCTCGTCCGAGAGCGCCTCCGGGATGGGGAGCACGTCGGCGGCGTCCAGGACCGCGGCTTCCAGCCACGTCGGGCCGTCGCCGAGCTTGACCACGCGCTGCCCGGGCGCGAGCCCTTCGACACCCTCCCCCACGGCGTCGATCGTACCCATGCCCTCGTTGCCGCCGATCGCGGGGAGGTCGCGCAGGGCGCCGTAGGTGCCCTTCACCGCCGAGAGGTCGGCGGGGTTGAGCGCGCGGTGGGTCAGGCGGACGCGGACCTGCCCCAGGCCGGGCTCGGGGGTGGGGACGTCATCGAGTTGGAGGACCTCGGCGGGCGGGCCGTGGCGGTGGAAGCGGAGAGCGCGCATGAGGGAGAGCAGGAAGGGAACCGCGAGCGTCCGGCTGGCGGCGGTCGGGAGCGGTGACGAGGCCCGCCAGCGGGGCGAGGGCGCCCGCACCAACGGCGGCACGCGCTAGACGATCCACCAGAGGTAGACGCCGTAGCACGCCAGCAGCACGAAGCCCTCCCACCGCTTCGTCCGGCCGCCGGTCGCGAGGAAGAACGTCGTCAGCAGGGCCATGCCCAGCATGATGCCGTAGACGCCCGCGCCCACGCCCTCGGTGGGGATGGGCCGCACCATCGCGGCCGGCCCCAGCACGCCGAGCACGTTGAACACGTTGCTCCCGATGGCGCCGCCGAGCGCGATCTCGCCGTGCCCGCGGAACGCCGCGACGACGGTCGTCGCCAGCTCGGGGAGGCTGGTGCCCACCGCCACCAGGGTCAACCCGATCACGGCCTGACTCACGCCGACCGTCTCGGCCACTGTCACCGCGCCGCCCACGAGGAGGTCCGCCCCCACCACGAGCAGCGCGAGGCCGGCCACCACGAACACGCCGTTGAGCACGAGGCGCCACCCGGGTTGCTCGCGCGCGGCCTGCACCTCCAGCGGAAGCTCGTCCGCGGCTGCGTGGGCTCGCTTCGTCTCGCGGCGCGAGGCGCTGATCCCCCACCAGGTATACGCGACGATGCCCGCCGTCAGCACCGCCCCCTCCACGAGCCCGATCGTTCCGTTCGCCGCCAGCCCCCACAGCGCGAGCATGGAGACGATCATGACCGGGACGTCGCGCGTGAGCAGTTGCCGGTCCACCGCGAGCGGGGACAGCGCCGCGCTCACGCCCACGATGAGACCGAGGTTGGCCACGTTCGAGCCGATCACGTTGCCCAGCGCGACGGGACCGTTCCCGCTCAGCGCCGCTTGCACGCTCACCACCAGCTCCGGGCTGGAGGTCCCGAAGGCCACAACGGTCAGCCCCACCACGAGCGGGGTGATCCCGAAACGGAGCGCCAGCGCGGCGGCGCCGCGGACCAACGCCTCCGCTCCCCCGACGAGCAATACGACGCCCACGCCCATGGCGAGGAGGCTGTCAACGAGGGTCATAACACGGGATTGATCGGCGAAAAGAAAGCTAGCCCGGGGCCGCTGAGCAGACGGCGAAGCCTACGCGAGGCTCGCCCCGCTGGCGGCCCGCGCCGGAGTGACACGGGGAGGCGTGCGGTTCGTGACGCGGAGAGTGCGGCTGGTGTCTCGGGTGGCATCCGACGGGGACGAGCCGCGTTGCTCCCTCCCTACCGGCTCCCCCTCCTCATGATCACGACCGAAGCCCACGTCGCCACCCCCACGCCCGCACGCTACGTCACGCGGCTGTGCAAGCACTTCGCCCACAAGGTGGACACCCTCCAGAACGGACCGCACGGGCAGATCGACTTCCTCGACGGCACGTGCACGCTGGACGCCCGTGCGGACGACCTGGTCCTCCGCGTGGAGGCGGACGACGCGGCGACGGTGGCGCGGCTGGAAGACCTCGTGGCGAGTCACCTGATCCGGTTTGCCGAGGGGCGCGACGCGCTCACGGTGTCGTGGGCCCTCGTCATGCCCGCCTGAACGAGACCCCGGCGGGCGCCCGTGAGGGCACCCGCCACGGGCGGCTACGCAGAAGGCGCCTCCCCGCTGGCGGCCGGCGCCGACGAGCGGAGCAGGAGGTAGCCGGTGACGCCGGAGATCAGCGAGGCGAGCAGAACGCCCAGCTTCGCGCTATCCAGCAGCTCCGGAGCCCCCGCAAAGGCGAGGTTCGCGATAAAGATGGACATCGTGAACCCGATGCCGGTGAGGAAGGCCACCCCGAGCATCTGGCGCCACGTGACGCCCGCGGGCAGCGCCGCCAGCCCGGTCTTGACGGACAGCCAGGCCAGCGTGAGCACGCCCACCGGCTTCCCGATCACGAGCCCGGCCATCACGCCCAGCGCCACGGCGTCGGTCAGGAGCGCGCCGGCTCCGGCCCCGAGCGCCACGCCGGCGTTGGCCAGCGCGAAGACGGGCATGACGAAGAACGCCACAAAGCCGTGGAGCCCGTGCTCCAGCCGCGCGAGCGGCGTCTCCAGCTCCTCCGCAGACTCCTCGATCTTGTGCAGCGCGTACATCTGGCTCGCGTTGGGCTCGGAGCGGCCGGGCTTCATGCCCTCGGCAAACTGGCGGAGGTAGCCCTCGGCGCTGGCGAGGAAGCTCGGCGCGTCGATGAGGCGGCGGGCCGGGATGGTCAGCGCCACGAGGACGCCCGCGATGGTGGCGTGGACGCCGCTCTTGAGGAACGCCACCCAGACCACCGCGCCGATGAGCGCGTACGGCCACGTCGCCCGGACACCGACGCGGTTGAGGACCGCCAGCAAGATCACGAGCGCGAGGCCGAGGCCCAGCATCGCGAGCTTTAGCTCCGCGGTGTAGAACACCGCGATCACGACGACCGCCAGCAGGTCGTCCGCGATGGCGAGCGCGGTCAGGAACACCTTCAGAGCGAGCGGCGCGCGGCTGCCGAGCAGCGCCAGCACGCCGAGCGCGAACGCGATGTCGGTCGCCATGGGGACGCCCCAGCCGGCCATCCGCTCCGGCGTACCCATCGCGCCGTTGACGGCCACAAAGATGAGCGCGGGCAGCGCAGCCCCGCCGAGCGCGGCCACGAGCGAGAGCGCGGCCTTTCGCGGACTGGAGAGCTCCCCGACGAGCACCTCGCGCTTGATTTCGAGGCCCACGACGAAGAAGAACAGCGCCATGAGGCCGTCGTTGACCCACAGCAGCAACGGCTTCGAGATCTCGAACGCGCCGAAGCCGACGGTCACGTAGGTGCCGAAGAGGTCGGCGTAGGCGCCGGCGAAGGGGCTGTTGGCCCACACGAACGCCACGACGGCGCAGAAGAGCAGGAGGATGCCGCCGGCAGCCTCGGTGCGGAAGAAGTCCTGGAAAGCGGAGACGAGAGAACGCATCGAACGG
>DUBD01000240.1 GCA_012960515.1 Bacteroidota bacterium | reverse complement strand
ATCGCCTGCACGGTGAGCCTGCAACACAGCTCGCAGTTTGCCAGCGCGCTGCTGCTCTCGGCGCGCGCGGCGCTCGGGGTTGGCGCCGCGGTCGTCGGAGAGCGGGAGGTCGTTCGTGGATTCGTTGTCATCCTCGTCCTCGCGCATGGACGGCTCGGCGCCGGAGCCGGGGCCGGAGGGCGACGCCTGTTCAGCAGCGGCCGCCACCCGCTGGGCGACGTCCTGAGCGTAGACCAATTCCTCCAGCACGTCGGAGGTGGAGCCGAGGTCGCGGCCGGGCAGGAGCGCGGCGCCGAAGACGCCCAGCGCCGCCCCGGCCGATTCCGGCTCGTGGCCATCGGTCAGCGCGTTCAGGTCCACGCGGACGCCCCGGATGCCGCCGCTCGCGAGGCGCAACCCGAAGCTCATGCGGTTGAGGAGCAGGCCGGGGTTGATCCACGCCGCCGCGTGGTCCGGGAAGCCCGTCGGCGGCTCGCGGTGATAGATCGGCTCGCCCATGGCCTCCAGCGCTTCGACGAGTTGCTTGGTGTGCTCGATGCGGCCGCCCATCGCGCGGACGGCGCTGATGACGAGCTCGAACGGCGTCTTGACCTTAGACGGCTGCCCGTCTGCGGCCGTCGCGGCGTCCCAGAAGGCGCGGAGCTGGACCATCGCGCGGAGGACCTCGCGGGTGTCGCCGCCCGACTGGCGGAACGCCTCGGCGAGGTGATCCACCGTCGCGTCGTCCGGCTCGTCCGCGATGAACTTGACCGCCAGCTTGCGCGCGAGGTGCCGCGCCGTGCTGGGGTGCGCGGCCACGAGGTCCAGGACGCGTTCGCCCTCGTCCATGCCGCGGCCGGCGGGGAAGCGCTCGCCGAGGATGGTCTTTTCGCCGGCGTCGTGCCAGTCCGGGCGGAAGACGAAAGCGCCGTCGCGGAGCGCGCCCGGCATCGCGTACACATCGCGCTCCCACCGCTGCGCCCGCTGGAAGTTGTCGTAGGGCCAGACGGTCCAGCCCGTGAACGCCCGCGCCACGTTCTCCACGTCGGACTGGGTGTAGCCGCCGTCCACGCCGAGCGTGTGCAGCTCCAGCAGCTCGCGGCCGTAGTTCTCGTTGATCCCGCCGCCGCGGCCCGCCAGCCCGACGGGTGTGGGGGTGCCCTCGGCCGCGCGTGAGCGCCTGTTGTCCAGGTAGTGGAGCATCCCCGGGTGCCGGGCCGTCGCGGCGAGCAACTGGCGGAACGGCGCGAGGACGTGGGGACGGATGGCCTCGCGGTCGTAGACGAGCGCGGACTGCACGTTGCCGCCGCGCGCGGTGAGGTTGAAGTGGTTGAACCAGAAGTCCGCCAGCACCTCGCGAAGCTGATTCCGGCCCTCCACCGCGGGCAGGATCTTTGAGTCGAAGAGGACGGGGAAGAGGGCGCGGAAGTTCTGGATGTTCCGCTCGCGCATGTAGCGCTGCGTGCCCTCGCGGTACGGCTCCGAGTTCTTGACGGCGTCGGCCGGGATGTAGCCGGCGGCGCGGGCCTCGCGGGAGACGCCTCCGGAGCGGCGGTAGTGCTCGGTGAGGTACTGCAGCGACTGCCCGTAGTCCGGGAGGGCCGCGATCCGCGCGTCCAGATCCGGGTCCGGGATCGCGCCCTCGATCTGTGCCTCGATCCACGCCGCAACGCCCTGCTCGGCGACCCGCTGCGCCTGCCCAGGCGTCGGGCCGAAGGCGAGGCGGTCCAGCGCATGCGCGGCGGCCTGGAGGTCGGTGAGTCCTGCGTCAGCGTAGGGGAGACGGAGGCGAGACGGCACGGGGCGGGAGGTGGAGGAGCACCCGGCGAGGGCGAGGGCGCCGACGGCGAGGCCGATGCGGGCAGGGGCGGGCATGACGGAAGATCGTGCACGCGCCCGCTGTCCGAGCCGGGGTGGTCAGCGGCGAACGATTCGTGGGGCGCGATACGTGCCCCTCGCGTGGAGCGTGACGACGTACTCCCGGAGGCGGCGGCGCTGGCGGAGCGTAACCGTCGTGCGGAGGTCCGTCGGTACGTCCAAGCCGCCGACGGGGCGGTAGTTCGCTTCGGTTACGGCGCGGGCGCGGCCGGGCAGCGTGGACGTGACGCGGAGACGGAGAAGTCGGGGCGAGTCGTCACGCGAGAACCACGCGATGCCGCGGGCCGACGGGAGCCGAACGGGGACGCGGAGGGCGGGCCGTCCGTCCAGGCTCGCCGCGCTGGCGGAGCCGCTCGCCGAGGCGTTGGCGAGCAGAACGCCGGGAAGGAGGGCCGGGCGGAGGAGCGCATCCGACCCCGACCCGAACGCGCGGTCCGTCCGCGACTCGAACCGTCGCCGCGCGAGGGGACCGATGGGCCGCCCATCCAGGAGCGCGCGGTCCACGTCCCGGTCCGTCGTGCCGTCTCGCGAATACGTGAGCGTGCTCTCCGTCCGCATCTCGATCTCGCCGCGGGGGCCGTCCACCGTCCGGTCCAGCGTTTCGCGCACCACAACCGCCTCCACGCCTCGCGCCGCGTCCGTCCACCCGTCCCGCCAGCGGGAGAGGACCTCGTCCCCCGACGTCTGCGCCGCGGCGAGAGGGCCGAGGAAGAGGAGGAGGAGCGCGGCGGAGCGGTGGAGCATGGGGGCGGGATCGCAACGAGCGTACAGAACGAGCAGGCGCCGCCGGGTTTGTCACGATCCTGTCGCGGAAGCGCGCTACCTCTGCGGCGGCGTCCGCGGCGGGGGGCGGCCCCGCTAGTTTCGCGCCACCGACCACCCGCTGCCCGCACCGTGGACTACGTCCCCTCTCGCCTCCTGATCGTCGAAGACGACGACGACCTCCGCACGCTGCTCGTCGGGCGCTTCGAGGACGCGGGGTACCGCGTGGAGGCCTTCGCGAGCGGCCCCGACGCGCTGGCGGCGGTCGCGCGCGAGGTCCCGGACCTCGTGATCCTGGACGTGATGCTGCCGGGGCTGGACGGGATCGAGGTGTGCCGGCGCCTCCGGGCGGACCACCCGCTGCTCTACGTGATGATGCTCACGGCCCGCGCCGACGAGTTCGACCGCGTGATCGGTCTGGAGGTGGGGGCGGACGACTACGTGACGAAGCCGTTTTCGCTCCAAGAGGTGGTGGCGCGAGTTCGCGCGGCGCTCCGGCGCGTCCGGGCCGTCCGTGAGCGTGCTGAGGTGCCGCGCGAGCCCGGGGCGGACGAAGCGCCTATCGAGATCGGCGACCTCCGGATCGATCCCGTGCGGCGCGAAGTCACGGTGGGCAACGACCCCGTGCACCTCACCGTTCGCGAGTACGACCTGCTGCTGCACCTCGCGCAGAACGCGGACCGGCCGTTCACGCGCAGCCAGCTTCTGGAGCAGATCTGGGGCATCACCTACGAGGGCTACGACCGCACGATCGACAGCCACGTGCAGCGGCTCCGCGCGAAGATCGAGCCGGACAGCGGCGATCCGACGTACGTCAAAACCGTCTGGGGCGTGGGCTACAAGCTGGCGAGCGATGGCTAGCGCGACCGTCCCCTATTCCCGCCGACTCGGCCCGCCAGCGCGGCGGGCGCTCACGTGAGGCGGTCGCTCTTCCCGAAGGTGGCGCTCGTGCTCATCGGCGCGCAGGTGGCGACGGCGCTCGCGGCCGTTCTGCTGGCGGGCACGTTCGCGAGGGAGCGGAACCGGGACCTCCTGGAAAGCACGCTCGTGCTCCGGTTGGACGCGGTCGCGGAGGAAGTGGAGTCCCGCGCGGAGATCGGGCCGCTCGGTGGCGTGGACCTCCCCGACCGGCTGGCGCAGGACCTCGCGACCCGCTTCCCCGACCCGCTGGCGTTTGTCTCCGAGTTCGGGGACGTGGAGCAGACGTTCGGCGGCCGCCCCGCGCCCGACGTGCCCGCGGCGGCGCTGGACGCGCTGGAGGCTGGGAGCATCGCGGTGGAGGTGGGGGCGGATTCATGGGGCATCGCGCCCATCCTGGCGCCGGATGGGTTGCCGGCTGGCGCTCTCCTCGTTCGGCCGCTCACGGGCACCATCGCGGAAGAGTCGGCCGCCTCGCGGCGAGGGCTCCGCAACGCGCTGATCGCCGTCTCCGCGCTGGCGTCGCTCGTGGCCCTCGCGCTCGGTGCGCTGCTGACGTGGCGGCTCGTGCGCCCGGTGCAGCAGATGACGCGGCGCGTGGAGGCGCTCGGCGACGGCGACTACGCCGCGCGACTGCCGGAGGACCGCGCCGATGAACTCGGCCGGCTGGCGGCGGCGATCAACGAGATGGCGGGCCGCGTGGAGTCCAGCGTGGAGACCCTCCGCGAGGCCGACCGGGTGCGGCGCGAGCTGGTCGGCAACGTGGGGCATGACCTGCGGACGCCCCTTGCGGCGCTCGGCGGCTACCTGGAAGAAGCCGAGCGCTACGCGAGCGACGGGCGAGGCGACGAGGCGGCGGGGGCCGTCGTCCACGCGAGGCGGCAGCACGCGCTCGTGGTGGATCTGGTGTCTGACCTCTTCGAGCTGTCCATCCTGGAGCGTCCCGCGGGGCAGGTGCCGCTCCACACCGGGCCGGTCCCCCTGGGCGAACTCGTGCGCGATATCGGGGCGGCGCACGAGCGGGCGTTCCGCGAAGCGGGCGTCGTGCTGACGATCGACGTTCCGCCCGGTCTTCCGACACTCGATGCCGACGGCGCGAGGCTCTTCCGGGCGGTCGCGAACGTGCTGGAGAACGCGTGCCGCCACACGCCGGCTGGCGGCTCGGTCCGGCTCACCGCCTCCGCCAGCGGGGCGGAGGCCGCGGTGACGGTGGAGGACGAGGGGCCGGGCATCGCGGAAGCGGACCGCGAGCGCGTCTTCGAGCGGTACTACCGCGGTGAGGACGCCCGCACGCGCGGAACGGCAGGGACGGGCCTTGGGCTCGCCATCGCGCGGGCCATCGCGCGGGCGCACGGCGGCGACCTCACCGTGGAGGCGGCCGCCGGGGGCGGGAGCCGTTTCCGGCTTACGGTGCCGGTGCGCGAGGGCTGACTACTCCTCCGCGCGGAGCACGTCGAGCGGAGGACGCGCTAGGGCCGCGCGCGATCCGAGGACGCCCACGGACGCGACGAGCGCCGGGACGAGGACGGCCGTCGCGAGGAGCCAGAGCGGGTCGGGGCGGAACGGGACCTCAAAGGCGTACGCCGCGAGCGCCCACGCCGCAGCCGTCGCCAACCCGCCGCCGACGAGCGCCGCCAGCAGGCCGAGCCCGGCGTACTCCGCCACGACGATCCGCCGCACCTGCCCCCGGCTGGCGCCGAGCGTGCGCAAGAGGACGGCCTCGCGCGTGCGCCTCGCGAGGGCCACGCGGACCGCCGCGCCCAGCACCGCGAGCCCCGTGGCGACGGCGAAGAAGGCCAGGAAGCGGAGCGCGAAGGCGACCTGCCCGAGGATCTTCTCCACGAGGGCGAGCACCTGCCGCACGTCCACGGCGGAGACGTTCGGGAAGGCAGAGACAACCGCCGTCTGCAGTCTCGCGCTGGACTCCGCGCTTCGTGCCTGCGTCAGCATCACGATCGTCTGCGGCGCGCTGTCCAGTGGGCCTTCGGGGAAGACGGCGAAGAAGTTGGGCTGCGGCCGCGCCCAGTCGATCTCGCGGAGGCTCGTGACCTCGCTCTCCACGTCCACGCCGGAGACGTTCCAGGTGATGCGCCCGCCCAGCTTCACGCCGAGGTCGGCCGCCACGTCCTGATCCAGCGAGACGGGAACCACCTCGGCTTCCGGGTCGGCGGTGCCTTCGAACGTGCCGGCGACCAGTTCTTCGGTCTCGCTGAGCCCGGCGCGATACGTGGAGCGGTACTCCCGCGCGACGGCCCAGCGCTCGGCGCGGACGCCCGTGGTGTCGTCCAGCAGGCTGTCCGCCGCGATGCCGTCGATGGCGGCGATGCGCATCTGCACGAGCGGGATCTCACCGACGACCGTGAGGCCCTGATCCGCCACGATCTGGCGGACGCTGTCGGCCTGGTCGGGCTGCACGTCGAAGAGGACCACGTCGGGGCGCTCGGCGTCATCGCCTGGGAGGGTGAGGCCGTCGAGAATGGCGCGTTGCGTGAGCCCGAGCGTGAGCACGAGGAACACGCCCAGGCCGAGCGCCAGGAGCAGCACGAGCGTCTGGTTGCCGGGCGCGTAGAGGTTCGCCACGCCCTGCCGCCACGCGTACGGCCAGGATGGGCGGGCGACGGCTCTCGCCATTCGCCGCACGAGCGCCGCCAGCCCCGCGAGCGCGCCGAAGGAGACCGCCAGCCCGCCGAGGAAGCCGAGCGCGATCCGCCAGTCCTGCGTCTGCAGGTAGACGAACCCGTACGCCGCGCCGATCAGCAGAAGTCCCAGCGCCACGCGGAGCGGGTCCAGGCCGCTGGCGGTCGCGTCGGCGCGGAGGGCGCGGAGTGGGGGGACCCGCCGGACGGCCGCGAGCGGGAGCAACGCGAACAGCACCGCGGTCACGATCCCCACGCCCAGCCCTTCCGCCAGCGCGGAGGGGACGAGCGCGTTCGAGACGTCCACGGGTAGGAACGGCGCGAGCACCGCCGGAAGCAACCGTTGCACCCCGATTCCGAGCGCGACGCCGATCCCGGCGCCAATCGTCCCGAGGGCGACGGCCTGGAGCGCGTACACCGCCAGCACCCGCCACGAGGACAGCCCGAGGCACCGGAGCGTCGCAACGGTTTCGGCCTTCTCGCGGGCGTAGACGCCCATCGCGCTGGCGACGCCCAGGCCGCCGAGCAGCAGCGCCACCACGCCCACGAGGGACAGGAATCGCGCGAGGTCCCCGGTCGCCTCGGACCACTCGGCCTGTTCCTCCGTCGCGGTTTCCACGCGGAAGCCGAGCTCGTCCAGCGCGACGGCGGCTTTCTCGAGGTTCCCCGCGTCTGGGAAGCGGAAGTAGGCCGTGGAGCGCGTGCGCGAGCCGAAGCCCGTCAGCGTGGAGTCCACGTCCGCGAGCGGGAGGTACAGCTGCGGCCCGACGAGCGAGCCCACGTCCGACTGTCCCGGCACGCGGTCCACCCGTCCGACGATGGGGTAGGAGCGGTTGCCCACGCGGACGGAATCGCCCACCTCGGCGTTCATCTGAAGGAGGAGCGCGGCCTCCGCCATCGCGCCGCCCCGCTGGCGGAACGTCTCGACCGACGTGGCGGGCTCGGCGTCCACCTCGCCGTAGAGCGGGTACGGGCCGTCCAGCGCGCGGACCTGCACGAACCGCGTCGCGTCCGAGGCGGGGAAGAGCGCCATGCTCGGGAAGGAGACCTCGCGGACGAGCGTGCCGCCGTGGGCCATCGCGACGGAGTCCAGCACGACGCCATCGCGCTGCTGGAACGGGGCGCCGCGGCGGGCCTGGAGGTCCCCGCCGAACACCTCGACGGTCTGCTCCTCGACGGCCGTGCGGAGGTTTTCGCCAAACGAACGGATCGCGACGAGCGAGGCCACGCCCATCGCCATCGCGGCGACGTAGAGCACGAGGCGGCGCCGCATCCCGCGGCTGTCTCGCCAGGCGAGCGGAAGGATCAGCATCAGGCCGCCTGTTCGATGGGCTCGGAGACGACGCGGCCGCCACGCAGGCGGATCTGACGGTCGCACCGCGCCGCCAGTTGGAGGTCGTGCGTGACGACGACGAGCGCGGTCCCGGCCTCGCGGTTGAGCTCGAAGAGCAGGGCCTCCACCCGGTCGCCTGTGGCCTCGTCCAGGTTGCCCGTCGGCTCGTCCGCGAAGAGGAGGGTGGGCCGTCCGGCGAACGCCCGGGCGACGGCCACGCGCTGCTGCTCGCCGCCGGATAGCTGGCTCGGGTAGTGGTCCGTCCGCTCCGCCAGCCCGACGCGCTCGAGCAGCTGGCGGGACGCCTCGCGGGCGCCGCTCTCGCCCCGGAGCTCCAGCGGAATGGCCACGTTGTCTAGCGCGGTGAGGGTGGGGAGGAGGCGGAAGCTCTGGAACACGAAGCCGACGTGTTGCGCGCGAAGCTTCGCGCGGGCGTCCTCGCCGAGTGGCGTCAGGTCCGTGCCCGCGAGCGTCACACTCCCGCGCGAGGGGCGGTCCAGGCCGGCCGCTAGCCCGAGGAGCGTGGTCTTCCCGCTCCCGCTCGGCCCCACGATGGCGAGCGTGTCGCCGGGGTGGACGTCGAACGAGACGCCGTCGAGCACGGTGAGCGTTCGGCTTCCGCTCGGGAAGGTTTTGGCGAGGTCGCGGACGGAGAGGACGGGATCGGACACGGGGCGGGGGAAGGATCGCGGCGCGATACGAGGGACGAGGCAACGGAGTTCACACGGAACCGTCGCCCGCAGGACGGGTGAACGCCGCAACCGACGCCGCTCACATGATCCGCGCCCCCTTCGCCCTCGCGATCCTCCTGCTCTTCTCGGGATGCCAGGACGCTGACCGCACGCCCCCGACCGCCGACGTGCCCACCGAATCCAGCGCCACCGCCACAGAAGCGACGGGCGCCACTCCCGACGTTCCCAACCAAGCCGACGCCGCCGAGCCCGCGCAGGAGGACACCTACACAATTGTGTTCTTCGGTGACAGCCTTACCGCCGGCTACGGGCTGGCGGACCCCGAGGCCGAGGCGTACCCCGCTCTCATCGGCGAGCGCCTCCGCCAGCGGGGCATCGACGCGCGCGTCGTCAACGCGGGGAGCAGCGGCGAGACCACCGCCGGCGGCCTCCGGCGCGTGGACTGGGTGCTCGGCCGCACCACGCCCGACGTGTTCGTGCTCGCGCTCGGCGGCAACGACATGCTCCGCGGTCAGCCGCCCGCCGCCACGAAGCAGAACCTGGAGGCCACTCTCGCGAAGGTCCGCGAGGCCGCGCCGGACGCCATCCTCGTCGTCGCTGGGATGGAGGCGCTGGCGAACTACGGCGAGCAGTACCGCGATGAGTACCGCGAGGTGTTCCGCGAGGTGGCTGACGAGTTCGATGCCGCGTTCATTCCCTTCCTGCTGGAGGGCGTGGGCGGCGTCCCCGAGCTGAACCAGCCCGACGGAGTACACCCCACGGCCGAGGGCCAGCGCATCATGGCCGCGACGGTCTGGGACGCCCTCGCGCCGCTCGTGCGTGAGGGCTGAGAGCCCTAGAACCGGACCCGTAGGCCAGAGGACGGCGACCAGCGCGGGAGGTCCACGAGGTCTCCGGACGTAGCGGAGAACCGCGTCGTGAGGGGGACGGTCACGTCGGTGCCGAAGAGGCGGAACGAGACCGGGACGCCGAACTGGAGGCCTGCATCCAACCCCGCCTCGTACCGATCGAGCCCTTCCAGAACGACGAGCCGGTCATCCAAGCCGACGCGGTAGCTCGCGTAGGCACCGAGTGACGGGTGCAGTTGGAAGGAACCGATCACCGGAATCCGGCGGGAGAACGTCGCGTTGGCATCGAACCGCAGCGACGACGGGTTGTACTGCTGGCGGTTGCCGTCCGCGTCGTCGTAGCTGTACCGTGCCGAGGTATAGCCGAGCGAGGATTCCAGCCGGACGCCGAGGGTTTCGGTCAGTGCCCGCGAGTAGCCGAGCGAAGCGCCGATCCCGTTCGCGTCGTACGACAAGACCGGTGAAGCGAACGCCGTCGCGCCTTAGACACCGATGCCGTAGTCCAGGCCATTCGCCTGGATGTAATCCGCGCGAACGCCAAGGGTGCCGGTATGGCTGGACTGGTGGTACGAGCCGTCAACACCGATGGAGAGCCCAGTGCTATCCGTGGTGAGGGGTTGGGCCGCGAGGGGGGCCGCTGCTACGAGGAGGAGGGGAAGAACGAGGTGTCGCATCCGAGGGGATGGAAGTGAGTCATCCGAACGGCGTGGTTTTCGTCTTCGTGTCTCCTTCTAAAAATCGACCCAGACCCCACCGCCGGGAAGCGCAGAAAACGCCGCAGGTGAGGACTCGCCAACCAACGCCACCCGCGTGCTCGGCGCGATCGCGACTCGGGCATCCAACAATGCGAACGTGAGCGCTGCCCCGAACTGAGCGCCCGCATGGAACCGCATATCCTCGAACTCGCTCGGCTGGCGGTCCCGATCGGCCACGTCCCGCACTTCGAGCGGGACGAAGGCGGAGGCGTACGGGCCGGCCGTGAGGCGGAGGTCGAGCGAGCCGGGGAGCGGTAGTCGTTGCTGGAGAACGGTCGCGCCATCTACATCGACTCCCGCACTGTAATACGCTGTCTGGTCGTCGTCGAACCGGCCGTTGAGGTACGCCACCTCCGTCTCGATCCGAAGCGTCCCGCTGCCCCACGCGGACGCCGCCAGCCCGGCGGTGAGTCCCACGCGGCCCCCCAGCCCAACCGGGTCGTAGCGGTAGACGCCGCCTCTGAGCCCGAGCGAGACCCCGTTGCTCCAGCGCCGGAGCGCGGTCAGGTCCACGCCGAAGCGGTGGTGGTCTGGGCTGTCCATGCCGCCCAGTTCCTCTGTCTGCGCGAGGGTGCCGAACGATCCGCCCTCGTTGAACTCCGATACGAGGAGTTGGAAGCCCGTTCGCTCCGTCAGCGGCGACTGCGCGCTGGCGGTTGCGCTGAGCAGGCAGGCGAGGAGCGTGAGCAGGCGCATCAGGACGAGGGGCCGGACACGCGGGCCTCCGTCCCGTCCAACAGGCGGCGCACGTTCGAGCGGTGCGTCCACACGATGAACAGGGGGACGGCCAGCGCGAAGATCCAGATCGCGTTGCCGTCGGGCGCCGTGCTGGGCGCGACGAGTGCCTGGATGCCGAGCGCGACGGGGATCGTCGTCGCGGCGAGGATGGAGCCGAGGGAAACCAGGCGCGTCGTGGCGACCGTCGTGATGAAGACCGCCAGCCCGGCGAGCACGGCGATGGGGACCAGCCCGGTCAGCATCCCGGCGCCTGTGGCAACGCCCTTTCCGCCCTTCCAGCCGCCGAAGAACAGCGCACCCCAGACCGTGAAGACGTGCCCGAGCATCGCGGCGGAGCCGGCGGCCACCATCGTCCAGTCGGGGGCGTCTACGCCGAGGATCGCGGCGGGGAGGACGACCGTCGCGACGAGTCCTTTGAAGAAGTCCAGCGCGAAGACGAGCAGGCCAGGGCCTTTCCCCATCACGCGGAGCGCGTTCGTCGCGCCGGCGTTGCCGCTTCCGTGCTGGCGGAGGTCCACGCCGCGGACCTTCGCGATGAGGAGGCTAAAGGGGATCGCGCCCAGGAGATAGGCGGAGCCGAGGAGCAGGAGGACGGGGAGCGCCATGCCAGAAGATACCCGAGGGCCGAGTGCGAACGTCGTGTGGAGGCACGGCGAGGTCACAGCCAACGGGCAGTTAAGCGGTCACCAAGAGTGAACGATACGGAGCCATCGAATAGACGAGTGCATCGGCACCCCCTATGTTCCGGGTGTCCACTCCGGTGGATGCGCCGCACATATGGCGCTCATGCTGTATCGCCCTCCGGTTCCTGTGTGATCCGACGGACACTCCTCAGCGCGGGGCTCCTCCTCGCGCTCTCGGGCCCCGCGCCCGCCCAATCCACCCCCGATGCCCCCTCCGTCTCTCAGGAGGTCATCACACCGGGTGGTCGCCGCGCCGAACGCCGCCTCCAGCGTGGGGTCGCCAGCTACTACGCCCGCTCCCTCCACGGCCGCCGCACGGCCTCTGGCGAGCGGTACGACCACGGCGCGATGACGGTCGCGCACAAGTCTCTCCCCTTCGGCACGCTCCTCCGCGTGGAAGACGAGCGGACCGGCCGCCGCATTCTCGTTCGGGTCAACGACCGCGGCCCGTTCGTGCGGGGTCGCGTCCTGGACCTCTCCGGTGCGGCCGCCGACCGGCTCCGGATGCGCCGCCGCGGCACGGCTCGCATCGCGTACGAGATCGTGGATCCGTCGCGGCTCCCGAGCCGTCAGGCGCCGCCGAAGCGGAAGGTGCGCCACATCTGAGTCCGCGCCCAGAGCACCCGCCAGCGCCCCGGCTTCACCCCGCCGGGGCGCTGTGCTATTACCGGACGATGGTGAACGTGCGGGTCGTGACCTCGCCGTTCAGGACGAGGCGGACGAGGTAGACCCCCGGTTCCCAGTCCGCCGTCTCGACCGACTGGCGGAGTGTGCCGGCGGTGGAGCCCTCCGTGAGGAGCGCGATCTCGCGCCCGCGGACGTCGTGGATGGAGAGCCGCACGTACGACGTTTCGGGCAATCGGACCGTCAGGCGTACCGAGCCGTCCGTGGGGTTGGGGCCGAGGGCGACCGCCAGCGGCGCGGGGGCGGGCTCGGGCGGTGTGCCCGTCGCGTTGCCCGTCAGCTCGATCAGGAAGAGCCCGCTGTTGCGGTCGGAGACGGCGATCCGGCCCGAGGGGAAGTACGGATAGACGCTCCACACCCCGCCGAACCCGTACTCCGGTTGCAGGAAGGTGTCATAGACCGCCGCAACGGTCGGGGCTTCGGGGTTGCGGATGTCGAACACGCGGTAGCCCTCCGTGTAGTGCCCGATGTGGAGGAGGTCGCCCACGACGTAGCAGTTGTGCACGACGGCCTCGGGGTCCACCACGATGTCCCCCACGAACTCGACGTTCAATGGGTCGCTCACGTCGAAGAAGCGCGTCCAGTTGCCGGCGGAGCCGATCTCGTCACCGACGAACACGTAGTCGCCGTTCGTCGTGCCGCACACGTTGTGGGCCCCACTGCCCGGATAGTTGAAGATGCCGATGGACTGCGGGTTGGACTTGTCCGTCAGGTCGAGAATCTCGACCCCGTCTCCGTAGATCCCGGAGCCGTAGCCTCGCGTCCCGTCTACGTAGAAGTCGTGGTAGTAGAAGCTCGGATGTTCCCCCACGAACTGCGGCGCTGTGGGCGTTTCGAGTGAGTAGATCCGCACCCAGTCCCGCTCACTTCGTCCGCCGATCGCGTAGAGGTAGCCGCTGTCGATCCACGCGTTGTGGGCGCCGCCGTTGAGGACGCCCGGCTGGGTATCCAGAAGCCCTACCTGTTCCGGGGCGTACGGATCCGAGAGGTCCACGATCTGG
>DUBD01000239.1:11758-12943 GCA_012960515.1 Bacteroidota bacterium | reverse complement strand
GGCGTGGCTGAACCCGCAGAACCCGCCGGACGCGACCACCTACTTCGGGTGGGTCCGGTCCATCCGCGAGGCCGCCCGCGAGCTCCCGGAGACCCCGCCGGCAGATCTCACCGCCCTCTCGTGCGAGTTGGCGGAGATGGCCGGCCGGGATGGAGGCATCGTGGCCACGGCCGAGGGGAAACGCGCCTTGCACGATATCGAGGACGCGCTCGGCATCGTCTCCGCCGAGGTCGTTCGCGATCTGATGGACGAGCGGCCGGTCGGCGGCGACGGAGCTACGACGGCACCGCCAGAGCCCGTCCGCACCTTCGACGTGGACGCCATGCGCGCCCTCGTGGACGGCCCGCACCGGGACATCCGCGACCGCGTTCGCCGTCTCCTCCGCGACCCGCAGTTCCGCCGCCCGGATCCCCAGCTCACCGACGACGAGTACCGCGACGTGGTGCTCGGCTGGCTGAAGCTGCTCGCGGACCAGGGCCTCGGCGCGCTGGCGTACCCGGAGTACGCGGGCGGTCAGAACGACATCGGCGCGTTCATCGCCGCGTTCGAAACCATCGCGTTCCACGACCTCGACCTCGTCGTCAAGTTCGGCGTGCAGTTCGGGCTCTGGGGCGGAAGCGTGAACCAGCTTGGCACGGAGAAGCACCGCCGGAAGTACCTCGCGGACACCGCGACGGTGGACCTCCCGGGCTGCTTCGCCATGAGCGAGCGGCGCCACGGCTCCAACGTCCGCGACCTCCAGACCACCGCCACCTTCGACCGCCAGTCGGACGAGTGGGTGATCCACACGCCCACGGAGCAGGACCACAAGGAGTGGATCGGGAACGCGGCCCGCCACGGCCGCATCGCGACGGTCTTCGCGCAGCTCGTGATCGACGGCGAGGGCTACGGCGTCCACGCGTTCGTCGTGCCGCTGCGGGACGAGAACGGCGAGACGCTGCCCGGCATCCGCATCGGCGACAGCGGCCACAAGATGGGCCTCAACGGCGTAGACAACGGCCGGATCTGGTTCGACAACGTCCGCATCCCGCGCGAGAACCTCCTGGACCGCTTCGCGCAGGTGGACGCGGACGGCACGTATTCCTCCCCCATCCCGAGCGCGAGCAAGCGGTTCTTCGTCATGCTCGGCACCCTCGTGGGCGGGCGGATCGCGGTGGGCTCCGCGGCCAACTCCACCGCGAAGGC
>DUBD01000239.1:0-11617 GCA_012960515.1 Bacteroidota bacterium | reverse complement strand
GCCTGCTCCCGCTCCTCGCGACGAGCTACGGCCTGAGCTTCGCCCTGCACGACCTGGCGGAGCGGTTCGCCAACCTCCCGGCTGGCGGCGACACGCGGGAGATCGAGAACGAGGCGGGCGCGCTCAAGTCGCTGGCCTCGTGGCACGCCACGCGCACGCTGCAGGAAGCCCGGGAGGCGTGCGGCGGCGAGGGCTTCCGCTGGACCAGCCGGATCGCCTCGCGCAAGGCGGACTCCGACATCTTCACCACCTTCGAGGGCGATAACACGGTCCTCATGCTGCAGGTGGCGAAGGGCCTCCTTGCGGGGTACCAGCAGGAGTTCTCGGACCTCAACGCCTTCGGACTCCTCCGCTACCTCCGCGATCTCGCCGACGTCCGCTTCGGCGAGTTGAACCCGCTCACCCGCCACAACACCTCGCGCGAGCATCTGGAAGACCCCGAGTGGCACCGCGATCTCTTCGAGCGCCGCGAGCGCCAGCTGCTCGTGACCGCCGCGCGACGTCTCAAGGGCCGGATCGACAAGGGCATGGACTCCTTCGAGGCCTTCATCGAGGTGCAGGACCACCTCCTGACGCTCGCGAAGGCGCACGCGGAGCGGATCGTGCTGGAGCGGTTCCAGTCCGGGCTGGAGGCCGCCGGTGCCGGCGGGCTGGCGACGCCGCTCGGCAAGGTCTACCAGCTCTGGGCGCTCCACACGCTGGAGGCCAACCGCGGGTGGTACCTGGAGGAGAACCTGTTCGACGGGACGGTCGCGAAGGCGCTCCGCACGGAGGTCAACCGCCTGCTCGAAGAGGTCCGCCCGCTCGCCCTCGACCTCGTGGAGGCGTGGGGCATCCCGGAGGAAGTCCTCGCCTCCGACCTCATCTAAGGCCGGCGCTACATCACCACGAACACGCTCGCGAGCCACCCCGGCCGCGTGGAGAGGTGGCAACGGCCACTCGCCCGCGGCCCGGTGGGGAGATCCGTCCGGATCGCCGTTCGTCGCGGGTCATGCTCGGCGAGCGCGGTGTGGACGTGCCGCGTGACGCCGGGCGCGTTCGGGTCGTAGACGAAGAACGTGGCCTCCGCCGGGCCGTCGCCCCGCTCCATCCCGAAGGCCACGACCTGGTGGTTGGCGAACGGGTCGGGCGAGTCGCCCACGAGGCCGAGCAGCACGGGTCGGCCCTCGCGTAGCTGGCGCTCGGCGCGGTCCACCTCGTCCGCCAGCCGGGCGCCGAGCGGCGGGTGCTCTGATCGGTCCACCCGTGCGATGGCCCACTCGCGGACGAACCGCGGAAGCGAGCGGCGTAGCGTTTCGTTCTGCCGCCGCCGCAGGAGCGGGCGGATCGTGTCACGTTCCAGTTTGGACGTGGGTACGGGGCTGCCGGCGTGCCAGCGCTCCGCGGCCGTGAGCGCCATTCCACCGCAGAGCCCGAAGGTCCGCCAGCGCTGCGCGATGCGGCGCACGAGGGCATCGCCTGCGCCCGCTGCGGAGACCGCGCCCGTCGTGAGCGCCCCCGCGACCGCGCCACGGCGTCGTCCCACGAGTCCCCCGGCCGCGCCGCCGAGCGCCGCCAGCAGGCCGAGCGTGAGAGGGCGGAGCCGGACCGCGAGGTGGTCCAGATCCGCGTCCGTCCACGTAAAGGAGTTCGCGAACGAGAAGCCGTCGCGAGCGGGATCGAACGGCAGTAAAACCTTGCGCGTGGAGAGAGACGGGGCGGACGGAGGTTCGAGCATCGGGCCACTCGGGACCGTGGCGAGGAATCGGGGGCGAAATGTATACTGCATGTGAAGCCGCAGGGGGCACGGTCCCGCTGGGCCTGCGCTTCTTCTCATGGACTCACGACCGATCCGCATCCGACGGCGGCCTCTCCTCTACTCTTCCGGAGGCGCGGTGCTCGCGCTCCTTTTAGCAGGCGCGGCGCTGTTCGCCTTCAGCCGCGACGTGGCCGACCCCGCTCGCGTCGGGCTGGCGCTCCGCGTGGGCGCGGACTCTCTCGCCGTGGACTCGCTGCGGCGCGCCGCCCCGGACGACCTCGGAGAAATGGAAGCGGCGCTCGTGGCGGCGGCGCGGTTGGAAGGTGAGCCCGCGGTCTGGCTCGGACAGGAGCGCGTCCCACTCCACCCCGACGTGGTCCCGTTCTATCGCGCCCGCGACCTTCGTCTGGCTTGGACCGACCCGGCCTCGCGCGATACGGTCTTGCACGCGCTCCGCCTCGCGGATCACGACGCGCTGGACGCCTCCGCCTTCCGCACCGGCGCGATGACGGCCATCGCCCGTGCCATCGACGCGCGCGACCCGCGCCAGGACCTGCCCACCGCCGATACGGTCCGCGCCGATCTCGACCTCGCGCTGACGGACGCGCTCCTCCGCTACGCCGAGCAGCTCGCTGGCTCGCGCACGGACCCCGTCGCGCTGTACGGCGCGATGGCGCAGGACGCCCGTTCCCCTCGCGACGTGCCCGCCGAGTTAGGCCGCGCGCTCGTCCACGCCGACAGCCTCGGGGCGTGGCTCGGCACCCTCGCGCCGCCGCACGACGGCTACCGCGGCCTCCGCGCCGCGCTCGTCCGCCAGCTAGACGGCACCGGGCCAGACACGCTCTCTGCTGCCCTCCTCCGCCTCAACATGGAGCGCTGGCGGTGGCTGCCGCGGGAGTTGGGGACGCGGCACGTGATGGTCAACGTGCCCTCCTACCACCTCTGGGTTCGCGACGGGGGGCGCGACGTGTTCGATATGCCGGTAGTCGTCGGGCAGCCGGGCCGCTGGCAAACGCCTGCGTTTACCGATACGATGGAGACCATCGTGTTCAGCCCAGAGTGGATCATGCCCGCCTCCATCCAGCGCGAGAGCTACGGCTACGTCCGCCCCGGCCGCACGCAAGCGCCCGGCCCCCGAAACCCGATGGGCCGCGCCAAATTCCTGTTCCCCAACGACCAGGCCATCTACATCCACGACACCAACTCCAGATGGGGCTTCTCACGCGCGTACCGCGCGCTCTCGCACGGCTGCGTCCGCGCCTCCGCCCCCGAGGAGTTCGCCGCGGCGCTCCTGACCCGCACGAACGGGTGGTCCCGGGAGGACGTGGCGGAGCGGTTCGCCGGTCCGTGGATTCCTGAGACCGTCTCCGTGGATGTGACGCTCCCCGTCCACCTCGTCTACTTCACCGCCTGGGCCGAGCCCGACGGGACCGTCCGCCAGCCCGCCGACGTGTACTCCCGCGACGCTTCCCTCGCGGCCGCCCTCGGCCTCTCCCTCTAGTGCGCGCGCTCTTCCTCTTCTTGCTCGCCGCCCCCCTCGCCGCGGCGCAGGGTCCCGCCGCCGATGACACCCCCGTCGCGGTTGCAGCGGCAGACGATGCCGAGCGCGTCCGCGCGCTGTTGGCGGAGGGCGCTTGGCACCCCGCGCTGCCCGAGTTGTACGCGGACCGCGATCACGCCCTCGCATGGCCGACGGACCACGCCCGCCTGGACGCCCGCCTGGACGCCGCGAGTGCCGACGGCCTCCTCCCGCACGAGACGCGGTCCGCCGAGCGCCGCGACCTCCGCACCGCCGACGACCCGGTCCGCCGCGACCTCGTCCTCACCGACGCGCTCCTCCGGCTGGCGGAGGCCCTCGCCGGCCTCCGCGTAGACCCCGAGTCCATTCACGAGGGCCACTGGTACCTCACCCGCGAGGTGAAACGCCGCCGCCAGTCCGACCCCGCCGACATCGTCCGCCAGTCGCTCGATGCGGACGATCCGGTTAGTGCGGTGCTCGCGGCGCTGGACGCGCTCCACCCGCCGCACCCGGAGTACCACGCGCTCCGGCGGGAGTTGAAGCGGCGGCTGTCTCTGGACTACGCGGCGGTGCAGCCCGCGTCTCCTCGCACGGCGGTCGGCGCTGCTGTCTGGCCAGAAGGGGCAACCGCGGAGTACGCCCCCGACGTCATCGCGCGGCTCCGCCTCAACCTGGAGCGCTGGCGGTGGCTCCCGCACCGCTTCGGAACGGAGCACGTGCTCGTCAACGTCCCCGCCGCCCGCCTCCGCCTGCGCGATGGAGACAGCACCGTCCTCGACATGACCGCGACGGTCGGGCAGCCGGAGCCGGACTGGCAGACGCCCGTCCTCTCGGACCCCATCCGCTCCGTCGCTTTCTTCCCCACGTGGACCCCGACGGTCACCATCCAGCGTCGCGAGATCATCCCGCAGGCGCGCGAGGACGGCGGCCAGGGCCTCTACGAGAAGGGGTTCGACGTGTACCGCGGCGGGCGACGGCTGGACCCGCGCGACGTGGACTGGAGCCGCGCCCGCGCCGGCCAGTACCGCATCGTGCAGCGCGGCGGCCCGCAGGGTGCGCTCGGCCGGGTCAAGTTCGTCATGCCCAACCCGTACTACATCCTCATCCACGACACGAGCACGCCCGAGGAGTTCGACGGAGATGAACGCGCGCTCTCGCACGGCTGCGTCCGCGCCGAAGACCCCGGCGCCCTCGCCGATGCAATCCTCACGCGCACGAACGGGTGGAGCAGCACACGCGCGAGCGAGATGATCGAGGGCCGCCCACGCTCCAGCGGGGTCCGCCTCCGCGAGCGCTTCCCGGTGCACATCGTCTACTTCACGGCCTGGCCGGGAGAATCGGGGGACGTGGACACGTTCGAGGACCTCTACGGACGCGACGCCGAACTCGCGGCCGCCCTCGGGATCGACTTGGGCGAACCGGCCGTACACGCCGCCGAACGGTAGCGCCCGGAGCCCCCAGCCCCCCGACCGGCGCGTACCATGTCCGGCCCCTCCGACGTTCGCGAGCTCTCTCCCACCCGCCCGTGACCGCCATCCTCACGCACCCCGCCGCCTACGTTCTCGCGTGGTCCCTCGCCTGGGGCCTGCTCTCCGATCTGTTCGGCTCAGACCGAGGGCCCGAGCGCGTCCAACCGACAGCCGTTCAGACGGCGATGGAGCGCATCGCGAGCCTGGGCCAGCACGAGGCCACACGCGCCACGTACGCCGCGGGGGGGTGGGCCCCGCTCTGGGACGCCGGCGAACGCCGCGCGCTGGCGGACCGCCTGCGCGAAGCGCCAGCCGACGGCCTGGACCCGGAGACGATCGGGGCGGACCGCGCAGAGACAGCGCTCGCCCGGATGGACCGCGCCCGCGCCCGATGGGCCTCGCTGGATGAGGCCGCGCGCGACTCTCTCCCGGACCCGCGAGCCGAGGCCATCGCCCGCGCGGACCTGTTCCTCACCGACGCCCTCTTCCGGCTGGCGGACGCTCTCGGCGGCGAGCGTCTGGACCCCGCCGCGCTCCACCCCGGCACCTGGTTCCCCGCGGCTCCGGACTCTCTCCGCCTCGGCGCGGCACGCGAGGCCATCGCGACGGGAGACGCCGCTACGGCGCTCGCCGCCCTGGACGATCTCCAGCCGCAGCACCCCCAGGCCGTCGCCCTCCGCGAGGCCCTCGACCGCCTCCGCCGTGCCGACGCAGCGCCCATTCCGGACGGGGCGCCCCTGACAGTCGGCGGTCACTCCATCCGCGTCCCGCACGTCCGCGCCCGGCTGGCGGCGCTCGGCTTCCTCGGGGAGGCGCCGCCAGACACCGGCTGGGACGACGCGGACCCGTACCTCTTCGACGCCGAGATCGCCGGCGCGCTCTCGCGCTTCCGCCTCTCGCGAGACCTCAGCGCGGACTCGCTCCTGGACGCCGCCGCCACCGAGGCTCTCAACGTGGACCTGGACAGCCTCGCACGGCGCGTGGCGTTGAACCTGGAGCGCTGGCGGCATCTCCCGCGCGACTTCGGCGAACGGCACGTGTGGGTCAACCTCCCCGCCTACCACCTCGAAGTCCGCGAGGCCGACGGATCGGTCGGGCTGGAGATGACCGTCAACATCGGCAACGCGCAGACGACGGGCTGGACGACGCCCGTGATCACGGACTCCATCACGCAGGTCGTCTTCCGCCCGGCGTGGTACGTGCCCGCCTCGCTCGCCGCCAGCCAGGTCGTCCCGATGGCCCGCGCCGACAGCCTCTCCCTCTATCGCCAGGGCTTCGAGGTGTACCAGGGCGGAGCCGCGGTGGACAGCCGGCTCGTGCCGTGGGACTCCGTCTCCGTCTCCGACTTCCGGTTCGTGCAGCGGCCCGGCCCGGCCAACCCCCTCGGTCGCGCCAAATTCCCGATGACCAACCCCTACGCCATCCTGATCCACGACACCAACCGCCGCGACTTCGGCGGCCCCGTGTCTTCGGGATGCGTCCACGCCGGCGACGCTGAGGCGCTGGCCGCCTACCTCCTCCGCGCCGAAGGGTGGGAGGAGGAGCGCGCGCAGCACGCCTACCGTCGCGGACCGCAGCGCCAGGGCGTCTCGCTGCGCGATCCCGTGCACACGCACTTCGTCTACCTCACCGCCGAAGTCGACGACACCGGCGCGCTCGTTTTCCACGACGACCCGTACGGGTACGACCGCGTTCAACTCGCCGCGCTGGCGGGGTAGCGCCGCCAGCCGGGCGAGGGCAGCGCCCGAGGCGAACGAGCCCGATCTTCAGGAGCGCACGCGCATTCCCTTCCGCCCCGCTGCTCCCCGATGCGTTCTTCCGTCGTCCTCCTGCTCCTCGTCACCGCGCTTGTCGGGTGCGGGGGCAACCCCACGCCCGTCGGGACCCGCGTAGACGACATCGCGGACAAGCTGGGCCCGGACTTCGAGTTGGCGCCAGACGCGTTCTCCCCTGACGCGGTCAACTTCATGATCGTGGGGGACTGGGGCCGGAACGGCTTTTTCAACCAGCGCAACGTGGGCCGCGCGATGGGCGTGACGGCCGCCGAGATCGGGGCGCGGTTCACCATCTCCACGGGCGACAACTTCTACACGGCCGGCGTTCAAAGCATCGACGACCCGAAGTGGGACCGGTCCTTCGAGGACATCTACGACGCCCCCTCGCTGCAATCGCGCTGGTACGCCGTTCTCGGCAACCACGACTGGCAGGGCGACTACACTGCGCAGATCAACTACACCGAGGTCAGCGACCGCTGGTTCTTGCCCGCGCGGTACTACACGGAGATCATCGCCGTGGACGACACCACGGAGGCGCTTTTCGTCTACCTGGACACCACCCCGCTCTCTGAGCGGGAGCCGAACGCGCGGAAGTACGAGCGGACCGAGGACTGGAACCCGGACCGCCAGATCGAATGGCTGGACGCCACGCTGGCGGCGTCGGAGGCGGAGTGGAAGATCGTCGTGGGACACCACCCGATCTACGTTGGGAGCGTCCGCTACGAGAACAACCCGCGGCTGATCGAAGACCTCGTGCCGATCCTGGAGCGCCACGGCGCGCAGGTCTACTTCGCCGGGCATGACCACAACCTCCAGCACCTCCGCCCGGAGGGATCGCCGGTGGACTACCTCATCTCGGGCGCCGGCTCCCTTACGCGAGGTGTCGTCCCGACCGAGAACACGCTGTTCGCGCTCCGCGTCTCGGGCTACATGGCCGCCTCGCTCACGCGCGACGCGCTCTACGTCCACGCCTTCGACGAGGACGGCCGGCGCGTCTACGCCACCAACATCCCGCGCCGCCGCCTGGACACGCACTCGGACCGCGAGATCTCCGACGAGACCGACCTCAGCGATCCCGAGATCCGCCGCGACCTCGAAGCGGCCACGACCGACGACGGTGAGGAGTAGCTACTCCCCGCCCGGGCGGCTCCCCGTCCGCCGAGAGGCGCGCTGGTTGCGCGTCCTCCGGACCAGCTCGTCGTAGGCCTGCTGGCACAGCCAGCGTTCGCCGTCCGTGTACGCCGGCCGGACGTAGTACGTCCCCTCCCGGTGGATGGGCGTGCCGAACGCGGCACACACCGCCAGCGGCTCCCCCTCCTTCCGCCGCCACCGTCGGCGCCGCCAGCGGCGCGAGGCCAGCGCCTCCCACTCGGCGTCGGTCAGGTCGTGGCGCGGGTCGTCCATCTGAATGAATGGGAGTCAAGTGTTGGGGAAGCGCGCACGGCGAGCGTGCCCTGTGCGTACATCGTGCCCCCGCCCCCCCGTTCCCGCTTTGGCCGGTCTCTACGTCCACGTCCCGTTCTGCTCGCAGCGCTGCGTCTACTGCGACTTCTACTTCACCACGACGAACCACGAGACAGGCGCGTTCGCCCGGGCGGCAGCGGTGGAGATCGAAGCGTACGGGCGCGAGTACGGAGAGCGCGAGCCGCTGGAGACGCTCTACCTCGGCGGCGGCACCCCGTCCCTGCTCCCGCTCGGCGAGCTGGCGCTCGTGCTGGACGCGGTCCACGAACACTTCGACACGTCGGAACTGCGCGAGGTGACGCTGGAGGCGAACCCCGAAGACCTCGACGCCACCACCCCGGGCGCCCTCCGCGCGATGGGCGTCACGCGACTCTCCCTCGGGGTGCAATCGTTCTTCGACGAGGACCTCGCGTTCATGAACCGCGTCCACGATAGCGTGCAGGCCGAGAAGGCCGTGGAATGGGTCGCCAGCGCCTTCGACAGCTTCTCCGTCGATCTCATCTTCGGCATCCCGGATCAGCCGTTCGAGCACTGGGGCGCGAACCTCGAAAAAGCCCTCCGGCTCGGCGCGCCCCACCTCTCCACGTACTCCCTGACCGTGGAGGAGCGTACGCCGCTCGCCAAGCAGGTGCAGCTCGGCCGTGTCGTGCCCGAGGGGGACGAGGCCCTCCGCGAGCGGTACCTCTTCACGCACGAGTACCTGGAATCACGCGGCCTCGCGCACTACGAAGTCTCCTCCTTCGCGAGACCCGGGCACGAGAGCCAGCACAACTCGCTGTACTGGTCGCACGGCAACGTGCTCGCCGTCGGGCCGAGCGCGCACGCGTTCTGGCGCGAGACGCGGAGCAAGGCGCAGCGGTGGGCCAACGTGGCGCACCTCGGCCGCTGGCGGGGCCTGCTGGAAGCGGGCCACCTCCCGGTAGACGCCCACGAGCACCTCGGCCCGGACGTGCTCGCCGACGAAGCGGTGCTGCTCGGACTCCGCCGCCTGGACCTCGGACTGGACCTGGACGCGCTGGCCCGGGACTACGGGGTGGACCTCCTCGTAGAACGCCGCGAGGTCCTCAGCGCGATGGAGAACGCCGGACTGCTGGCTGTCCGCGACGGCCGGGTACGCCTCACGCCCGAGGGCGCCGTCGTCGCCGACGCCGTCGCCGTTCGCCTCGTGGGGTGAACGCTACCTTCGGCGCTCATGACTCCTGACCCCATGCGCCGCACCGTTCTCCTCTTCGCTCTCCTCGTCCTCGCCGGCGGCTGCCGCCAGTCAGACCCCGAGCCCGCGGCCCCGCAGAACACCGAAACCTCCATCCCCTTCCGGATCGACGGCGAACTGACGTTCCTCCGCGACGGTCAGCCGATTACCTCCATCGCGATCGAGGTCGCGGACACGGACTCCTCGCGCGCACGCGGCCTGATGGACAGGAGCGTGATCCCGCCTGCTACCGGAATGCTGTTCGTCTTCCCCCGCGAGGAGATGCAAGGGTTCTGGATGCAGAGCACGCCCTCCGCGCTGGACATCATGTTCTTCGACGCGGACTCCACCCTGATCAACGTGGAAGCGAACGCCGTTCCGTACCAGACCACGCCGACCTACGATTCCGACGCGCCCGCTCAGTTCGTCGTGGAAACGCCGGCCGGGTTCGCGCGGCGCTACGGCCTCACGCCGGGCGTCACGATCGACTGGCGGCTGGACTCTGCCGCGGCCGATTCAGCCCTAGTCGGCTCCTGAATCTGTCCGCGCCTTTGTGAAGAACGCGGGACAGTCGAAAAACGGGAACCGAAAGTTGTTTCGACAGCGTTAACCTCCCCACACGAGAAGAGGCCCGTAAGCCCCTCCCGCCACATCGCGCCGATCGAGCCTGTAAGCTCCATCGTCGCGATTCTTTTTGGGGACCTCTGCTCTACTCCTTATCCTTACCGGAACTAGAGCGAAAACGACTCACCGCACGCGCACGTCCGCACCGCTTGCGGGTTGTGGAAGTGGAACCCCTTCCCTTCCAGGCCATCCGAGAAGTCGAGCGTGGTGCCCTCCACGTACGCGAGGCTCCGCGGATCGAGCACGACGCGGAGACCGTCGAGATCCACGGTCTCGTCCGCCTCCTGGACCGTCGTGTCCCAGCCGAGGTCGTACGTCAACCCGGAGCAGCCGCCCGGCACCACCGCCACGCGGAGGTAGGTCTCGGCGGGGTCCACGTTCTCTCCGGCGGCGACCTCCGCCAGCCGCTGGCGGGCGGCGTCCGTGATGGCGAGGAGGGGGGCGGTCTCAGTCATGGCGGGCGGGGTCTGGGGCGGTCTTAACGGGGTCTCGGTGGCCCCTCGTGCGGGGCGAGACTACCATCCATTCCGCCTAGGGGTTCGCCCTACGCGGCGGCTTCACCTGTCCGTCGGAACGCGCTCCGGCGGGAGGCGTCCCCACCCCAACTCAGACCGCACCCCGATGCCGACCTATACCGAGCACGACTTCTTCGAGGACGTCGCCGAGCAGGGCTACAAGTACGGCTTCACGACGAACGTGGAGAGCGAGAAGGCTCCCAAGGGCCTCTCGGAAGACACCGTCCGCTTTATCAGCGCGAAGAAGAACGAGCCCGAGTGGCTCCTGGAGTTCCGCCTGAAGGCGCTCCGGCACTTCTTCACGCTCCTCGAGAAGGGCCAGGAGCCCGACTGGGCCCACCTCGACGTCCCCTCCATCGACTACCAGGACGCGTACTACTACGCCGCGCCGGGCAAGAAGGCGCGGTACGAGAGCCTGGACGACGTGCCGCCGGAGATCCTCGCGGACTTCGAGCGCCTCGGCATCCCGCTCGGGGAGCAGGCCCGGCTGGCGGGCGTCGCCGTGGACGCCGTGATGGACTCCGTCTCCGTCGCGACGACGTTCAAGGAGGAGCTCGCGAAGCAGGGCATCATCTTCTGCTCCTTCTCCGAAGCGGTGGAGAACCACCCCGATCTCGTCCGCGAGTACATGGGCTCGGTCGTCCCGTACACGGACAACCTCTACGCAGCCCTCAACTCGGCCGTCTTCTCGGACGGCAGCTTCTGCTACATCCCCAAGGGCGTCCGCTGCCCGATGGAGCTGAGCACGTACTTCCGCATCAACGAGGCCAACACCGGCCAGTTCGAGCGCACCCTCATCATCTGCGAGGACGACGGCTACGTCTCCTACATGGAGGGCTGCACCGCGCCGATGCGCGAGGAGTACCAGCTCCACGCCGCCATCGTGGAGATCGTGGCGAAGGACCGGGCGGAGGTGAAGTACAGCACCATCCAGAACTGGTACCCCGGCTCCGATCAGGGCAAGGGCGGCGTCTACAACTCCACGTACGTGAACCCCCGGTTCAAGTTCCGGCCGGGCGACTTCTACGAGTTCCGGCTGGGCTTCCTGCTGGCCTGGGCGGACGAGGTGGACGGGGCGATCACGCCGTACCTGGGGGACGAGGGGCTCGGCACGGACATCACCGAGAGCAAGCTCCTGGGCGCTGAGGTCGACGTGGGCATCCACATGAAGTGGGCCGACGAGCACATCCTCATCGCGCTGGAAGCTGGGTACATGCGCGCCGGGCCGCGGCTCGGGCGGTTGACCCAGTACCCGGATCCGGCGGAGGTGCCCGCGGGCACGGTGCCGTACACGGCGGCGGACTACGAGAAGATCCAGGCG
>DUBD01000238.1 GCA_012960515.1 Bacteroidota bacterium | reverse complement strand
CTCCATGGACGGCGGCGACGAGTACGGCGACGACGACATGGACGACGAGACTCAACCCTCGCATTTCGCAATGCGCGGAAACGAGCCCCAGCCCAGAATCGACGGTTTCGAGAACGGCTCCGGCCGCGAGCAGCAGCCGCGTGCGTCGCGGGTCGGCCAGCAGCGCCCGCAGCGCCGCGAGCTGGCTCAGCGCCAGCACCACGACCACCATCGTGACGGCCGACCACACCACCCGGTGCCCGAGCATCTCGAGCGAGCCGGCGGGTTCGAGCAGGGGGAAGTAGAGGGGGAAGGCTCCCCACATCAGGTAGGCCGCTGCCCCGAGCAGGACACCGCGGCGGGACTCGGCCACGAGAGGAGGCTAGACGACCGTCCAGGTGTCGGCGCCGGTGATCAGCGCGCTGAGACGCTCGGCCGGGTCGGCGTCGCTCGAGGCACCCGCGGTGGCGAGCTGGGCGCGCGCCTCGTCGTCGTACGTCGCGCGCTCGACCTGGCGGAAGATCCCGATCGGGCTGGTGTGCAGGTAGCCCGCGTCGGTGAGCCGGCTGATCGCGAACGCCACCGACGGGTCGGGGTTGTGCGCGTCGTGGACCAGCAGCTCGCTCTCGGCCAGCCGGCCCTCGCCGTCGCCCACCTCGACGACGCGCACGCCGCCGGTGGCCGGGTCGTGGGCCACGCCCTTGGTGGCCCGCCCGTCCTCGGCCGGCACGCCGAAGGTGATCGGCTCGCCGTGCACCAGCGGGATGATCGCGTCGGCCTTGGTGTCGCGGTCCTTGATCGCGTCGAACGCGCCGTCGTTGAAGATCGGGCAGTTCTGGTAGATCTCGACCAGCGAGGTGCCACGGTGGGCGGCGGCCGCGGCCAGCACCTCGGTGAGGTGCTTGCGGTCGGAGTCGATGGTGCGCGCCACGAACGAGGCCTCGGCGCCGAGCGCCAGGGAGACCGGGTTGAACGGGTGGTCGACCGAGCCCATCGGGGTCGACTTCGTGACCTTGCCGGCCTCGGAGGTGGGGGAGTACTGGCCCTTGGTCAGGCCGTAGATGCGGTTGTTGAAGAGCAGGATCGTCATGTTGACGTTGCGGCGCAGCGCGTGGATCAGGTGGTTGCCGCCGATCGAGAGCGCGTCGCCGTCGCCGGTGACGACCCAGACCGACAGGTCCTCGCGGGCCGTGGCGATGCCGGTGGCGATCGACGGCGCGCGGCCGTGGATCGAGTGCATCCCGTAGGTGTCCATGTAGTAGGGGAACCGGGCGGCGCACCCGATCCCGGACACGAACACGGTCTTCTCGCGGCGGACGCCGGGGTCGGGCATGAGCAGTTGGAGGGCGGTCAGGATCGAGTAGTCGCCGCAGCCCGGGCACCAGCGGACCTCCTGGTCGCTCTGCCAGTCGGCACGGGTCGTGGGAGGCACGTCCCCTGAGCCTCCCTCCGGAAGCAGCGTGTCGGTCATCAGGTGTCGTCTCCGAGTTCGCTCAGGATCACCTGCTGGAGTTCGGCAGGCGTGAAGGGCTGGCCGGTCACCTTGTTCACGGGCCGGGCATCGACGAGGTATTCGTCGCGCAGTATCCGGACGAGCTGCCCGAGGTTCATCTCCGGGACCAGGACCGTCGAGAATCCCGAGAGGACCTCACCGAGGTTCGCCGGCATCGGGTTGAGGTGGGTCAGGTGCACGTGGGCGACCTTCCGGCCACCGTTGCGGATCCTCCGGACGGCGGCGGCGATCGCACCCCACGTCGAGCCCCAGCCGACGACGAGCACGTCGGCGTCGGAATCGCCGCAGACCTCCGCGTCGGGGACCGGGATGCGGGCGATGCGCTCTGCACGCACGGCGATCATGTGGGCATGGTTGGCGCCGTCGTAGGAGACGTTCCCCGAACCGTCCTCCTTCTCGAGGCCGCCGATTCGATGCATCAGGTCCGGCGTGCCGGGGATGGCCCAGGGACGAGCCATCTTCTCGTCGCGCAGGTACGGCCAGAAGATCTCGTTGCCCTCCTCGTCGACCTGGTTGAAGCCGCTCGCGAACTCGACCGGGAACGGCTCGAGGTCGTCGACGTCGGGCAGGAGCCAAGGCTCGGAACTGTTGCCCAGGTAGCCATCGGACAGCAGTATCACCGGGGTGCGGTATTGGGTGGCGATGCGGGCGGCCTCGATGGCCTGGTCGAAGCAGTCGGCCGGCGTCTTGGCGGCGATCACCGGCATTGGCGACTCACCGTGGCGTCCGTACATGGCCATCATCAGGTCGGCCGCTTCGGTCTTGGTCGGCAGACCGGTCGACGGACCGCCGCGCTGGATGTTGACGATGACCAGCGGCAGTTCGAGGCTGACGGCGAGGCCGATGGTCTCCGCCTTGAGCGCCATGCCGGGACCACTCGTCGTGGTGACCCCCAGATGGCCGCCGTAGGCCGCACCCAGCGCAGAGCCGACCGCTGCGATCTCGTCCTCGGCCTGGAAGGTCGTCACGCCGAACTCCTTGTGCCGGGACAGTTCGTGGAGGATGTCTGACGCCGGTGTGATCGGGTAGGAGCCGAGGAAGATGGGCAGGCCCGAGAGTTGCCCGGCGGCTACGAGGCCCCAGGCCAGCGCCGTGTTGCCGTTGATGTTGGTGTAGGTGCCGGCCGGCATTTCGGCGGGACGCACAATCACCTGGTGATCGGACAACTCGGCGGTCTCACCGTAGGCGTGGCCGGCATTGAAGGCAGCCTTGTTGGCAGCGATGATCAGGTCACGGCCCTTGAACTTGGCCTCGATCCACTCGATGGTCGGCTCGATGGGACGGCTGTACATCCACGAGAGCAGGCCGAGGGCGAAGAAGTTCTTGGACCGTTCTGCGTCCCGGGGCTTCACGCCCAACTCCTTGCAGGCCTCCTTGGTGAGCGAGGTCATCGGCGCCCGGATCAGCCGATAGGCGTCGAGGTCGTCGCCCTCCAACGGGTCATGGTCATAGCCGGCCTTGGCCAGGTTGCGCTCGACGAAGGTGTCGGCGTTGACGATCACGGTGCCACCGTCGACCAGGGTGGCCAGCTCGGCCCTGAGTGCCGCCGGGTTCATGGCGACCAGCACGTGTGGAGCGTCGCCGGGCGTGAAGATGTCGTGGTCCGAAATGTGGACCTGGAAGGCCGAGACGCCGGCGAGCGTGCCGGCGGGGGCGCGGATCTCGGCGGGGAAGTCCGGGAGCGTGGCGAGGTCGTTCCGCGCGAGGGCCGTCGCGAGGGTGAACTGGCTGCCGGTGAGCTGCATCCCGTCGCCGGAGTCACCGGCGAAGAGGACGGTGACCTCGGGGACCTGGACGGTCTCGGGGGCGGTGTCGGGCGTGGACATGTGCGGGGTGAGGGTCGCGGCGGGTACGCGCGCCTCCAGACGCGGATTCCCAAGCTAGCCGCCTCGGGCCATTCGCGCCGAATTCCACCGCCGGGGCCGCCCGCCGCGCCGTGCCGGGGAGCGCCCCACGCCCGCCCCGCTGGCGGCGGCTCTCGCCGAGTGCGACCGCGGCTGGGCACTGGACCGGGCTGGCGGGTAGCGGGCCCGATTCCCCCGGCCTTCGCGAACCTCGCCGCGCGGCCGGGAGTCTGGCCCACCCCTCTCCCCCGCTGCCCATGCGCCTCGGCGTCTCGCTCCTCTTCCTCCTGCTCACCGCCTCCGCCAGCGCGCAGACGCTCACCGGCCGCGTCGTGGACGCGACGACCCAGGAGGCCCTCCCCGGCGCCAACGTCGCCGTGCTCGGCCCGGACGGCGCGCTGCTCGCGGGCGCCGCGACGGACCTGGACGGCGCGTACGCCATCGAGGGGCTGGCGCCCGGCGCCTACCGCGTCCGCGCCACCTTCGTGGGCTACCAGGCCCGCACGCAGACCGACGTGGTGATCCAGCGCTCGCGGCCCACCTTTCTTCTCTTCGAGCTGCGCGAGGCCATCGCCGAGGGCGAAGAAGTCGTGGTCACGGCGGGCTTTTTCGACGACGAGCCGGATGCGCCCGTGAGCGTGGCCGCGCTCGGCCCCGAGGAAATCCGCCGCACGCCCGGCGGGCTCAACGACGTCTCGCGCTCACTCCTCGCGCTCCCGGGCGTCGCCAGCGGCGTGGACAACCGCAACGACCTCCTCGTGCGCGGTGGCGGCCCCAGCGAGAACGCTTACTTCGTGGACGGCATCGAAGTCCCGCAGATCAACCACTTCGCCACGCAGGGCGCGACGGGCGGCGCCGTGGGCCTGCTCAACGTGGACTTTATCCGCGAGGCCACCTTCTACACCGGCGGCTTCCCCGCCCGCTACGGAGACGCCGCCTCGTCCGTCCTCCTCATCGAGAACCGGCCGGGCAGCCCCGAGACCCTCGCGGGCGACTTCACCGTGGGCGCCAGCGAGTCCGCGCTCTCGCTGGACGGCTCCTCCGGCCCGGACTTCAACTGGACGTTCTCCGCGCGACGCTCCTACCTCCAGTTCCTCTTCCAGCTTCTCGACCTCCCCATCCGCCCGGCCTACTGGGACTTCCAGAGCCGCGTGGAGTACACGCCGACCCAGAAGGACCGCCTCGTCTACTTCGGCCTCTGGGCCGTGGACGACTTCGACATCGTCCAGCCGGAGGGCGACGACTTCGAGAACCAGGAGATCGCCTCGCGCGTGGCGGACAACGACCAGCGGAGCTACACGCAGGGCGTCTCGTGGCGGCGGCTCGTGCCCGGCGGCTTCTTCACCACCGCCGTCAGCCGCTCCTTCCAGGAGTTCCGCTTCGCGGACCGCGACGAGGCCGGCGACCCGCTCCTCTCCAACGACGCCGAGGAGGCCGCGTGGCGCCTCCGCACGGACGGCGACCTCCGCCTCGCGCCCGGCCTCACGCTGGGCGTCGGCGGCGGGGCCTCGCGCGAGACCATCGACTCAGAGTTCTTCCAGCGGGCCACGCCCGCGACGCCGTTCGACGAGGACGTGCAGTTCGGCACCGACCTCGGCCTGTGGAAAGGGTTCGGCTACGGCCAACTCACGGCCCGCGCCCTCGGCGGACGCCTCGCGCTGACGGGCGGCCTCCGCGCCGACGCCACGGACTTTCTCGACGAGTCGGTCGTCCTCTCGCCGAGAGCCTCCGCCAGCTACGACGTATCGGAGCGCGTGCAGGCGAGCGCGGCGCTCGGGCGCTTCACGCAGTCGCCGGAGCTGATCTCCCTCGCGGTGCAGGAAGACGGCGAGTACGTCAACCGCGGCCTCCGCTGGATCGACGTGACGCAGCTTGTCGGCGGGCTGGCGGTGACGCCGCGGCCGAGCCTGAAGGTCTCGCTGGAGGGCTACTACAAGGACTACGCGGACTACCCCGTCTCCGCGAGCGACCCGCGCCTCTCGCTCGCCAACCTCGGCGGCGACTTCGGCTTCGTGGGCGCGGAGCCACTGACCTCGGAGGGCGTGGGCCGCGCCTACGGCGTGGAGCTCTCGGCGCAGAAGAAGCTCACCTCGCGATGGTACGGGGTCGGCGCGTACACGCTGGGCTGGAGCGAGTTCACGGGCGCGGACGGCGTCTACCGCCCGAGCGCCTGGGACGTGCGCCACAACCTCTCGCTGACCGGCGGCGTGCGGCTGGGGCCGTGGGAGGTCGGCACGCGGCTGACGGTGCAATCCGGGCGGCCGTTCACGCCGTTCGATCTGGAGGCCTCCGCCGAGGAGTACGCGCTCTCGCGCCGTGGCGTGCGGGACCTGGACCGCATCGGCGCAGAGCGGACGCCCGCCTACGCCCGCTGGGACCTCCGTGTGGACCGGCGCTTCGCCATCGGGAGCCGCCTCAACGGCGTCGTCTACCTGGACGTGCAGAACGTGCTGGACCGCGAGAACGTCTTCGCGCTGGAGTACACCGAGGACCCCGCCGAGCCGGACTTCCTCCGCGAGCAGACCAACGTGGGCCGCCTCCCGACCGTCGGCTTCAGCCTGGAGTTTTAGGGTTCCGCGTTCGGAGTTCCGGGTTCCGCGTTCGCCCCGCTGGCGGTCGTGATGGGAGCGGCGGGCGAACACCCCGCGGAGGCGGAACCCTCGCGGGCGCCCGGCCTAGGCACGGTCCTCTCTCCCGCCCCCTCATGGACCGCTACTCCTCCCTCGGCCGCCTCTTCATCGGCGGCGACTGGCGCGACGCCTCCTCCGGCGCCACCGCGCCGACGACCAACCCTTTCGACGACGCGCACCTCCTCGACGTGGCCCAGGCCACAGAGGACGACGTGGACGCCGCCTACACCGCTGCCGCCAGCGCGCAGCGCGAGTGGATGGCCATGCTGCCCACGAAGCGCCAGGCCGTCCTCGCGAAGGCCGCCGACCTGATGGACGCCCGCCGCGAGGAGATCGCGGACTGGCTCGTGAAGGAGTCCGGCAGCTCCCGCCTCAAGGCCGGGCTCGAGATCGACAACGCCATCGGGATCACGCGCGAAGCGGCCACCTTCCCGCTGCGGATGGAGGGCGAGCTGTACCCGAGCGTGACGCCCGGCAAAGAGAACCGCGTCTATCACCAGCCGGTCGGCGTGGTGGGCGTCATCTCGCCGTGGAACTTCCCGTTCCACCTCTCCATGCGGAGCGTGGCGCCCGCGCTTGGCGCGGGGAACGGCGTGGTGCTCAAGCCCGCCTCCAACACGCCCGTGACCGGCGGCACGCTCGTCGGCGCGCTGTTCGAGGAAGCGGGCGTGCCCGCCGGGCTGGTGAACGTCGTGCCCGGGAGCGGGAGCGAGATCGGCGACGCCGTGGTGGTGCACCCCGTCCCGCGCGTCATCTCCTTCACCGGCTCCACGCCCGTCGGCAAGGGCATCGCGGAAAAGGCCGGCAAGCACCTCAAGCGCGTGGAGCTGGAGCTCGGCGGCAACAACGTGATGCTCGTGCTGGACGACGCCGACATCGAGCAGGCGGCCACCGCAGCGGCGTTCGGCAAGTTTCTGCATCAGGGGCAGATCTGCATCGCGCTCAACCGGATCGCCGTGCACGCCTCCATCGCGGAGGACTTCACCGAGGCCTTCCTCGCGAAGGTCCGCGACCTCACCGCCGGCGACCCGTCCGACCCCGCCACGTTCGTCGGCCCCATCATCGACGACGACCAGTTGGAGTCCGTTCTGGACGTGCTGGAGCGGACGAAGGAGGCCGGCGCGACGGTCGCGCTGGGCGGCACGCACGAGGGCCGCGTGGTGCAACCGACCGTTCTCACGGGCGTGACGCAGGACATGCCCGCCGCGGAGGAAGAGATCTTCGGCCCCCTCGCGCCGATCCTCACGTTCGAGACGGACGAGGAAGCGCTGGAGATCGCCAACGCGACGCCGTACGGGCTCTCGGGCTCCGTCTTCACCGGCAGCACGGAGCGGGGCCTCCGCCTCGCGCGGCAGGTCCAGACCGGGATGATCCACGTCAACGACATGTCCGTCAACGACGAGCCGCACGTGGCCTTCGGCGCGATGCGCGAGAGCGGGCTCGGCCGTTTCGGCGGCAAGTGGGCGCTGGACGCCTTCACGACGGTCCAGTGGGTCTCCGTCCAGCACGAGCCGCGGACGTACCCCTTCTCCGCGGAGTAGCGCGCGCCCCGCTGCATGCCCTGAGCGGAGCCGAAGGGGCGGTCATCCTCGGCGAGAGGCACCGCCAGCGAGACGGACCCGCTGGATGCGCCGCGCGTTCGGATTCCTATGACTGGACTCCCCCGCCAGATCGCCGTCCTCGCGGCGGTCGCATTCAACCTCGCGCTCAACGGCCTCGCTGGGGCCGGCGTCCTCTTCGGCGTCCAGACCGGCGAGGTCTCGGACTCCATCCAGACGGGCGTGACGCCCGCGGGGTGGGCGTTCTCCATCTGGAGCGTGATCTTCCTCGGCGTGCTCGTCTTCGGCGTGTGGCAAGCGCGGCCAGGTGCCCGCACCCCTCGCTACGACGCGCTGGCGGTGCCGTTCATCGCGGCGAACCTGCTCAACGGGCTGTGGCAGATCCCGTGGTCGCTGCGCCTGTTCGGCGTGGCGGTGGTCGTGATCGTCGGCATCCTCGCGAGCCTCGCGTGGCTGTACGTGCGGCTGGACCGGATGGGCATGAGCACGGCGGAGCGGTGGATGCTGGGCGTCCCGGCGTCGCTGTTCTTCGCGTGGCTGTGCGTGGCCGCGCCGGTCAACGTGACCGTGGCGCTGGCGGCGGCGGGCTGGACGGGCGGCGCGCTCTGGCCGCCGCTCTTCGTGCTCGTGGTGGCGGCCGTAGGCGTGGCGCTGCTCCGCCAGACAGGCGACGTAGCGTTCGCCGCCGTCCTCCTGTGGGCGTTCGCGGCGATCCTCGCGAAGAACGGCGCAGGCGCTCCGATGCTCATCGGCGCGCTGGCGGCCGCTGCCGCGGCGGTCGTGGTGACGACCATCCTCGCGATCCGGGCGGGCGCCTCCCCCCTGCCGGTCACGCGCTGACCGCGCCCATCGGTACCGCCAGCGGGTCGGGGTGACGGCCGGATGACACAGGAGGTGTGGTAGCCTCTGCCCGTCTTCCGCCTCTTCCCATGCGCCTCGTTCTCCTCGCCCTCGCGATCCTCGTCTCCGCTCCCACCTCTGCCCAGGAGCCGAATCCCGCCCTCGCCCCGCTGGCGCCGCTCGTCGGCGAGACGTGGCAGGGCACCTTCGAAGCGGACGGCCAGACCGTGACGGACGTCTCACGATGGGAGTGGGCCATGAACCGACAGGCGCTCCGCAACATCCACACGCTGAACGGCGGCGCGTACGGCGGCGAGACGCTGATCTGGGCCGCGGGCGACTCGCTCCAGTTCCTCTACGTCACCTCGGCCGGGTTCACGACCTCGGGCACGGGCCACGTCACCGAGGACGGCGCGCTGGTCGTGGAGGAGATCGTGGAGGGCCACCCGGAGATCGACCGCGTGCGCTCCACCTCGCGGCTGACCGCCGAGGGCACGCTGGCGACGAGCACGGAGATGCGGCGCGGCGGCGTCTGGGAGCCGAGCCGGAGC
Organism: Bacteroidota bacterium; assembly: GCA_012960515.1. Taxonomy (GTDB): domain Bacteria; phylum Bacteroidota; class Rhodothermia; order Rhodothermales; family Rubricoccaceae; genus Rubricoccus. Next base: position 4,130 of record DUBD01000238.1, on the reverse strand, counting down.
GCGGTCTACGTCCGCACGCCGGAGGCCCGGCTGGCGCCCGGCTTCGCGCCGGCCTGCACGGACGGCTGAGGAACCCGCCCCGCCGCCCGCGGGGTTCACGGCGAGACGATCCCCCGACCGCCATGAGCGACTACACCCCCATCGCCTGCGCTTTCCACGACCGCCTGGAGAGCGCCGCCGTCCGCCGCCAGTCCGTCCGCCTCGTCTGGCGCGACCCGCAGGGCGAGCGCGTGGAGGAGACCACCGTGGACGACGTGTTCGCGAAGGACGGCGCCGACTGGGTCCGCCTGGGCACCGGCGAGACGGTCCGCGCGGATCGGCTGGTGTCGCTGGACGGCCACGTGCTCGCGGACGCCTGCTAGAGCTTGGGGGGCTCGGGACGTGGGGACTGGCGGTTGAGTTCGCCGAGCGGGACCGCCAGCGCGGCGGCTACTCGCCCCAGGTTTCGCGCACGGCCGCGACGGACGCCTCCACCAACTCCCGCAGCACGCCCGGGTCCACGCGCTCCAACCGGGTCACGTAGAGACACCCCGCGCCGTGTGTGTGCGGGCCCAGGCGGTCCAGCAGACCCTGGAACCGGTCCACGCCGGGCATGAGGTAGAGCGAGAGCGCCCGCTTCCGTGGCGAGAACCCGACCTCGAACCAGTCCACCTCGCGCCCGGACGCGTAGGTCAGGTGCGCGTCTCCGAAGCCGACGATGCTCTCCCCCCACATCACCGGCTCCGCGCCGGTCGCCTCCCGCATGACCGCCACCAGCTGGCGGGACTCGTCGCGGCGGCGCTCGGAGTCCAGCGATTCGATGAACGCGTCCACGGACGCGTCGGTGGGGCGGGTCTTGAGCTCGGCCATGGGAATGCGGGAGGAGAACCGCACGATAGCGCGGGGGCCGGTGACACTCGCGCGGCACTCTCGCGCACGGTGCGCGTACAGCCCGTATGTCCTTCCTCCTCTACGGCGCCTACGGCTACACCGGCCGGCTCATCGCAGAGCGGGCCGTCGCGCAGGGCGTCCGTCCCATCCTCGCCGGGCGCGACCCCGACCGCCTCGCCGCGCTGGCGGGCGAGTTGGGCCTGGAGCGCCGCGCGGTCAGCCTCGACGATGCCGCCGCGCTCAAGCTCGCGCTCACCTCCGTGCCGCTCGTGCTCCACGCCGCCGGCCCGTTCTCACGCACGTCCCGCCCGATGGTGGACGCCTGCCTCCACACGCGCACGCACTACCTCGACATCACCGGCGAGATCGCCGTCTTCGAGGCGTTGGCGGCCCGATCCACCGAGGCCGAGCGCGCCGGCATCACCGTCCTCCCCGGCGTCGGGTTTGACGTGGTGCCGACGGATTGCCTCGCGATGCACCTCCACCGCCGCCTCCCGAGCGCCACGCGGCTGCGGCTCGCCATCCGCGCCCTCGGCAGCGCCTCGCGCGGGACCGCCAAGACGGCCGTCGAGAACGCCGGGAGCGGAGGCGCGGCGCGGGTCGCGGGCGAGATCGTGACGGTCCCGCCCGCGCACGACCAGATCACCGTCGCCTTCCCGGACGGCAAGACCCGCACCTGCACTGCCATCCCGTGGGGCGACGTGAGCACCGCCTTCCACTCCACGGGCATCCCCAACGTGACCACCTACGCCGCGCTGCCGCCGGGCGCGGTCCGCGCGATGAAGGCGAGCCGCTACCTCGGTGCGATCCTCCAGACCCGCCCGGTGCAGTCGCTCCTCGGCGCGATCGTGGACCGCCGCGTCACCGGCCCCTCCGAGGACGACCGCCAGCGCGGACGCTCCTTCGTCTGGGGCGAGGCGACCGACGGCGACGGCAACCGCGTCGTCTCGCGATGGGAAGGCCCCGAGGGCTACGCCTTCACCGTCGATGCCGCGCTCCGCGCCGCGCTCGCGGTTCTGGAGGGCCGCGCCGCGCCCGGCTTCCAGACGCCCTCCCTCGCGTTCGGACCGGACTTCGCGCTGGAGACGGAGGGCACCGCCCGCGAGGACGTGGCGTAACGCCGCCCGCTGGCGGACACCACGAAGAGACCCGCCCGCCCGATCCTCGCCCCATGACCATCCGCCCCGAGACCGTCGCCGACCGCGACGCCGTCCACGCCCTCAACGCCGCCGCCTTCGGTCAACCCGACGAAGCGGAGTTGGTGGACCGCCTCCGCAAACGCGCCACGCCCTACCTCGCGCTCGTCGCCGAGGAGGCCGGCGATCTGGTGGGGCACATCGCGTTCACGCCCGTGACCGTGGACGGCGCGACGGGTGTGGTCGGCCTCGCGCCCATGGCCGTCCGCCCGGACCGCCAGCGGGACGGGGTCGGCGGCGAGCTCGTGCGCGCGGGGCTGGCGGCGTGCGCCGAGGCGGGCGCGACGGCGGTCGTCGTGCTGGGGCACCCGGCGTACTACCCGCGCTTCGGGTTCGCGCCCGCCCACACCTTCGGCCTGCGTGACAATTACGGCGCCCCGCCCGAGGCGTTCATGGCGCTGGAGCTCACGCCCGGCGCGCTGGCGGAGGCCACCGGCACGGTCCACTACCACGACGCCTTCGCGGGGTAGACCCGCGCATCGCCGCCAGCCGGCCGAGGCTTCACGCCGCAGCGGTTGAGCCGCCGCCGCTCCGTCGCGACCTTCCGCGCCCCACCCAGATTGCCTCCCGTGGAAGCCCTCAGCGTTTTCGACATGCTCAAGATCGGCGTCGGGCCGTCCAGCTCGCACACGCTGGGGCCGTGGCGCGCCGTGCAACGGTGGCTGGGCGAGCTGGCCACCGCCGGGCTGGCGGAGCGCGTGGAGCGCGTCCAGGTCCACCTCTACGGGTCGCTCGCGCTGACCGGCGTGGGCCACTGCACGGACCAGGCCGTGGGCCTCGCGCTGCTCGGGCACGACCCCGTGACCATCCCCGTGGACCGCATCCCGCGGTTCGTTGCCGACCTCGCGCGGGACAAGACCATCCCCCTCGCCGGCCGCACCATCCCGTTCGATCCCGCCGAGGACATCGTCTTCCACCGCGCCGAGCGGCTGGCGGGCCACGCCAACGGGATGAAGTGCGTCGCCTTCGTGGACGGCACGGAGCACGCCTCGACCTACTTCTCGGTCGGCGGCGGGTTCGTGCTCAAGGAGGGCGAGACCGTGGGCGATGAGGTGACGGTCCGCCTCCCGTACCCGGCGCAGGTGCCCGTGGAGCTGCTGCTCCACTGCCGCCAGTCGGGCGAGAGCATCGCGGGCGTGGTCCGCGCCAACGAACGCGCGTGGCGCACGCCGGAGGAGGTCCGCGCGGCGCTCGTCGCCATCTGGGACGTCATGCGCGAGGGCGTCTACCGCGGCTGCCACACCGAGGGCACGCTGCCGGGCGGGCTGGGCGTACAGCGCCGCGCCGCCGGGCTCGCGCAGCGTCTGCTGGAAGGGGCCGGGCTCGGCGAGGCGGCGGCCCGCGCGACGGACTCCCACGCGTGGCTGGCGCTCATCCGCTCGCACGCGTGGCGCTTCCCCGAGGTGCTCAAGTGGGTCAGCACGTTCGCGCTCGCCATCAACGAGGAGAACGCGAACCTCGGCCGCGTGGTCACGGCGCCCACCAACGGCGCCGCCGGCGTCATCCCCGCCGTCCTCCTCTACCACGTCTGCTTCGCCGAGGACGCGCCCACGATGGACGCCATCGCGGACTTCCTCCTCGTGGCGGGCGAGACCGGGACCTTCTTCAAAAAGGGCGCGACGATCTCCGCCGCGATGGGCGGCTGCCAGGCCGAGATCGGCGTCTCCTCCGCGATGGCGGCGGCGGCGCTCTGCGAGGCGCAGGGCGGGACCCCGGAGCAGGCTTTCCAGGCCGCCGAGATCGCCATGGAGCACCACCTCGGGATGACGTGCGACCCCATCGGCGGGCTGGTGCAGGTGCCCTGCATCGAGCGCAACACGATGGGCGCGGTCAAGGCCATCAACGCCGCGGAGCTCGCGCTGGCGGGACGCGCCGAGCAGGCTCGCGTCTCGCTGGACGAGGTCATCGTGACCATGCGCGAGACGGCGGAGAACATGAGCGACAAGTACAAGGAGACCTCGCAGGGCGGGCTGGCGGCGAACGTCTCCGTCCGCGTCCCGGAGTGCTGAGGACTGGGGACTGGGGACTGGGGACTGGGGACTGGGGACTGGGGACTGGGGACTG
>DUBD01000237.1:359-2207 GCA_012960515.1 Bacteroidota bacterium | reverse complement strand
AAAGACGCAACAGGGGCGTCATGGCAGATCTGTGCGGGAAACTGAACTCGGCGCGAGGCGCCGTGGGAGTAGCACAGATGCCGATACGTGGGGAGGTTGGCCGCGGGGACAGCGAAAGATAAACGGTGGGAGGGAGGAGGGGAGGGCGCTCTCGTTCACCCTGTAGCCTTCACACACCCCCTCTTACACGCGAGCGCCGGACGGGGACCAGGCCCCATCCGGCGCTCGCGCTTGTACCCAGCCCGCGTCGCTAGCTGTTGATGTTGCGGTGGATCGCCTGCCGCGTCAGGCCGATCCGGTTCCCCAACTGCGTCCGGTTGTCGATGCCGGGGATGCCGACGAACCCGTTGACGAGGCTCGTGAGGTACTCCTGGCGGAGACGGGCGATGGGGATGGGACCGAGGATCTTCGCGAGGTCCAGCTCCGCCAACTCGCTCTGGGCCGAGGCCATGTCCTCGTCGATCCGCTCGACAACGCTTGGCCAGATCGGCACCTCGTCGAAGACGGCGCGGGCCTGCTCGTAGTACTCCAGCGCGAGGCCGAAGAACTTGAAGTCGTGGTGGTAGACCTGCGCCAGCATGTGCAGCGCGATGCCCTGCTCCGGCGCGAGCTCGTTGCGGCACGCGAGCTCGTAGGCTTTCTGGAGCTGCTCTTCGCCCTGCTGCTGCTTGCCGAGCTGTACGAGCGCGTAGCCCTTGTTCATGAGGGCCTTCGGGATGTACTCCACGAGGCCGTTGCGGCGGGAGAGGTTGTACACCCGCATGCAGACTTCGATGGATTGCTCCCAGGCCCCCTGCGCCATGAGGGTCGCGCTCTTCTGGAGCAGCGCGGCGATCTCCCACGGGCGAGTGCCCAGGCGCCGCGCCTCCTCCCGCACGCGGTCGAAGTACTGGAGCGCGGCCGTGAGACTCGCCAGCCGGTGCCGCATGAGCCAGCCCAGCCGGTAGTCCAGCACAATCGTCTGGTAGGCGTCGTGCGGCTCGATCAGCGCGAGCTCCGTCTTGACGCGCTCGACAGGCGCGTCGCGGAGGCAGCGGACGGCCTGGAGCTGGGCGTGAGTCTTAGTGACGGGGTCGAGTCCGGGCGTCTTGAGCAGCTCGTTGAACTCGAGGAAGGCGTCGTAGACCCGGGCGTTGTCCACGTGGTCCAAGGCACGCGTCCAGCGGTCGCGGACGGCGGCGGGTTGGGCCTCGAAGGCGGAAGCGGCGCGGTCGAGATGATCTCGCTCGTGCGCCGGGGTCATCGGTGCGGAAGGCATGGGCGCGTGTGGCGGGCTGGCGATGCCAGGCGGAGTGGGGACGGTATCGGGGGGCTCGCGCGTCCACTTAAGCCTGGGGGCGGGTGCGTTTTCCACATCGGCCCAGCATCGCGGGGAGCGGGCGCGTGGCAGGCGCCCCCCGAGCGCTCGTCCGGCTAGTTTTCCCCGATGCCGGATCTCCTCCCCACCGCCCTGTTCGGACTCACCCTGCTCGTGGTCGTGGGCCTCGGGGAAGCGATGCGGGCGCTGGGCGTCCGGGCGGAGGCCTCGCGCCGGTTCGTCCACGCCGCAACGGGGCTGGCCGTCGTGTTCTGTCCGCCGTACTTCGCCTCGCCGGCCGGCATCTACGCGCTGGCGGCCGTGTTCGTGGCGGTGAACGTGATCGCGGTGCGGCGGAAGCTGTTTCTCGGGATGCACGGGATCCAGCGCGAGACGTGGGGGACGGTGGCGTTCCCGGTCGCGCTGCTCGTGGCGTTGGGGGCGTGCTGGACGGCGGACCCCTCGCGCGTGTACGTCCTGCGGACGGCGTTCCTCGTGCTGGCGCTCTCTGACCCGCTGGCGGCGCTCGTCGGCGGGCGGGTGGGGTGGGG
>DUBD01000237.1:0-349 GCA_012960515.1 Bacteroidota bacterium | reverse complement strand
GACAACCCCAACCCCCACATCGCCGCCGCCTTGACCGCCGCCGCGTGCGAGTCCGCGCTCGTCGGCGGGCGGGTGGGGTGGGGCGCGTTCCGCGTAAACGGCCAGACCAAGACGGCCGCGGGGACGGCCGCGTTCGTCGTCAGCGCGGCGGGACTGGCGGGGCTCGGGCTGTGGGCGTGGGGGCCGGAGGCGTTCGGTACCGCCGAGATCGCGTCGGGGGCGCTCGTCGTGGCGGGGCTGGCTGGGACCGCGGAGGCGCTCGCGACGAAGGGGTGGGACAACCTCTGGGTGGTGATCGCGGTGATCGTTGCGCTCGTCGCGCTGGACCGCCAGCCGGAAGCGGCGGGGG
>DUBD01000236.1:644-13085 GCA_012960515.1 Bacteroidota bacterium | reverse complement strand
CGCCGAGCCCGCGCGGGGACCGTCCGCGTGGCTCGCCATGGATACCGGGAGGGAGGCCTCCCAGGGCGTGTTCCACCCGCCCCGCACGGAGCGACTGGCGTAGCCCCAGGCTCGCCCGCTGTCCTGCTCGTCCGCCCGACACCGGTGCGGACCCGTCGCGCATCCGACGCCCCCGTCTCGGTCAGGCGCGGTCTGTGTGGCACGGACAGCCCCGCCGTCTTCCCGCTGGCGGCCGCCGCCAGCGCTCCGTTCGTGGGCGCCCGCGCGTCCGCACCTCCCAGTATCCGACTCCCCATGACGCTCCGTCACCTCGCGCCGCTCGGCGCCCTCCTGCTCGCCCTCACCCTGACGGCGTGCGACTCCAACTCCAACGAGCCCACCGACCTCCGCCTTGATCTCTCTGCGACCGTCGACGGCGCCGCGTTCGCCGCAGGCCAGCCGTTCGCCGTCAACGGCACCACGGGCCAACTCGACATCGCGCAGCTGTACCTCTCCGGCATCACGCTCCTCCACGAGGACGGCCGCGAGATCGCCATCCTGGCCGAGACGCCCATCACGGTCCGCGCCCAGGACGAGAACGAGGCCGAGATCCAGCACACCGTCACGGAGCAGTACGTCTTCGCGAACGCCGCCGCTGGCCTGAGCCCCGTCTCTCTCGGCGAGGTCCCGTCCGGCCGCTACACCGGCCTCCGCTTCCTGCTCGGCGTGGACGGGCTGGACAACCGCATCGCGCCGGGGGACGCGCCGGATGATCACCCGCTCGCGCCGAAGGACCCCTCCATGCACTGGAACTGGAACGCGGGCTACGTCTTCCTCCGCTTCGACGGCTTGCTGGACATCGACGGCGACGGCACGGTGGATCCGTCCACCGGCACCCCGCGCGACGCCGCCTCCGGCCAGTGGCGGATGCACGTTGGCGGCGGAACGAACGCGCAGACGGTCACGCTCAACCAGCCGTTTGAGCTCTCCGGCGGCGCGATGGAGGACCTCCAGATGGAGGTGGACCTCGCGGCCTTCGTCTCCGGCCTGGACTTCTCCGACGCCAGCGACCGCTGGTGCATGACGGGCGGGTGCCAGGACGTGGTCGATACGGTCAAGGGCAACGCGTCGAGCGCGTTCACCGTCCTCGGCGTCCAGTAGCGCCGTGCCTCGCGTCCCGCGCTGGTGCGGGTGCCTGCTGGCGGCGGTCCTCGTGGCCTCCGCCAGCGGGTGCGACTCCGGCGGCTCTCCCGAGGAGCCGCCCGAGGTCTCCGTGTCTGTTCCGGAGGGCTTCGCGCCACTCCCCGTCCCGGTGCAGAACCCGCTCCGCGCGGACCGCGTGGCGCTCGGCGAGCGGCTGTTCTTCGATCCGATCCTCTCGCGCGACCGGTCCGTCTCGTGCGGATCGTGCCACCTCCCGGACCTCGCGTTCTCCGATGGCCGCGCGCGGAGCGTGGGCGTGGGCGGCGCGACGGGGCTCCGCAACGCGCCGAGCTTGCTCAACGTGGCCTACCGCCCCACACTGTTCTGGGACGGGGGCGCGCTGTTTCTGGAGAGCCAGGCACTCGTCCCGCTGGAGGACCCGCACGAGATGGACCTGCCCGTGGCCGACGCGCTCGACCGGCTCCGCCAGCACCCCGAGTACCCGGCACTCTTCGCCGAGGCGTTCGAGGGGGACGGCCCGAGCATCCAGACGCTGACCTACGCGCTCGCGGCGTTTCAGCGCACGCTCGTCAGCGCACCCACGGACTTCGACCGCTTCCGGAACGGCGAGACGGCCGCGTTCTCCGCGACCGAGCGCGCGGGCTTTGCGCTGTTTCAGCAGCACTGTGCCTCGTGCCACGCCGGCCCCCAGCTCACGACCGACGGCTTCGAGAACAACGGCATCGTCGTGACGGACGAGGACCCCGGCCGCGAGCGCATCACGTTCTCCGAGACTGACCGTGGCACGTTCCGCGTGCCCAGCCTCCGCGCCGTCGCCCGGACGGCGCCCTACTTCCACGACGGCCGCGCCGCCACGCTGGCGGAGGTCGTGGACCACTACGACCGGGGCGGCGAGGGCACGCCGGGCCAGAGCCCGCGCGTCCGCCCGCTCCGCCTCCAACCGGACGAGAAGGCCGCGATCGTCGCGTTCCTCGAAACGCTCGACGACCGGCCCGCGCCCGTCCACACCCTCCCATGATCCGACTCGTGCCCCTGCTCCTCCTGCTCCTCGCCGGGTGCGTCCCGGACGGGTTGGAGGACTTCGACTGGGACGGCCTCCAGCCGGACCCGCCGCCCGAGGAACTCACCGGCGACGTGCTCATCGGCACCGCCAGCGCGGACGGGCTGGACGTGGAGCTGTACGCTGCGCGAGGCGGCGCGCACCTCGGCTACGTCCGGCTGGCGCTCCGTGTGGCCGAGGGCGGAGCCGCGGTGACCGACGCCCAGATCTCGCTCTCCGCGACGCCCACCGCCGGGCCCGCCTCCAGTGCCGCGCTCCCCACCGAATCCCCCGCTACACTCGCGGACGGCGACGGCTTTTTCCGCGGCGCGGCGTTCCTCCTCTCGCCCGATACCACGGCGCGCGCCTTCTCGGTCCGCGCCGCCATCCAGACCGCCAGCGGGGCGAGCGCGGAGGTCGCGTTCCCCGTCGAGGCGCGGCAGGACATCTGGATGCAGCCGGTGGACGACGTGCTCGTCTCGTGGGTGGACCCGCTCCGGCCGGTCGTGGGCGAGAACGCCTTTACGGTCGCGGTGCATCGCTGGACGGGGACGGCGTTCCTGCCGGTCGGCGGGCTGGAACCGGGGCTCTACCCCTACATGGACATGGGCGGCGGCGACGGCCACTCCACGCCGTACGAGCCGGTCCAGGCGCTCAGCGACGGGCGCTACCGATGGGAGGTGGACTTCATCATGTCGGGCGGCTGGGAGATGACCGTCCTCCTGCCCGACGGCAGCGGCGGCGAGGACCGCGCGCGCTTCGTGGGCTACACCGTGTACGAGCCATGACCGACCCGATGCAGACGGCCACTTCAGGACACGCGGCGGACGGCCTCTGGCGCCTCGCGCGGGTCGCCCTCGTGCTGCTGGCGGTCTCGCTGAGCGGCGCCGCCAGCGCGCAGGAGGTGACTGGCCGCGTGCTGGACGCGGAGACCGAGGCGCCCATCCCCGGCGCGACGGTCCGCGTGGACGGCGCGGGCCGCGGCACTGCCGCCAACGTGGAGGGCCACTTCCGCCTCACGCTCACGCCCGGCGATCACTGGCTCCTCGTCACCGCCGTCGGCTACGAGCCGCAGCGGGTCCACGCGCACGACGGACACGCCATGACCATCCGCCTCGCGCCGGCTTCGACGGCGTTCGACGCCGTGACGGTGGAGGGGGAGCGCGCCGTCGCCGGCTCGCCCTCCGCGCCGACCAAGGCGCCAGGCACGACGGAAGACCTCCTCGGGCGGCTCCCGGCCGTGCGGATGATCCAGCGCGCCAACTTCGCCTCCGAGCCCGTCGTGCGCGGGTACAGCGGCGGCCAGATCGCGCTTACCATCGATGGGATGCCGGTCTACGGGGCGTGCGTGGACAAGATGGACCCGGCCTCCAGCTACGTGGAGCCCGAGAACCTCGCGGCCGTGGAGGTCTCGAAGGGCGCGGGCGACCTCTCGCGCGGCTCGCAGATCGGCGGCGCAGTGGACCTCGTGACGGAGCGTCCGCGGTTCGGCGTGCCGTTCGCGGCCGAGGTCGAGTCCGGCATCGAGAGCAACGGGCTGGCGCGTCGCGTGCGCGGCGCGGCGAGCTGGAGCAGCGGCGCGCTGGCGGTCCGCGCGAGCGGGAGCTACCGCGGCTCGGGCGACTACGCGCCGGGCGGCGGCGCCGCCATCGAGACCTCCGGTTACGAGAAGCGCAACCTCGCGGCGGCGGCCTCGCTGCGGCTGGGCGAGGGGCACGCGCTCACGGCCCAACTCCTCACAGACGACGCCTGGCTCGTGGGCTACCCCGCGCTGCTCATGGACGCCGTCCTCGCGCAGGCGCGCATCGGGAGCCTGCAGTACGAGGGGCACGGCCTCGGGCTGGACCGCATCGACGCGCGGCTGTACCGCAACCGCGTGGACCACTACATGGACGACCGCGACCGCAACGTGCTCGCGCGCGAGGTCATGCGCGGGATGTACATGCCGATGGACGGCTACACGGACGTGACCGGCGCCCGCACCGAGCTCGGCCGGTCGGTCGGCGCGACGGGGCTCTCGCTCACGGCGGACCTCCACCGCCTCCGCCAGTTCGGCGACATGACGATGTACAGCGTCTACCCCGGCATCCGGGACATGGTGCTGCTCAACGTCGGCGATGTGGAGGCGCTCAACGGGGCCCTCACGTTGGAAGCGCGCCGGCCGTTCGGCGACCGGCTGGCGGTCTCGGTCAGCGGGCGGTTGGACGGGACGGCCCGCGACGTGGGCCGCGAGGAGATGCGCCAGCTGTTCGAGCGCCGCACAGGCTCCGACGACGTCGCGCGCGAACTCCTCATCCCGAGCGTCAGCGCGACGGCCTCGTACGCGCTCTCGCCGCAGACCCAGTTCCGCCTCACCCTCGCGGACGCCGGCCGCCTGCCGACCGTCGTGGAGCAGTACGGGCACTACGTCTACAACTACGTGGACGGCTACTTCTACACCGGCGACCCGGACCTCGCGCCGGAGCGGAGCCGGCAGGTGGAGCTGGGCCTCGCACACGCGAGCGACCGCTTCGCCATCGAGGCCTCCGCGTTCGCGCACCAGCTCCGCGACCTCGTGATCGGGCTGGCGGACAACGACGTGGTCGGCGGGCTGGCGGGCTCCACGTACCGCTTCCGCCTGTACGACAACGCCGAGAGCGGCTGGATGGCGGGCGGCGAGGTGAGCGGGCTGGCGCGCCTCGGCGGCGGCCTGGAAGCCGTCGCCAGCGTCTCCGCCGCCGTCGGCCAGAACACCACGTTCGATGAGCCGCTGCCCATGATCCCGCCCGTCGGCGGCGTGGCCGCGCTGCGCTACGATCGCACCCCCGTCTTCGCGGAAGTGGAGGGCCGGTGGGCGCTCGCGCAGGACCGCGTGGCGCGGTTCACCTACGCCGAGCGCGAGACCGACGGGTTCGCCGTCTTCGCGGTCCGCACGGGCTGGCGGCCGTCCTCGGGCGTGCTGGCGGGGCTCCGCCTTCAGGCCGGCGTCGAGAACGTGCTGGACACGTACTACCAGGAGCACCTCGCTATCTCCGACCTCGCCGCGCGCGGCCGGAGCTTCTACCTCACCCTCGGATTCGACCTCTGATGCGCTTCCTCCTCCTCGCCGCGCTGGCGGCCTCGCTCACAGCCTCCGCCAGCGCGCAGCACGACCACCACGCCGCGGCGTCCTCGGGCGAGCCCGCCGCCATCGTGGAGACGTTCACCGTTTCCGGCCTCCGCGTGGACGAGGCGAACCCGCCCTCCGGGAGCGGGGTCGGGCGCGCGGGCCTCCGTTACGGCGACGGCGGCTACGTCTCCATCGTGCACGGCAAGCCGTACGCCCGCGGGCGCGAGATCTGGGGCGGCCTCGTCGGCTTCGGGCAGCCGTGGGTGGCGGGTGCCCACCGCGCGACGGAGCTGTTCACGACGGTCCCGCTGCTGATCGGGGGCACGCGGATCGAGCCGGGCGCGTACAGCCTGTTCGTCACGCCCCGGCACAACGCCTGGGCGCTCCACGTCAACCGCACGCTGGGCATGCACCTCTCCGACGAGTACGACGCCGCGAACAACGTGGGCACCGTCTACGCCTCGCCGACCGTCCTCCAAACGCCGGTGGAGGCCCTGACGTGGTCGTTCCGCCGCGATGGCGCGTTCGTCACCCTCGCGTGGGGCAACCTCTCTACCTCGTTCTCTCTCGCCCGCGCCGACGTATGAGCCGCCTCGTCCTTCTCGCCGCCCTCGCGCTGGCGGCCTGCTCCAGCCGGCCCGAGCACCTCGCGCCCGAGGACGACCTCGCGGACGTGGAGGTGGCGCTCCTGGACCAGGACTCCACCGCGTTCACGTTCCCCGCAGACCTCCGCGGGCGGCCGTCGCTCGTCTCCGCGGTCTACACGCACTGCCCCGACGTCTGCCTCATGACGATGGCGAACGTCAACCGGATCAAGCGCGAGCTGGGCGCGGATTCCTCGCGCGTCACCTTCGCAACGGTCACGTTCGACCCGGTGCGTGATACGCCAGCGGTTCTCCGGGCGTACGCGCAGGCGTGGAAGACGCGCGAGGACTGGCTCCTGCCGACCGGGGACTCCCCCGCCATCGCTGGGATGATGGAGCGGCTGGGGGTCCGCTACGAAGTCTCCCGCCGCGATACCCTCGCTTCCGGCGAGACGATCTACCACATTAGCCACTCGGACAAGCTCTTCCTCCTCGATGCCGAGGGCCGCATCGTGGAGACCTACGGCGGGAGTGCCGCCGTGCCCGAGATGGTCGTCGAAGACGCCCGCGCCCTCCTCTAACCCCATTCCCATGCGCACCCTCCCCCTCGCGCTCGTCGCGCTGGCGCTCGCCGCCTGCGAGATCGAGCCCACCCCCGGCCCCGCATCCCAGCCCGCCTCAGCCGAACCGCCAGCCGTGGCGGCGGAGGGGGGCGTCTCCGTCCAGTCGCCCTTCGTCGCGCCCGCTCCGGCGGGGGGCACGGGGGGCGCGTTCATGGCCATCGTGGGCGGCGCCGAGCCCGACACGCTCATCGCGGCCCGTTACGAGGGGGCGGAGCGTGTGGAGGTCCACGAGGCGTACGAGACGGACGGCGGGCTCCGCGGAATGCGGGAGGTGTTGGGCATCCCCGTCCCGGCGGGCGAGACCGTGCAGCTACGGCCCGGCGGATATCACGTCATGCTGATCAACCTCCGCGATGCGCTCGTGGACGGCGACACCCTCGCGCTGGAACTGGAGTTCTCGCGTGAGGGCGTGGTCACGGTACCAGTGCCGGTCCAGCCGCTGAGCTCGTTCCCGCGCTGAGAGAGGTACGGTCGTTGCCAGAGCGGGCGGCGCCGGGCTACGGCGTGACCATCCCGCCAACGGCCGCCAGCACGACCATGACGATCCCGAGCGCCAGCATGGTGAGGATGAGCGCGCTGCTGGCGGAGTCCGTCGTCGCGTCCGGGCGGTCGCACGGGGCGACCAGGTCGAGGTCGGCCTCGCGCCGCAGGGCCTCGTGTTCCGCGAGCCGCCGGGCGTAGCTCCGCTCCGACTCCTGCCGGTCGCGGAAGGACTCGGCGTGGTCCAGGGTGCCGGCGTAGAAGCGGCCGTACTTGCTCCACACGCCGGGGCCTTTCGGGAAGAGGCCACGGACGCGCCAGAACAGCCGGTCCCCGGTGGTCGGGAGGACGCCGCTCAGCACGAGCTCTGCCGTGGCTCCCGCGTTCACCCGCAACGTGCGGCCGGAGAAGTCGGCCGTGGGGGCGACCTCCACCTCGTAGCTCTGCGCGTCCTTGAGGACCGTCCACGCGAACGGAGCTGCCGCCCCGTCCACAATCGCGCCGCCGAGCGGCCCGAGCAGACGGGGGCGTTCCGCGACCGCCGCCGTCTCCGGAGCGTGCTCTGCCGTGCCCGGGACGGACGACCACGCCCCGCTGGCGGGCCCGCCGGAGAGCGACTCGCCGGTGGGCAGCGGCGCGAGGTCCGGCGCGATGGGCGGCGGCGGGACGACGGTCCGGCCGCGTTGCGCGTGCGCGGCCTCGCGCTTCGAGGCCGCTTCGGCTCGTTTCGCAGCGGCCTCCTCGTCGCGGGCGGCCGCCAGCGCGTCGAGCGTGGGGAGGCGGAACGGGACCGGCTTGCTCCACGACGTGTCGCGCCCCGTCCGCACCGCGCCAACCCGCCAGAATCGAGGCTCATCGGTGGGGGAGAGCGTGTCTGGAAGCGTGATCTCGGTCACGTTGCCCGCGTCCACGTCGAGGATCGGGGATTCGAAGCCGGGCGTCGCGGCGACCTGGAGTTGGTAGCCGTGCGCGCCGGGGATCGCGGTCCAGGCGAACGTGGGCGCGGCGGCATCGAGCGCGCCGCCGAGGGCGGGAGCGACCGGGGTGGGGGCGAAGGTCGGCTTAGTCATCGGTGTCGTCGAGGAGAATGCGGAGGGCGGGCGTCTCGGTGTCGTCGAACTGGCCGTCGCGGACGGCCCAGCGGAAGGCGGCGACGCCACACGCGGCGAGGAGGACCGCCAGCGGGACGAGGAAGTAGAGGACGTTCACGCCAGGGAGGGAGTGGGGGAGGGCACGGATCGCGGCGCTGTGGCGGACGGCACAGGGGACGCCGGAGCGTCCACGCCGGGCACCCGCTGCGTCAGCGCGATGGTGACCACGAGGAGGGAGGAGACCGGCATCGCGATGGCGGCCACGAGCGGCGTCACGAGGCCGCCGACGGCCGCGGCGGCACCGAGCGCGTTGTAGGCCAGCGAGACCGCGAGCGCGCGGCGGACCGTGCGGACAGCCGTCCGGCCCGTCGCCATCGCGCGGAGGACGGGCGCGAGGCCGGGCTGCGTGAGGAACACGTCCGCGGCCACCAAGCTGGCCGTGCTCCCGCCGCCGACGGCCACGCCCACGTCCGACTGGCGGAGCGCCGCGGCGTCGTTGACGCCGTCGCCCACGACCATCACGCGGTGCCCGGCTTCCTGCAGTTCCTGCACGATGGCCTGCTTCTCCTCGGGAGTGACGCCGCCGAGCGCGTCCGCCTCGGGAATGCCGAGCGTCTCCGCCAGCCGGGCGACGGTCTCGGGGTGGTCGCCGGAGAGGACGCGGACGCTCTTGCCTTCGTCGCGGAGCGTCGCGATCAGGTCGTGGGCGTCGCGGCGGAGGGCGTCGCCGACGGAGAGAATCGTGGCCCACGCGCCGTCGCACGCCACGGCGACAGGCGTATGCCCGGCCGCCACAGTGTCGTGGACGAACGCGTCCAAGTGCGCGGGCGCGGTGGAGCCCGTTTCGGTCGCGATCCAGTCCGGACGGCCGACGAGGACTTCGCGCCCGTCCACGAGGCCACGGATCCCGGCGCCGTTGACGGCTTCCACGCGGGTGACCTCGCCACGGGCGTTCGGGACGGCGTGCGTGAGCGCGCTCGCGATGGGGTGAGCCACGTGCGCTTCGAGCGCCGCGGCGGCCTCCAACGCATCGTCGCTGCCGAAGTGGGCCACGAGCCGCATCGCGCCCTCCGTGAGCGTGCCCGTCTTGTCCAGCACGACGGTGTCGATCTCCGTGAGCGCCTGCGTGGCGGCGTCGCTCTTGACGAAGACGCCCGCGCGGGCGGCCCGCCCCGCCGCGACGGCGAACGCGAGCGGCGTGGCCATCCCGAGAGCGCAGGGGCACGTGATGACGAGCAGCGCCGCCACGTGCAGCCCGATCTGCGACGGGTCCACCACGAGCCAGATCGCGGCGGTGAGCGCCGCCAGCGCGAAGACGGCGAGCACGAAGACGCCGCCCAGCCGGTCCGCCCACAGCATGACGGGGGCGCGGCCGCCTTCGGCCTCGCGAACCCACGCGAGCAGACGGCCCACGCGGGAGTCCTCGCCCGCGGCTTCCACGCGGACGCGGAGCGGGGCGGTGAGGTTGGTGGCCCCCGCCGCTACGGAGGCACCCGCCGTCACCGGGATCGGGCGGCTCTCGCCTGTCAGCACGGCGTTGTCCACGCGGCTCTCGCCCTCGGCGACGGTGCCATCCACCGGGACGGCCTCGCCGGCGGAGACCTCCACCACGTCGCCACGCGTGAGCTCGTCCAGGCGGACGGCCTCGGTGCTGCTGTCGTCGGTCACGCGGCGGGCCATCGCGGGGAGGAGGGCGAGGAGCCGCTCGCTCGCGTCGCCCGCCAGCCGGCGGCTGCGGAGCTGGACGTACCGCGCCGTGAGGAGCGCCGCGATGAGGACGGCCACGCTGTCGAACCACACGTCGCCGCGGCCGGTGACGGTGGCCCACGCGCTGTGCCCGAACCCGACGAGCACGCCGAGCGCGATGGGGGTGTCCAGGTGCAGCCGCCGCGGATCGCGCGCGCGCCACGCCATGCCCATGGAGGCCCAGGCGCGCTGGAAGAACGGGGCGCCGCCGTAGACCACGGCGGGGATCGCGAGGGCGAAGCTGGCCCACTTGGCGGCGGCGGCGAACGGGCCGCCTGCGGCGTCCAGGCCGGAATACAGCGCGAAGGCGAGCAGCATCACGTTGCCCGCCAGCGCCCACGCCACGCCCGTCCGGACGAGCAGCTGGTGCTCCGCCTCGCTCCGGCCCGACTGGCGGTCGCCGCGGGTGGGGCGGAGCGCGTAGCCGAAGCGCGAGAGCCAGTCGGCGACGGAGGAGAGCGCGACGCGCTCGGGGTCGAACGCCAGCCGCACGCGGCCGCGCGGGAGGTCCAGCCGGGCCTCCGTCACGCCGTCCATCTCGAAGGGGAGCCGCTCCACCACCCAGACGCACGCGGCGCAGTGCACGCCGTCCAGCACGAGGTCGGCCTCGCGGAGGCCGCCGTCCAGGGGTGCGGTGTGCTCTTCGAGGAACCGCTCCGTGTCCAACTCGCGGACGCCGAGCGGGTCGGGCGCGACGGGCCGGGCGTTGCCGCCGGTCGCCGCCAGCGGGCGGAGGCGGTCCACGGTCTCGGCGAAGCCGGCCTCGCGGAGCGCCCCGCGCACGAGCGCGCAGGCCGAGCAGCAGAACGCCTCGCCCGCCTCTTCTACGGGGCGAGGACCGACCGGCAGCCCGCAGTGCGCGCAGGGCTCGCCGGTGTCGTACGTCGGGCGCGTCGCCGGGGCTTCCACGGGATCAGTCGTACGGGGAGTCCTCGACGAGCTGGACGCCGCCGTCGGAGGTCGCCGCGAAGACGGTGATCACGGCGGCCCCGACGCTCATCGCGAGGAGGAGCACCACGAGGAGCGGCCAGCCGATGTGCGGCGGGATGAGCGGGGCCTTGCGGTTGTCGGTCGGAGTCATGGGGTGGGGAGGCAGGCCACCCGCCGGGTCCGCAGGCACAGGCCGATGAGGTCGCGTCGCGGAAGCGGTGGGGGCAGCGTGGGCTGCAGAACCAGAATCGGAACCGGGGGGCTCAGCCTGGGCCGTGCGGCGCTCGCACAGCCGGACAGGCGCGCCCCCCCGCGGATGTAGGGGCTTCCCCTACGGAGCCGTCTCCGCGTCCAACACGCGGACGGCCTCGTCGTAGAGCGCTCGTGCCCGCGCCGGGCTGGCGCCGATGCTGAGCACGCCGAGCTTCCCGAACTCCGAGAGCGCGCCGATGAGGTGGAAGACCACCCCTTCCTGGGCCGCGCCGTGGAAGTGGAGCCGGTGCTCTACCGCGATGTCCAGCAGGTCGCGTGGGGTGAGCCCCCGGTAGCGCTCGCTCACGAGGTTGTCCGAGGCGGTGTAGTAGCGGGGCTCGCCCGAGGCCGTCCGGTAGAGCCCGCTGCGGTCGTCGTAGGTGCCGTCCGTGAGGAACGCCAGCATGTCGTACGGGTGCGTGGTGCCGCCCTTCCGGAGGTTGATCTCGATGGCATAGGCGGTCCACGCCGCGCCCTCGCGGACGGTCACGAAGTCCACGCCGTAGCGCCCGATGGCCCCGTGCCGCGCGAGCACATCCCCGACGGCCTTCCCCGCGCGGATGATGGCCTCGCGGTAGAGGCCGTCTGCCGGGAACGTGCAGCCGAGGAAGACCTGCCCGCTCGGCCCGCCGAGCACCTGGTCGTGCGTGGAGACGACCGTCGCCCGCCCGAGCGGGTCGATCCGGCCCTGAACGGACGGCGACGCTTTGATACTCCCGTCGATCCACGCCTCCACGATGCCGCCCATCGTGCCGAACGAGGCCGCGTAGTGGTCCCACGTCTCGCTGGCGGCTTCGTAGCGCAGGCGCAGCGGCAACGCCTCGCGCACCCAGTCCGCCAGCGCGCGGCCCTCCGGCGCGCCGTCGAAGGAGAACGTCGCGTTGCCCTCGCCGCTGAAGCCCTCTTCGAGCTTGACGACGGCCTTGCGCAGGTCCGGCTGGCGGCGCTTGAGCGCGGCGAGAGCCTCGGCCGCGTCGGCCATGTCGCGCAGGCCCTCGGCGCCGTCTGGGAGGGGGACGCCAGCCTCGCGGAAGAGGCGCCGGCTCCCGCTTTTGGTGCCGAGGTGCCGGAGCGCCGGGTCCGCGGCGTACAGCGGGAGGCCGAGCCGCACGGCGAGCGTCCGCTCCAGGGGCGTCGCGTTGAAGACGGTCAGGTGCGCGGAGTCGGGGTCCGGGATCGCGCGACGGATGCGGCGGAGGAGCCGAGGCCGGTCCAGCAGCTTCTGAGTGAGGGGCGTGGCGGAGCCGTCGTGCGCGGCGATGAGGAGGAGCCGCTCGCGCGCGTGGACCGCCGGGATGCCCGGCAGCAGGTGCAGGTAGTAGTCAATGATGCCGGGCGCGATGGGCTGGCTGGTCACGTAGATCAGCCGCGTGTGCGGCATCCGGAGCAGCATCATCGTGAAGAGCATCCGCTCCTCGTAGTGGTGTGCGCCGTCGATCTTCGCCAGCTCGTCCGCCGGAAGCGT
>DUBD01000236.1:0-561 GCA_012960515.1 Bacteroidota bacterium | reverse complement strand
CGCGGAAGCCCGCCTGCAAGGCCGCGAACTGCTCGGCCTCCTCGGCCGCCGACTCCGCCCTCGCGCGGTGCGAGGCGCTGAGGGAGGGTGTCGGCGGCACGAGGAGGGCGGACATGGCGCTATCGGCTCGGGCCGAGGAGCGTGAACGGGATGGACTCCACCGTGCCGTCCGAGAACGTGAGGCGGAGGTCGGTCGGGACTTCGGCGCTGGCGTCGAACGCCTCGCGCGGGACCACCACCCACGCCTCGATGCGCGTCATCTGGCCGGCCATCACCGGGACGGGGGCGCGGCCCACGACGCGCACGCTGGCGTCGGCCGGTGCCGCGACGCTGATGTCGAAGGTGGCGTCGTTCGGCGTCTGGTTGCGGACGCGGAAGCGGAGGCGGTTGGCGACCGTCCCGTCGGGCAGCTCCATGAACGGGGCGTCCACGGCGCGGCCCACGTCCACGTCGAACGAGCCACGGGTGGCGAGGCCGGTGCCCAGGAAGACCGCCAGCGCGACGAGGAGCACGCCGTAGATGGCCGTCCGCGGACGGACGATCCGCGTCCGCTTGCCCTCC
>DUBD01000235.1 GCA_012960515.1 Bacteroidota bacterium | reverse complement strand
GACGGACGGAGGACCCTGGGCAAGAGTTGGTTCCTGCAGAGGAAGGGCGCGTCGCTGCTCTACGTGGAAGGGGAGGACTTCGTCTTCGTGGACTACCTCCTCGTGCAGGCGTCCGCCCGCGGCAAGGGCCTCGGCGCGACGCTGCTCGACCGCCTCAAGGCCAAGAACAAGCCGATCCTCCTGGAGGTGGAGCCCGCCGATTACGAGGACACGGACACCATCAAGCGCCACCGGTTCTACGAGCGCGAGGGCTTCCAGCACGCGGAGTCCGTGCGGTACCGCCGCCGCTCCCTCGCCACGCGCGAGGTCAACGAACTGGAGATCCTCTACTGGGCGCCCGACGGCGAGACCTCGGAAGAGGAGGTCTACGAGCACATGCGCGCGACCTACGAACACGTCCACACGTGGCGCGACGAGGAGTTCTACGGCGAGCGCTACCAGCCCGTAGACGAGGTGCTCACGCTGGAGACGGCCGTCCCGGCGTAGCGAGACCCTGCGGGGGGCGGAACCAGATCCACCCCTCGCGCCGGACGGTTTCGGGCGCGACGCCTGCGGCCTCCGGCGTCAGCACGTCGCCGCGGGCGTAATCCGCGGCGGCGAGGCAGCAGAGGACAGCGTCCAGCACGTGGTCCGTCTCGATGCAGGCCTCTCGGACGGAGATGTCCAGGACGAGGCGTGGGACGGCGTCCGGTGCCGTCAGCGCGTCCACGATCTCGGCCCGGCGGTCCGTCGCGTCGTCGCGTTTGTAACCGGCGGTGGAGAGGCCCCGCGAGAGGAGCGTGGCGGCGGGGTAGACCTCCAGCGCCTGCCGTCCGGATACGGCGCCCGGTGTCCAGCCCATCTCGAACGCCAGCCGCTGGCGGACGTCCCCGAGAGAGGCGAGAGCGGCGTGGGCGGTCCGCGCCAACCATCCCGCGCCGACCTCCAGGGGCTTCTTGCCGGTCGCTGCCCAGACCGCGCGATCCGTCCGGCGGTGGAACATCGCGTCGGGCGAGGGCGAGAGGGGGCGGCCCGCCGCGTGGTCGGAGAGGGCGTCTGCCATGGGCGCAGGCCAGCCGAGGGGAGCGTCCAGCGCGAGGACCGCGTCCGGCGAGCCGCCGAGCCACGCCGCCAGCCGCCGCGCGGTGTCCTCACGAGAAACCGCGACCCGGGCCTCGTAGACGGTCAGGCGCTCCCCCGCCAGCGAGGCGAGAGCGAGCCCGGTCTTCCGAGGCTGCGTGGCGCAGTCCAGTCCGGCGAGGTGCACGCGATCAGAACGCGCCGATCACCATCCCCGCGATGGTGTAGTAGGCCACGTGGTAGCCCGCATCGATGAGGTAGAGCGCGAAGGGCTTCTGCGAGAACAGGTACGTCACGCCGAGCGCCGTCGCCACCCACGCGGCGCCCACGCCGAGCCCGGTCAGCGCGCCCTCGCCCATCGTGGCCTCCGGACCGATCAGGAGCGAGAGCACGATCACGGCGATGGCCTGCAGCACGAACGCGCCGCCGTAGATCGCGCCCATGTTGGCGTTCTGGATGGACTCGTCGGTCAGCCCGACGAGCGCCTGCCAACGCGTGCCGAACAGGAGGGGGCCGTACCAGACGGCGCCCAGTGCGAAGGCGGCGCCCGTGGCAACGAACACGGCGATCCAGTTGATGGCGGAGAGGTCCATAGCGGTGGGGCTGGAGTCCCGGAGGGTACCGGGAAATCTCCGTCCCTCCAAGCGAGAGCCGCGAGGCCATCTCTGAGCCATCCCGGGGCGTGCGTCCTCGCGACTCGTAGGCGCCCCTACCTCGTGTGCCGCCGTTTCGTCGCTGACGGTGACCGCCAGCGGGTCGGGCTATCCGGAGGCCGCGCGGTTGTCCGCTACGCCCCGCACGTTCGTGACGGCGAGGAAGCCCTGGAGCACCACGAGCGCCCATGCGGCCGCGTGCACGCCCCAGGCCACCCAGAGCACGTTCGAGACGAGAAAGAGCGCGAAGCCCCACAGACGACGGGGCTGGAGATCGGACGCGACGAGCCACCCGGCGCCGACGGTGACGGCCATGGCGGGCCACTGGAGGAGATCGAGCACGGAGGAGAGGGGAGAAGGGCGTGGCTGATGCGCCGCCGGCAGCGGAACGGTTCCGCTGCCCTGCGCGATGATCGGCTGCCCGTATCCTGGCTATCCCCTCTCCCGTCGCCGATGCCGCTCCGCTACGCACTCGCCCTCGTTCTGCTCCTCTCGTCCGCCGCCTCGGCGCAGGTCCCGACGGAGTGGGCGCCTCGTGAGGACGCCAACGCGAACCTCCCCAGCACCATCCGCGCGTACGAGACCACGACGCCCGGCGCTGCCGCGTGGTACGTCCGCGCCGATCTCTCGGACCCTTCGCTGCGGCTCTTGGCGGAGCTCTCGCCCAACGGGACGGAGACGGTCTCGTCGTTCGCCGCCCGAATGGGGGCGCTCGTGACGCTGAACGGAGGCTACTTCGGCGGCGACCAGTCGTACAGTCTGGTGCTGGAGGGCGGGCAGGCCGTGTCCTCGAACATCGGGGCGCTTACGAGAAACGGCCAGACCTACTACCCCACGCGCGGCGCCTTTGGGCTTACCACCGGCCAGTCCCTCGATGTGGCGTGGGTCTACGACGTGGACGGCGTGCAGATGGCCTACGACGTGCCGAACGCGAACGAGGAGGGGGAGACGCCTGAGCCGAGGCCGACCGCCAGCTTCCCGGCAGGGGCTCGTCCGTGGGACGTACAGACGGCGATCGGTGGCGGGCCGGTGCTGGTGGAGAACGGCCAGGTGCGCCTGACGTGGGAGGCCGAGGTCTTCTTCGGCGGCTCGGGCGTGGACACGACCTCCGCCCGCGCCCGGACAGCGGTGGGGCGCGATCTGCAAGGGAACATGCTCATCCTCGCGGCGGCGGAGGCCCCCGGCCTTACGCTCCGCCAGCTGGCGGAGGTGATGGTCAGCCTCGGCGCCGTGGAGGCCGTCAACCTGGATGGAGGCGGCTCCACGAACCTCATCGTGGGAGACCTGCCTCTCTACAGGACGTCCCGGCCGGTGGCCTCTGCGCTGATGATCGTGCCGCACCAGAGCGCGGAAGGGCTGGTCTACGACACGGGCGACCCCCTCTCGGGCTATCGCGAAGAGGGCGCGTGGTTCGAGAGCGCGAACGGCCCGTACTTCGGGTCCACCCGCTCGCGCCTGCTAGAGGTTGGCACAGAGGGACGGGCCGTGTTCGTGCCTCAGGGCTTGGCGGGCGGGCCGTACTCCTACTCCGTTGAGGCGTGGTGGGTACCGGCGTCCAACCGCGCAACGGACACGCCGTTCGTCGCCTACTTCGGGGGTGCCGTCGTCGATACGTTCCGCGTGGACCAGAGCGACCCGAGCACGGCTGGGCAGTGGAACGCCGTATCGGATTGGATCATCTCCGTCGACTCCATCGCGGTTACGGCCGAGGCCACGTCGGGACCGGGCGCGACGTTCGTCAACGTGGACGCGATTCGTCTCGAGGCGTATTTCCTCCCGTCCACGGAACCCGGCCCTGCCGACGCGCTTCGCCTCCGCCTCGCGCCCAACCCCGTCCGTGACCGGCTGGCGGCGACGCTCCGCCTCTCCGAGCCCGGCGAGGTCCACGCCACGTTGCTGGACGCGCTCGGCCGGGCGGTCCGCCAGCGGACGGCGCGGATGGGGAGCGGCGATGGCCGCGTGGAGATGGACGTGCGCGGCCTCGCGCCCGGCGTGTACACGCTCCGCGTCCGGACGGCGGAGGGCACCGCGAGCGCCCGCGCGACGCTGATCCGCTAGCCCGCCCGGCGCGAACCGGAGGCCGCGCCCGCCGTACCACCGGCCCCCTTCCCCGCCACGCCCGATGGGCTCCTCCCTCCGCCTCGGCCGCTTTTTCGGCATCGACCTCCTCGTCCACTGGACGTTCGCGCTGCTGTTCGTCTACGTGGCCGGCGTCTACGTCGCCAACGGGGAGCCCGTCGCGGCGTCCCTCGGCGCGATGGGCCTCGTGCTCGCCACGTTCGCGTGCGTCGTGCTCCACGAGTACGGGCACGCGCTGACCGCCCGCCGCTTCAACGTGCCGACGAGGGACATCACGCTCTACCCCATCGGCGGGGTGGCGCGGCTGGAGCGGATGCCGGAGAAGCCGGCCGAGGAGCTGGCGGTCGCCATCGCGGGGCCGCTCGTCAACGTCGCCATCGCGGCGCTGCTCTTCCTCGGGCTGGCCGCCAGCGGGGCGGGGCTGGCACCGATCGACACGGTCAACCTCCTCAGCGCAGACGGCAGCTTCTGGTCCGACCTCTTCTGGATCAACGTGGTCCTGGTCGTCTTCAACCTCATCCCCGCCTTCCCCATGGACGGCGGCCGCGTGCTCCGCGCGCTCCTCGCCACCAGCATGCCGTACGTCCGCGCCACCCGGATCGCGGCGGGCGTGGGGCAGGTGCTCGCCTTCGGGTTCGCTGCCTGGGGGCTGATGGGTGGCGGCATCTTCCTCCTCATCATCGCCTTCTTCGTGTTCGTGGGCGCGCAGCAGGAGGCCACCGCTACCACCATGCGTCTCGCGATCCGCGGCCTCCCCGTCAGCCAGGCCATGCTGACGGAGTTCACCACGCTGGGGCCGGGCGCGAACGTGCGCGAGGCCGCCGAGCGGCTCATGGCCGGGAGCGAGCAGGAGTTCCCGGTTCTCGGCGTGGACGGCCGGCTCATGGGCGTCCTCACGCGCAAGCGGCTCGTGCAGGCCCTCGCCGAAGGCGGACCGGACACCCGCGTGGTAGACGCGATGGCGCCCGCCTGCGAGGCCGTGGAGGCCACCTCCATGCTAGACGCCGCGCTGGAAAAGCTCCAGGCCGACGAGTGCGCCCTCCTGCCGGTGGAGCGCGGCGGCCGCCTCGTGGGCGTCCTCACGATGGAGAACGTGGCCGAGCTGCTCATGCTCTCCGAGGCCATGCAGCGGCGGACCGGCGAGCGCGGCGGCGTCCAGGGCGTCCTCGCGCCCCGGTAGCGGCGGCGGTAGCCGGCTGTGGGTGGGCCCGGCGGGGCTTGAACCCGCGACCGATCGATTATGAGTCGACTGCTCTAACCAACTGAGCTACAGGCCCGGTGCGGGGAGACCCGCGCGCTGGCGGCGGGCGTCGGCGAGCGCGGGGCTCGGCCGGAGGGACCGCCAGCGGGCCGGAAACTACGGGCGCGAGGCGCAGGCGTCAGCCCCCGGTCGGGTGCTTCTTCGCGTACGAGTGGGCCGTCCACGCGGAGACCACGTGGCAGATCCAGCCCAGGAGCCCGCCCGTCCCGATCCACAGCCCGGGCGTGAGGACGAGCCAGACGATGCCGCGCCAGAAGGTGCCGTTGTAGAGCTGGCCGAGGCCGGGAATGAGGGCGCTGAGGACGGCGGCGGTGCCGGGGGACTTCATGTCGAGAAAGGGGAGGAGGGCAGAGTCCACGAGGGCGCCCTGCGCAGGGTTGCAGCGGATGCCGCGAACGGAGTGAATGTGAAATGAGCGCAGTGCTTAAAAAAGCTAGGTGGCCCGGGTTGTGTGCCTTCTCTCTTGGCGCTAGTCTGGCATCCGATCTCACAAACGCCGCCGTGGACCGAATCGACGACACCGACGCCCAGATCCTCCACCTCCTCCAGACGCGAGGCCGCATCAAGCGGACCGAGATCGCGGAGGCCGTCGGCCTCTCCATCCCGAGCGTGAGCGAGCGGATGCGGAAGCTGGAGGCGCGAGGCGTCATCACGGGCTACCACGCCGTCGTGGACGCGAAGCGGCTCGGCCGCGACATCACCGCGTACGTCCGCGTCCGCTCCCGCGGGAGCGAGCATTACCCCGCCTTTATCGAGGCGGTGACCGCGATGGACGAGGTTCTGGAGCTCCACTCCGTCACGGGTGGCGGCTCCCACCTCCTCAAGGTGCGCGTGGCAAACACCGCCGCTCTCGAACAACTCCTCGGCGCGCTGCAGGCGCTCCCCGGCGTCCGCGGGACCGAGACCAGCCTCGTGCTCTCCACGCTCAAAGAGACGCGCTACCTCCGCGCCGAGCCCATGACGCTCGCGCCCACCGACTGACCCCCAGGCGAGCCGCCAGCCGCCAGTGGCCGCTCGCCTCTTCGCCCCCGACTGGCGGACGCCCCCGCAGGCTTCTTCTCCACCCCATGCCGACCTCCCTCGCCCGCCCCGCTCTCAACGGCAACGGCCACGCCACCAAACCCATGGACGTCGAAAAGCTCTTCGGCTCGAACACGTTCGGTCTCGCTGAGATGAAGAGCCGCCTCCCGAAGGCGGTCTACAAGCGGCTCCTCGCCACCATCGACAAGGGGGAGCCCTTCGACGAGACCGTCGCCGATGCGGTGGCCCTCGCGATGAAGGAGTGGGCCGTGGAGCGCGGCGCCACCCACTACACGCACTGGTTCCAGCCGCTCACCGGCCGCACCGCGGAGAAGCACGACTCGTTCATCACCCCGAACGCGGGCGGCGGCGCCGTCTCCGAGTTCAGCGGCAAGAACCTCATCCAGGGCGAGCCCGATGCGTCTTCGTTCCCGGGGGGCGGCCTCCGCGCCACCTTCGAGGCCCGCGGCTACACGGCGTATGACCCCACGAGCCCGGCCTTCCTCGTGGAGCACAATGGCTCCGCCACCCTCTGCATCCCGACGGCCTTCGCCAGCTGGACGGGCGAGGCGCTGGACCACAAGATCCCGCTCCTCCGCTCCATGGAGGCGCTGAACACGCAGGCCAAGCGCGCCCTCGCGCTCTTCGATGAGAAGGTGGCCCGGGTCTACGCCACCTGCGGCTCGGAGCAGGAGTTCTTCCTCATCGACGAGGCGTTCTACCACGAGCGCCCGGATCTCGCCACCTCCGGCCGCACGCTCATCGGCGCGAAGCCGCCGCGCGGGCAGGAGCTGGACGACCACTACTTCGGGTCCATCCCGGAGCGCGTCATGGCGTTCATGAACGCGGCCGAGGTGGAGCTCTACAAGCTCGGCGTGCCCGTGGCCACGCGGCACAACGAGGTGGCGCCGGGCCAGTACGAGTTCGCGCCCATCTTCGAGAACGCGAACGTGGCCGCGGACCACCAGCAGATCGTCATGATGACGCTGCAGCGGCTGGCGCCGCGCTTCGGGCTGGTGTGCCTGCTCCACGAGAAGCCGTTCGCGGGCGTCAACGGCTCCGGCAAGCACGTCAACTGGTCCATGTCCACGGACACCGGGCTCAACCTGCTGGAGCCGGGCGACACCCCGCACGAGAACCTCCTCTTCCTGTTCTTCTGCACGGCCGTCATCCAGGCCGTCCACAAGCACCAGGACCTCCTCCGCGCGAGCATCGCGACGGCGGCCAACGACCACCGGCTCGGCGCGAACGAGGCGCCGCCGGCGATCATCTCCGTCTTCCTCGGCGACCAGCTGGCGCACGTCTTCGACCAGATCGCCGAGGCGGGCAAGGCGACCGAGAGCAAGTCCTCCGGCCTCCTCGGGCTGGGGACGCCCGTCCTCCCGACGCTCCCGCGCCACGCCGGCGACCGCAACCGGACCTCGCCGTTCGCCTTCACCGGCAACAAGTTCGAGTTCCGCGCGGTCGGCTCCAGCCAGTCCATCTCGTTCCCGCTCACGGTCCTCAACACCATCGCGGCGCAGGCCATCGACGACCTCGTGTCCAAGATGGAGGCGAAGATGGGCAAGAAGAAGAGCAAGAAGGCGCTGATGGAGGCCGCCCAGTCCGTCATCGCGGACGCCATCCGCGAGCACAAGGCGGTCGTCTTCAACGGCGACGGCTACTCGCAGGAGTGGCAGGACGAGGCCGCCGAGCGCGGGCTGCTCAACCTCAAGACCACGCCCGACGCGCTGGCGACGCTCACGGACGAGAAGAACGTGGACGTGTTCTCCAGCTACGACGTGCTCTCCGAGGCCGAGCTGGAGAGCCGGAAGGAGATCCTCACGGAGCAGTACGCGCTCCAGCTCAACATCGAGGCCGCCACGACCGGCAACCTCGCGCGGACGCTCGTGCTGCCCGCCGCCGTCCGCTACCTCTCCGAGCTCGGCGAGGCCGCGGAAAGCGTGGAGGACCTCGGCCTGGATGTCTCTGGCACGAAGGAGGTCGCCAGCGTCGTCGTGAAGGAGGTCAACGGCCTCACGAAGGCGATCAAGGCGCTGGACAAGGCCCTCGCGAAGGCGCACAAGGCCGAGGCCGAGGACGTGGCGATGAAGGACCACGTGATCCCGGCTCTCGCGAAGGTCCGCGCCGCGTGCGACGAGATCGAGCAGGCCGTTCCGGCCGACCTCTGGCCGCTGCCGACCTACCGCGAGATGCTCTTCGTCAAGTAAGCGCGCTCCCGTTCCTGCTGGCGCTCGCCGCCAGCGCGCGGCCGCCCGCTCTGGCTCTGTGCCGGGGCGGGCGGTTCGGGTCTACGGCGCTCTCGAAGAACCCGTCGGGCGCGGGGCCGTTAGATCCGACCGCCACTCCCAACGCCATGTCTGACCGACCGACCGACGCCGACCGTCCCGATGCCGATCTCCCGGAGGAGGACGTCTCCGCCGAGGACCCGCCCCAGGCCGGCACGTTCTTCCTGGAAGACGAGGCGCCCGATGAGGCGCTGAAAAAGGACGCCGCTGCCTTCGACCGCGTGCAGACGCGGACGGAGGACGTGAACGAGCACGAGATCGAAACGGAGAACGAGCGGGAGTACAACCGCCGCTACGTCCGCGAGCACGGCGACCACCACGGCCACGAGGGCGAGATCGACTCGCCCCCGGCAGAATAGCCGCGGGACCGTACGCTAGGCGTCGTTGCGGTCGAAGAGCTGCGCGTCGAGCTCAGCGGCGTCGAGGTCCACGCGGAAGGCGCGCGGGCGCGAGGCGAACACCGCCACGCCGAAGGCAAGGGGGAGGGCCGCGGCGGCCGCGGCAAAAGAGCGTCGGAGGATCATGAGAACGGCAGGATGCTGCGGTGCGTCATCGAACGTCGTGACGCGGCGGCGGGTTCGTGCCCGCGGGTGAACACGGCGCGAACGGGTAACCTCCCGCACGGCTGGCGGTACGCCCCGTCAGTCCAGCGCACGCGACCATGGCAGGCCCCCAGATCCGCGGATTCGACCGCCCCGCCGACGGGCCCCGCCCCCGCGTCGTCGTCGTCGGCACGGGCCACGCGGGGATGGAGTGCGTGAAGGCGCTGAAGGGGGAGGCCGTGGACGTGCTGCTGGTGGATCGGAACAACTACCACAAGTTCCAGCCGCTGCTCTACCAGGTCGCCACGGCCGGGCTAGACGCGGACGACATCACGCAGCCCGCCCGCCACCTCTACCACGGGCAGGACAACGTGGACTTCCGGCTCGGCACGGTCACCGGGATCAACCTGGACCGGCGCGAGATCGCCGTAGAGCCGGGGCCGGCGGTTCCGTACGATTGGCTCGTCCTCGCGCCTGGCGCCAGCACAGCGTACTTCGGCGTGCCGGGCGCGCAGCGGTTCGCCTTCCCGCTCAAGAACGTGCCGGACGCTATCGCGCTTCGCTCTCACGTCCTCCGCCAGTTCGAGGCGGCCAACCGGGAGCCGGCGCTCGTGGATCGCGGCGCGCTCCGGTTCGTCGTGGTCGGCGGGGGCGCGACGGGCGTGGAGACGGCGGGCGCGCTGACGGAGCTCTTCCGCGTGTTGGACGAGGACTTCCCAGCGCTCGATGCGAGCGCGGCGGAGGTCGTCCTCGTAGACGGCAGCGACGCCCTCATGGCGGGCTACAAACCTGACCTCCAGGCCTATACCAAGCGCGCGCTGGAGCGGCGTGGCGTGGAGGTTCGCCTGGGTCACCACGTCGCCGAGGTCATGCGCGAGGGGGTCCGTCTGGACGATGACGCCGAGATCCACGCCGGCACCGTGATCTGGGCGGCAGGCGTCCGCGCGAACCCGCTCATCGAGGCGCTCGGAACGGAGACCACGCGCGCGGGGCGGGCCGTCGTGGAGGAATCTTTGCGGCTGGCGGACCACCCCGACGTGTTCGTGGTGGGCGATGCCGCCGGCGCACGGGACCCGAGCGGCGAGCTGTACCCGCAGGTCGCGCAGGTCGCCATCCAGCAGGGCGCGCACGCCGCCGACGAAATCGAGCGCGCGATCCGCGGGCTCGAGCCGCGACCGTTCCGCTACACGGACCTCGGCATGATGGCGACGATCGGGCGCAACGCCGCCATCGTGCAGCTCCCGAGCGGGTTCACGCTCAAGGGGTTCTTCGCGTGGGTGGGGTGGGCTGTGCTCCACGTGGTCAAGCTTGTGGGCTTCCGGAACCAGCTCTCCGTCCTGCTCAACTGGATGTACAGCTACGTCACGTACGACCGCGGCCCCCGCCTCATCTTCGCCGCGGAGCCAGAGCACGATGACCTCGACCCGCGCCCGCGGCTGGCGGCGGCCCCCGCCAGCGGGGAGCCGGGGGGCTCGTACGACCCCGCGCTCCAGGCGCCGCCCGGCCCCGCGTAGCGCGAGACCTCGGACGGTCAGGGGCGCGCGGGACAGGGCGCCACGCGGAATCGCGCAGGCGGGTGACAGCTAGATGGCCCGGGTTCCGTAGGGTGAGATAGACCTCTCTCCCTCACCCCCATGAACCGTCTCGCTCTTTCCTTCCTCGCCCTTTCGCTCCCCCTTGCCGCCTGCGGCGGCGGCGATTCGGACGCAGACACGGTCCAGGAGACCGGCGCGCCCGAATCCGCCATCGGCCAGATGATGCAGGGCGTGGACGCCATGCGCGGCATGGCCGAGCAGGCGGAGGAGATGCAGAACACGCAGCCCGCCGAGCCCGTCAACCACCGCGTCCTCCTGGAGATGCTGCCCGACGAGGCCGCCGGGATGCCGCAGACTGAGACCGAGGGCCAGAGCCAGAACATGGGCGCCTTCGCGCTCTCCACCCGCGAGGCCACCTACGCCGACAGTACCGGCGACAGCCAACTCACCATCACCGTGGCGGACTACGGCGCCTTCCCGGCCATTGGCATGTTCGGCCTCGGGTGGACGATGGTGGACATGGACAAAGAGACCTCCACCGGCTACGAGCGGACCATCACGTACCAGGGCCACCGCGGCTACCGGAAGTACGACACGGAGTCCCGCCGGGGCGAGCTCAGCGCGCTCATCGAGGGGCGCTACCACGTCCAGGTCTCCGGCCGCGACGTGGACGACGAGCAGCTGGAGGCCGCGCTCCAGTCCGTGGACACGCGCCGCCTCGCGAGCATGAAGGACGAGGGCCGCCCGAGCGCCTGACCCACTGGCGGACGCCCTCGCCGAGCGCGAGCGCCAGCCCGAAACGCAAAACCGCCCGGCCTCACGATGGGGCCGGGCGGTTTCTGTCAGGGGCAGCGTCGCCTAGATGAACGCCGACATCTTCTGCATGATGAGCTGGCGGTCCTCGCCGGTCTCGGCGTGGATGAGGTTCACCATCTGCTGGAGGTTGCCGCGCGCCTTCTTCAGGTCCGCGTCGTCCAAGTTCTCCCAGGTGGACTGGATCTGCGCCTTCATGCGCGTCCAGTTGTCCTCCATGCGCTCCTTGTTGCTCATCGTCTCTCAGGGTCTGCGCCGGGGCCACGCCCCCGGCCTGCGGATACGGTACGTAGTAAAAAATAAGGGCCGGACGCCCGAGCCCCAAACGCGAACCCTTCACGATGCGGCCTCCCGAGGCGCTAGGCAGGGTTCCGAAGCACCCAGTGGATCCGCTCGCTCTCGGCGCCGGCGGGGTCCGTGGAGAAGCCGTCGTACGCGGCCAGAACCTCCAGCCCGGCGCTGCCGATGAGCGCCGCCAACTCGTCGCGGGTGTACGCGCGTTGGTAGTGGGCCTCCCGGTGCACGCTCCCATCGGCCGCGCGAAGCTCGAAGGTGGTCGTGTGCAGGCGCGTCGCGGGGTCGTAGTGGCCGGCGCGGACGTAGGAGAAGGCGTCGGTCTCGCCCTCGTCGTCGAACTCGCCCGCGTGGTTGAGCGAGTTGGCCGGCGTGCTCTGGTCCACGACGAACACCCCACCGGGCGTGAGGGACTGGCGGACGTTCGCGAGGAGCTGGGCCACCTCGCGTGGTTCCAGCAGGTAGTTGAGCCCGTCGTACACCAGCACGACGGCGTCGGCCGCCGGTGCGGGGATGGGCTGGTGGAACCCGAGCACGCCGAAGGCCACGTCCGCTCCCAGCCGCGCGGCCTTCCGCTGCGCCTCCGCCACCATCGCGGGCGCGCCGTCGTAGCCGCGGAGCCGGGCCGTCAGCAGCGCGTCCAGCGCGAGCGTGAGCGACCCCGTCCCGCAGCCGATCTCCACGACGTCGCGGGCGTCCGTGGCGTGGGACCCGAGCAGCCGGGCCACGTAGCGGGCCCAGCCGGGGTAGTCCACGTGCGCCATCACGGCGTCGTATCCAGCGGCGAGGTGGGAGTAGGGGAGAGCGTCGGGCACCGGGCAGGAGGGAGGCGAAAGCGGAAGGTAGAACCGCCGGCGAGCGGCCTTCGGCAGCGTCCGCCAGTGGGCCGGGACCGGGGCGGGGGCGCTACCTTCCCGCATGGCGACCGCGACCACCGCACCGACTCGCGCGCACGGCGTCCGCACTGGGATCCGGCGGACGCTCGGCACGCGGTTGTACTTCGTGTGGGCGGTCACGGTGGCGGCCTTCTTCGTCATGACGATGAGCCCGGGCGTCGTCATCCACTCGGCGTTCCGGCCGGGCGCGAAGACGTTCCGCGCGTGGATGCGGCCCTGGGCCCGGCTCGTGCTGGCGGGGATGGGCGTCCGGCTGGACGTGGAGCAGCGGGCGCCCTGCCCGGAGCCGGTCGTCTTCGCGGTCAACCACCAGAACGGGATGGACATCCCGGCGCTCTCCGCCGCGCTCCCCGTGCCGTTCGTCTTCGGCGCGAAGAAGGGGCTGCAGCGGTGGCCCTTTGTCGGCTGGGTGCTCTCGCGGACGGCGTGCCTGTTCATCGATCGGAGCGGGCCGAAAAAGGCGCTGCAGAGCCTGAAAGACGCCGCCGAGCGCATCCGGAGCGGGGCATCCGTCGTGCTCTTCCCCGAGGGCGGGCGCTCGTGGCGGCACGGGCTGCTCCCGTTCATGCGCGGCCCCTTCGTGCTGGCGGTGGAAGCGGGCGTGCCCGTGGTGCCCG
Organism: Bacteroidota bacterium; assembly: GCA_012960515.1. Lineage (GTDB taxonomy): Bacteria > Bacteroidota > Rhodothermia > Rhodothermales > Rubricoccaceae > Rubricoccus. The sequence continues at coordinate 96 of DUBD01000235.1, read as the reverse complement.
TCGCCCTCGTGGGCAACACGGGCGTCATGGACGAGCAGGGGCGGCTGGCACGCCCGGGCCGAGTGCGTGTGGTCCTCGGCGAGCCGATCCCGACGG
>DUBD01000234.1 GCA_012960515.1 Bacteroidota bacterium | reverse complement strand
CGCGAGCCCGGAGAGAATGCCCGCCACGAGCCCCTGCATCCCGCCCTCGACGAGGAACGGCCGCCGGATGAACCCGCTCGTCGCCCCCACCAGCTTCATCGTGCGGATGAGCATGCGGCGGGCGTAGATGGAGAGACGGATGGTGTTGCCCACGAGCAGCAGCGCCGCCAGCACGACGAGGCCGCCCACCCCGAGCCCGGCCGCGCGGATCACGGCGTAGTTGCTCTCGATCTGCTCCAACAGGTCCGGCTCGAACGAGACGGCCTCCACGCGGCTCCACGCCTCCACGCGCCGCGCCGCGCGCTCCAGGCTATCCCGCGAGGCGTACGCCCCCCGGAAGCGCACGCGGAACGAGGCGGGCAGGAACAGCGCGTTGTCGTCGTAGAGGTCCGCCCCCTCGCCGAACTCCTCGCGGAAGATGCGGGCGGCCTCCTGGCGCGAGACGTAGACCAGCGAGTCCGCGCCCGGAAGCCCCGCCAGCCGGTCGCGGAGACGGTCGGTCTCGGCGGTGTCCGCGTCTTCGAGGTAGACCTCGATCTCGCCCGCACTCTCGCGGAGGTCCTCCGCAGCCGTCTGCACGATCCAGCCCACCAGCAGCGTCATCCCGATCAGGACGAGCGCGACGGCGAGGGCGCTGACGGACGCGAGGGAGGCGAAGGTGGCGCGCCGGAAGCCGGCGATCCCTTCACGGAGGGCGTAGGGCAGAGCCACGAGGGGCAGGGGGAGCGGTGGTCGCCGAAGGTACCGCGAGGCCGCCCGCCGCCCCACCCTCGCGCGTTCGTCCGCGTGGTCCCGTTCGGCCCCGCCCGACGTATGGGGTAAAAGACCGCCTCCCCTGCCATGCGATTCCTCGTCCTCGCGCTCGTCCTCTTCGCGGCCGACGCCTCCGCTCAGATCCTGCGCCCCGCCACTCCCATCGCGCTCCCCTCGTCCGATGACGACGAACCGGAAATGGTCTGGCGGTACCGACCGTCGGGTGGAACGGCGTTGCCCGTTTCTGGACGCACCTCCAGCCGTGTCCTCTCCGGGACCGCGTGGAACGGGCTGAACGGCGGCCCGATCTACGCCATCGAGATGGGCGAGCGGAACGACCGCCCGTGCTATCTCAAGGTGTTCTACACGCGGCAGAATGCGCAGTACCGCGAGTCGGAGGAGTTCGAGATCTGCGCTGGCAGCGGCCCGACCTCCAGCAGCCGCCGTCGGATCGGCGCCGCGACACCCGCTCCGGGGACGGCGCGTGTCCCCGCGCTCCGCGGTCTCCAGGTCTGCTCCAACGACCGGAACGGCAGCAACTACCGCGTCAAGGGCCTCCGCGTGCGCATGGGCCGCTCGCACGAAACCGGCTCCGGGAGCGTCTCCAACAACCCGAGCGGCAACGACGACTTCGCGCGGTCCAACTGCCGCGACTGGGAGCAGCTCCGGATGTGCCCGGCGGGGCAGGTGATCGTGGCGCTGGACGTGCACTACAGCCTCGGCGGCGGCCAGGGCGCCATCACCGGGCTCGCGCCGCGATGCGCCGGGCCGGTGGAGGAAGAGATCGAGAGCCCCGAGTGCGGCCCCGGGCACTGCTGAGCCGCCGCGCGCTGGCGGCCGCCTCCGGGAGCGGTCGCCGCGCCGACCCGGAGCGCCAGCGGACGGCGCGAACCTTTCGGCCGCGTCCCGCCGTTCGTGGTCTCATGCTCTCCCGACTCGCGCGGAGCGCCGAGGCCGTCGCCCGCCGGGCGGTGGAACTCGTGCCGGACCCGCAGCCCTCGCTCCAGCCCACGCGCTACCCCGTCGTCCTCCTCCACGGGTTCGGCGCGCTCGCCAACCTGATGCAGGGCGGCGTGCTGCACCGAGAGGCCATGCACCTCCGCGCCCATGGCATCTGGGCGTACGCGCCTCACGCGAACCCGTACGACACCATCCAGGCGCGCTCCGAGACGTGGGCCGGGCACCTCGAACGCGCCATGGAGGAGACCGGCGCTGAGAAGCTGAACCTGATCGGGTTCTCCTCCGGAGGCCTGGACGCCCGCTGGCTGGCGCAGGAGATGGGCTGGGCCGACCGCCTCGCGTCCATCGTGACCGTCTCCACACCACATCGGGGCACCGCACTCGCGGAGTTCGTGCTGGAGCGGCCGGACCGGCTGCGGACCTGGGCCGTGGGCGTCATGGACTTCATCGGACGCGCGGCGTACGAACTCGTGCCCCCCGCGAGCGAGGCGGCCCTGGTGGAGCTCACGCGCGACAGCGTCTGCTCCCGGTTCCACCCCGACGACACCATCCCCGGCGTGTGGTGCGCCTCGTACACGGCGCAGGCCGGGAAGGGAACCGACGCCCCCATCACACCCACCCTCGCCATTCCCAACCGCGTGCTCTACGCCGCCGAGGGCGTCAACGACGGCATCGTGCCGACGGCCGGCGGCGTCTGGGGCGAGCACCTCGGCCGGCTCGACGCGGACCACGCGCGCCAGATCGGAATGCGCCTGCTCCCGGGTGGCGGCTTCGACTCCCGCGCCTTCTTCCTCTCCATCTGCAACCGCCTCCGGGACCGCGGGCTCTGAGCCCGCTCCCAGCCTCCGCCAGCGGGCCGAACGCCAATCCTCACCCCACCCTCACCCGCCAGGACGCGGACGCGGTTGCCGCGGTGATCCCGCGGTGGCAACTTGGGGCTTCGCCCGAGCCTGCCCTTATGGCCCGCCTCTCCCTCGTTTTCGCCGTTCTCCTGTTCATCGCCGCGCCGCTGGCGGCCCAGCCCGAGAGCGCGCCGCGCGTGGGAGCCGCTGAGACGGCCTTCATCGCTGGCGTGGAGAGCTACGAGGCCGGCGCCTATGCCGAGGCCTACCGGCTGTTCTCGCGGGCCGCGACGGAGTTCGAGTTCAACCAGAAGACGACGGCCGCCCTGCTGATGGCTGGGAAGGCCGCCTACGCGGACGGCCTGTTCGGGCGCGCGCGGACCTCGCTGGAGGCACTCGTCAACACGTACCCCGAGAGTCGGTACGCGGCGGAAGCCGCGCGCATCCAGGCCCTCGCCTCCGGCTCGGATGTCCAGATCCCGTTCAACCTCGGCATCCTGCTTCCCGCGGGCGGCGAGGACGCGTACCTCGGGCAGGCCGTCTTCAACGGCATCCGCATCGCGGTGGAAGAGCACAACGCCTCCACCCCGCGGCGCCCCATCCGGATGGTCTTCCGCAACTCCGGTGGCTCGGCCAGCAACGCGGCTCAGGCGCTGCGCGATCTCGCGGCAGAGGGCGTGGAGGCCGTGATCGGGCCGCTCTACAGCGTGGAGGCCGTTGAGGTCGCGGAGGCGGCCGAGGCCGCGGGGGTCGTCCTCCTCACCCCGTTGGCGACCGACGCCGCCGTGAGCGAGGGCCGCCAGCTGACCTTCCAGGCCAACCCCACCTTTGAAGCGCGGGGCCGCGCGATGGCACGCTACGCCGCCGACGGCCTCGGCCACCGCCGCCTCGGCGTCGTCTCCGAGGCCGGGACGCTTGGCGAGACGATGGGCCGGGCGTTCGCGGAGGAGGCCTCCGCGCGAGGGGCCGCGGTCGTCTTCCAGGAGCGGATCGTGGGCGCGAGCGGCTGGGGCGACCTGGAGCGCCGGATCGGCGCCGACGTGCTCAGCCGTGCGCAGTCCGTCTACCTGCCAGTCACCGGCAGCAACGCCGCCTCCTACGCCGCCGACGCCCTCCGCAGCCTGGAGGGCCTCCGCGCGCCGCCGCGCCCCCTCGGCAACACCGAGTGGGAGGGCATCACGACGAGCCGCTCGCGCGCCAGCCGCCTGGGCTCCCTGTTCACGACGGACTTCTTCGCGCCTCCCGGCGCCGTGGACGCCTTCGGCGAGCGCTACCGCCAGCTCTCCGGCATCGGGCCGGACCGGCTCGCGCTCATGGGCTACGACCTCGCCGGCTTCCTCGTGCGCACGGTGAGCACGGTGAGCACGGAGGGCGAGGGCACGCTCGCCGACCAGCTTCGCACGGCCCCCTCGTACCAGGGCATCGCGCACCGCTTCGCGTTCGACGGCGGCCAGGTCAACGGCGCGCTCTTCATCCTCGCCTACCGCGACGCGCAGGCGATCCTCGTCGAGTAGCACGGCACCCCGCCACGCGCTGGCGGTCGCGCTCGGCGGCGCCGGGAGGCGGGCGCCGGCACTCCTCACCACCTTCTCACGGCGGTCCGGAGGCCCCGAGGGTAGGCTGTGGCACGAAACGCCCGGCGCGCTCCGTTGGCCGGGCCGCGCCTTCCCCGAGAGAGACCTCATGCCCCACCGCTCCACGCTTCGGCGTCTCGCCCTGGCTTCCGCTTCGGCCTTCGCGCCCGTGCTCCCGCTCGCCGCCGTCTCGGCCGTCGCCGTCGGCTGCGGCAGCGCGGCCGTTGCGCCGAACTCCGCCCAGGAGGCGTACGACCGCGGCGTCGAAGCTTTCGACCGCGGGCGCTACGTCCGCGCCATCGAGCACTTCCGGACGGCGCTGGACTTCGGGCGCACGAGCCCCCTCGCTGCCGACGCCCAGTTCTACCTCGCACGGGCCTACGCCGAGGACGGCCAGTACCTCCTCGCGGGCAACGAGTTCACACGGTTCATCGAGTTCTACCGCTCAGACGCTCGGCTCCAGCAGGCCGCCTACGAGCGCATCCTGGCCTACGCCGCACTGAGCCCGGACCACGAGCTGGACCAGACGGACACCGAGCGCGCCATCGACTACATCCGGCTCTACCTCTCGCAGTACCCCGAGAGCGACAACGCCGACGCGGCCCGCGCCCTCCTGGACGAGCTCCGCGAAAAGCTGGCGCTCAAGCGCTACGACAACGGCCGGCTCTACGAGCGCCGCGAGCTCTTCGAAGCCGCGATGGTCTACTACGAGAGCGTCCTGCAGGAGTACCCCACCTCGGAGTGGGCAGACGACGCCCTGATCGGCTCGCTCCGCGCCCAGATCGCCTTCGCCCGTGCGAGCGTCCGCGACCGCCAAACCGAGCGCTACGCCGAGGCCCTCGCGAAGTACGACCGCTTCATCACGCTCTTCCCCAACAGTCCGCACGTCCGGGAGGCCGAGGGTCTCTACGAGCAGGCGTTCCAGGCCCACCGCTCGCTGACGGCGGCCGCCAGCGCGTCGGCGGAGTAGCGCCGGACCGGGAGAACCCCGGGTGCGGCCCCACCGTCTGCCCGCCTCCCCCGTCTCCTCCCCCATGCGCCTCGGGCTCTTCGGCGGCACGTTCGATCCCCCGCACGTCGGGCACCTCGCGCTCGCGGAGGCCTGCCGCGAGGGCGCCGGACTGGACCGCGTGGTCTGGATCCCCGCGGCCGTCAACCCGCACAAGCAGGGCCGTGACCGAACGCCCGCCGCCGACCGGCTGGCGATGGTCCGCGCCGCGACCGAGAGCCACGAGCACTTCGAGGTGTCGGACGTGGAGATCGCGCGTGAGGGCGTGAGCTACACCGTGGACACGCTCCGCGAGATCGCCCGCCAGCGGCCCGGGGACGAGTTGTTCTGGATCGTCGGCGGTGACAGCCTCGCGAGCTTCCCGACGTGGCGCAAGCCCGAAGCCATCGCCGCCCTCGCGCACCTCGTCGTCTACCGCCGCGGCGGCCACGACCTGGACACCGGAGCCCTTCCCGGCTGGATGGAGGGGCGCTACACGGTGGTGGATGGCCCCGCGCTGGAGGTCTCCTCCACCGAGATCCGCCAGCGGCTGGCGGCGGGCCGCAGCGTGCGCTACCTCGTGCCCGACCCCGTCCTCGCGATCGTGCGCGAACGCGGTCTCTACCGGACCCCGCCCGCGCCCCGCAGGTAAACTGTCCGCCTCGTCAGACCCGCCGCCTCCGCTCTCCGGGGGCGAGCCGACCACCCCTCTTCCTCTCCCGTGCCCAGCTCTCTCCGCGACCGCGCCGCCGGCCTCCTCATCGCCCGCCTCGGCAACAACCTCCCGCCCGAGATCACCGCAGACGAGGCCGCGGACGACGTCGCCGCGCTCCTCGACGACCTCCCGCTCGGCGGCGTGATCGCGTTCAACGGCCGCCTCCCCGAGACCGCCGAAGCGCTCCACCGCCTCCAGCAGAAGTCCGACCGCGGCCTCCTCGTCACGACCGACATGGAGCGCGGGCTCGGTCAGCAGGTCCGCGGCCAGAACGGCGGCACGCTCTACCCCCACGCCGCCGCCTTCGCGATGCTGCCGGAGGACGAGGCCGAAGACGCCGTCCGCACCTTCGCCGAGCAGGCCGCGATGGAGGCCATCTCCATGGGCATCCACGTAACCTGGGGCCCCGTGTCCGACGTGGACCGCGAGCCCAAAAACCCGATCATCGGGACGCGGGCGTTCGGGCGCGATCCCATCCGCGCCGGCAAGCTGGCGGCCGCGTTCATCGAGGGCGCGCACGCGGGCGGGCAGCTGACCTGCGCGAAGCACTTCCCCGGCCACGGCGGCACCACGGACGACTCCCACGCCACGCTCCCCCGCGTCACGGACGACCGCGCCAGCCTGGAAGCCGTAGACCTCGCGCCGTTCCGCGCGGCCATCGCGGCGGGTGCAGACACCGTCATGACCGCGCACGTCGCCTACCCCGCGCTGGACCCGACGGGCGCTCCCGCGACGGGCTCCGCCCCCATCCTCCGCGGCCTCCTGCGCGATCAGATGGGCTTCCGCGGCGCCGTCGTGAGCGACAGCCTGCAGATGGCCGGCATCCGCCAGGGCGACGAGCCCGAGGGCGCCGTGGCCGCCCGCCTCCTCCGCGCCGGCGTCGATCTCTTCGTGGACCCTGTGGACCCGCGCGCCGTCGTGGACGGGATCGTGGCGAGCATCGAGCGCGGCGAGACGGACGAGCGCCTGCTGGACGAAGCCCTCGCGCGCGTCGAGGCCCTCCGCCAGCGGGTCATCGCGCTCAACCACGCCGACGTGTTCCGCTCCGCCCCAAACCCGCGCGTCCGCCTCCCGGAGCACGTCGCGCTGGCGGAGCGCGTGGCCAGCCGGGCGCTCCGTGGCGACGGCCCGCTGCCAGAGCTCGGCGACGGCTCCGGTGCCCTCGTGGTCCTCGTCAAGCCCGCCCCGCGGCCGTACGAGCCCGAGACGCTCCCCTTCGGCCAGACCATCCGCCAGCGGCTCCCGAACGTCCAGTACTTCGAGTTGGAGCCGACTCACGAGGACGAGGACGACCCGTTCGACCAGGTCCGCGCCCTCGCCAAGGAGGCGGAACAGATCGTCGTGGCGACGGTCATCCGGCCTGCGGCGTGGCACGCCTTCGGCCTGGCGGCCCGCGAGCGCCGGTTCGTCCAGACGCTCCTCGCGATGGACAAGCCCGCGACGCTCGCCGTGCTCGGCGGCCCCCGCGGCCTCGCCGGGTACGAGGGCTACAACTGCGCCATCGTCACCGGCTCCGACGTGCCCGCCTCGCAGGTCGCCCTCGCGAACGTGCTCGCCGGCGACGAACCCCTCGCGTAACCCCTTCCCACCGTGGCCGCCACCTCCCACCCCATCCCGCTCGGCACCGCCGCGCCGGACTTCGACCTCCCCATCGCGAACCCCGGCGTAGACGGCGCCGGCAACGGCACCCGCTCCCTCGCGGACTACGCCGACGCGCCCGCGCTGCTCGTCGCGTTCATCTGCAACCACTGCCCATACGTCCACGAGGTGGAGCCGCGGCTGATCGCCCTCGCGAAAGAGAAGGCGGCAGGCGGCCTCCAGGTTGTCGCCATCTCCTCTAACGACGCCGCGCAGTACCCGGAGGACTCGTTCGAGAACATGGCCGAGCGCGCTCGCACACTCGGCTACCCGTTCCCCTACCTCTACGACGAGAGCCAGGAGGTCGCCACGGCCTACCACGCGGCCTGCACGCCGGACTTCTTCCTCTTCGACCGCGACCGCCAGCTGGTCTACGCCGGCCGCATGGACGACGGCCGCCCCACCCGCCCCTCGCGCGAGGGGCAACCCGTCACCACTCGCGAGCTGGCGGACGCCGTGGAGCAGGTGCTCGCAGGGAAGCCCGTGACGGTGGAGCAGATCCCGAGCATCGGGTGCAGCATCAAGTGGAAGTAGCCCGCCCGGCCGGGAGGGCACCCGGGCGAGCGTCGCGCGTACACGGCGGGTGAGCCCCCCGCCCTTCGAAAAGCTCGTCCTCGGCTTCGGCACCGCCATCGCCGCGGTGACGTACCTCTACTGGACGTACGTCGGCGTTTCGGCGGGCGAAGGGTGGACGAGCGAGCCCGCCGCCCGCGCGTTCGTGGTCCTGGGCGCGAGCACCGTCCTCGCGCTCGTGTTCCGGCTGGCGGTCTTCGTCAACACGGACCGTTCGTAGGCCGGAAGCCCTTCCAGCCCTCAGTATCTTCCCTCCGAATCACACACCACTCCCCTGATGGTCGATCCGAACGCCCCCGCCACTGACACGCCCGAGGCCGACGAGTTCGTCTCCGCGTACGAGAAGGACCGCTCCGACGGCGGGGAAGTGGACCCCCGCTGCCTCCCTCAAGAGCTCGATGGGCCGCCGCCCGTCGGCGATGAGATCGAGTACCCGGACTACACGGAACAGGACCACGCCAACTGGACGTTCCTCTTCGAGCGCCAGATGGAGATGCTACCCGGCCGCGCCGGCGCTGCCTACCTGAAGGGCGTGGACACGCTCGGGATGACGCCCGACCGCATCCCCGCGCTGGCGGACCTCTCGCGAACGCTCAACGAGACCACCGGGTGGACCGTCGCGCGGATTCCGGGCCTGCTCCATGAGCGGGACTTCTTCACCCTGCTCAGCAACCGCGTCTTCCCCTCCACGGACTACATCCGCGGCGAGGACGAGCTGGACTACACCCCCGCCCCGGACCTCTTCCACGACATCTTCGGCCACATGCCGATGCTGACGGAACCGGACTTCGCGGACTTCTACCAGCTCTTCGGCAAGGCCGCGCTCAACGCCGAGGGCGTGGACCGCCAGTCGCTCGAGCGGCTCCACTGGTTCACCGTCGAGTTCGGACTCATCCGCGATCCGGAGGAGATCCGCATCTTCGGTGCCGGCGTCAACTCGTCCAAGGACGAGGTGCTCCACGCGCTCGAGAAGGCGGAGCAGCGGCCCTTCTCCGTCGAGGCCATCATCGACCAGGATTACGAGGTCTGGCACCTCCAGCCCATCCTCTTCGTGGCGGAGTCGTTCGACCAGCTGGTGACGGAGTTCCGCGCGTGGGCGCAAGGCCGCGGCCTGCTGGACGCGTAGCCTCCCCTCCGCTGTAAGCCCAACAGTTTTCGGGCGCTGAGCGATGGCGTTCAGCGCCCGACCTGTATCCTAGGGGCTCACTCTCTCAGCCCCTTATGCCCTCCGAGCGTCTCGTCGCTACGGTCCGCGGCCGCGTGCAAGGTGTCGGCTACCGCATTTACATCCGCGAATGGGCGAACCGCCTCGGCATCCGAGGCACCGTGCGCAACTGCCCCGACGGCACCGTCGAGGTGATCGCCGAGGCGCGGCCGGTCGCCCTGGACCGTTTGGAAGTCGCGCTCCACACCGGTTCGCCCGCAGCCCGTGTCGAAGAGGTAACCATCCGCCGCGAGCCCAGCCGCGGCAAGTTCAGGAAGTTCGACCTCGCCTGATCCGTCTACCGCCCCACGTCCACGGCCTTCTGCCCCACGCGGCGGGCGAAGCCGGACGGCGCGAAACGGGTGGCGAAGGCGGCCACCTTCGTGCTCCACCCTGGAACGACGCGGGCCTTGTTCGCGGCGAGCCCTTTCAGCCCCGCTTCCGCTACGGCCCCGACAGGTAGCCCCACGTCGAAGTAGCGGTCCTTCAGCCCGGAGCGGCCCCCGAACCCCGTCGCCACCGGACCGGGGCACAGCGCGGACGCGTGGACGCCACTGCCGCGGAGTTCGGTGTGGAGCGCCTCCGTGAACGAGAGCACGTAGGCCTTCGTCGCGCCGTAGACCGCGAAGTGCGGGATGGGTAGGAAGCCGCCCAGGCTCGCGACGTTCAGCACGCCGCCCGCGCCCCGCTCCACCATCGCGGGAAGCAGCCGGGCGGTGAGCTGCGTGAGCGCCCGGACGTTGAGGTCCACCATCCCGACGGCGCCCTCGGCGTGAGCCACGAACGGTCCCGCGAACCCGAAGCCCGCGTTGTTGACGAGCACGTCCACCCTCTCGCCCGACTGGCGGAGGCGGTCCGCCAGCGCGTCGGCGGCGCCGGGCGCGCCGAGGTCGTGCGCGATCACGGCGGCCTCGGAGCCGCATTCCTCGGCGAGGGCGTGCAGCGCGTCCTCGCGCCTCGCGACAAGAAGCAGGCGGGCGCCCATGCGGCCGAGGCGGAGCGCCATCTCGCGGCCGATGCCGGAAGAGGCCCCGGTGACGAGGACGGTGTGGTTCGCGTAGTAGTCGCGCACAGAGAGCGGAGTGGGGCGAGATTCGGGGCCGCACGATACGACCGCATGACCCGCCGCGAGTTCTGGACCGACGCCACCGCCCGCCTGGAAACGGCCGGGGTGGAGGCCCCGCGCCGCAACGTGTTCTGGATCCTCGAGGAGGTGACCGGCGCCGACCGCGCCTCCCTCCTCTCATCCCCCAGCCTCCCGCTCGCCGACGACGACCGCCAGCGCGCCGAGGCCATGGTCCAGCGCCGCGCCTCGGGCGAGCCGGTGCAGTACATCCTCGGGCACGCGGACTTTCTCGACCTCCGGCTGGCGGTCACTCCCGCGGTGTTGATCCCGCGTCCCGAGACTGAGGAAGTGGCAGAGGCGGCGTTGGAACGGATCGCGAGCGTGGAGCAGCCGCTCGTGCTGGACGTCGGGACGGGCAGCGGGGCGCTGGCGCTCGGCATCGCGCACGCCCGGCCGGGTGCCACGGTCGTGGCCGCGGACGTCTCGCGCGAGGCGCTGGCGGTCGCGATGGGCAACGCGGAGCGGCTCGGCCTGGACGTCTCGTTCGTCCACGCCGACGCGCTCCGGCCCCAGTTCGCGGATTCCGTGCCGCCCGCGTTCGACCTCATCGTCTCCAACCCGCCGTACGTGCCGCGCTCGGAGCACCCGACGCTCCAGCGCGAGGTGCGCGACCACGAGCCCGGCCTCGCGCTGTTCGTAGACGAGGACCCGCTCGTGTTCTACCGCGCCCTCGCGGGCCACGCGCGACGCCTCCTCGCGCCCGGCGGCTGGATCGTCTGCGAGACGCACGCCGACTTCGGCGCGGACGTGCGCGACCTCTTCGAGGAGGCCGGGCTTGCGGAGACCGCCATCGCGCAGGACCTCTCGGGCCGAGACCGCATCGCGAGCGGCCGCCAGCCGGGCGCGTAGGTCAGCGGATGGGCACGCCGCGGCTCACGAACGAGATGCCCTGGCTCCGCGCCGTGCTGATCATCACGGCCTCCACGAGCGGCTCCGAGGCGCCCTCGCCGCGCCACGTCACGAGGAAGTTGGCCCCCACACCGCCGGTCTGGTCGCGCTCGTCCACCACGTAGCTCCGCGTCGCCAGCGGGGCGAGGACGACGGGCCGCTGCAGGTAATCCCGCACGAGGCGACCCTCGGAATCGTAGTAGCGCACGGAGAGCACCTCGATGGCAGCCCCGGGGTCCACGTTGCGGACGCTGAGCGTCGTCGCGAGGTCGGCGTTCCGTGTGCTGTCGCGCGTGTAGATCTGGGAATAGACCGGCACGTAGAGCCGCGTGGAGTCTCCCGCGATGGGGCCGGGCGGCGCCTCCGGTGCCGGACCGACGGGCGGAGGCGGATCGGGCTGGCAGGCCGCGAGGGCCAGGCCGAAGGAGAGCAGAACGGCGAAATCGCGCATGGGAGCCGGGGCGTGCCGCAAGCTAGCGCGCATCGAAGTGCCCTGGCGCGAGGGCTCCGCGCGTCTAGATTCCCGCCCCTTTCCCCTCTCCTGTGCGGGCCGTTCTTCTGCTCCTCGTGTGCGCCGCGCTCTACGGGTGCACGCCCACGATGTACCTCCCGCACCCGGCCCCGTCTCCCCCGCTGGCGGATGGGATCGTCGCGAGTGGGGAGACGGACCTGCCGAACCGCGCGACGCTCGACCTCGGCGTTCGTCCGGTCTCTGGCCTCTCCCTCCACGGCCGGATGTTTGCGTCCGACGCCTTCTCCGACGGCGACCCGGAGCGATCGCGCGGCGGCGAGGGCGCCGTCGTCTTCCGCCAGCCGCTGGCGGCGCCCTCCGCCTCCGGGCTTCGGACGGTGCTGGAGATCGGGGGCGCGGCCGGGCGCGACCACATCACCTCCCAGGGCGTGCGCGGCGTCACGGACCGGTACTCCGGGCACCTCGGGTACGTCTGGGCCACCCCCGAGCGCGACGTCAGCCTCCTCGCTCGTGTCACGACGGTCTACACCTACAACCTCGTGGACAGCGAGGACGGAACCGCTGCATACGGGCCGGACGAGGGCGTTTTCTTCGAGCCCATCGTCCGGGTAAACCGGCGCGAGGGACAGATGGAGATCGGCGTCCAGACGGGGCTGAGCCTGTTCGTCGGCAAGCCGGGGCCGCGCTCGGCGTCCGACCAGGGCTACCGGTTCACGCGCATCCCGATGGTCAGCGCGCTCCGGTTCGGCTACCACCTCGGCATCGTGGCCCCATCGCCACACATCCCACCGGCCGTCCCGTAGCCATCGACGCGGACCGCCAGCGGGCGGCTCAGAGGATGAGCATGCAGTCGCCGTAGGAGTAGAAGCGGTAGCCCTCCGAGACGGCGTGGCGGTACGCGTTCATTACGGCCTCGCGGCCGCCGAACGTCGCCGTCAGCACGAGGAGCGACGATTTCGGCAGGTGGAAGTTGGTCATCAGCGCGTCCACCGCGCGGAAGCGGTAGCCGGGCGTGACGGTCAGGTCCGTCGGGCCGGAGACCGGGTGGAAGACGCCCTCCGGGTCCGCGCTCGTCTCCAGCGCCCGCGTGCTCGTGGTGCCCACCGCCACGATCCGCCCGCCCGACTGGCGGCGCGCGTTGAGCGCAGCGGCGGCCTGTTCCGAGACAGTGATCCGCTCCGCCGCGACCCGGTGCTCGGCGATCCAGCGCTCGGCCTCGCGCCTGGAACAGAGCCCGGCGCGCGCCATCACCTTGGCGATGCGTTCGCTCTTGCGCTCCTCATCGGCGTGTGGTTTAGGCGCGCGCGGCATCGACAAAGGCTGCAAAAATTCGGCTGTCACCAGGATCAATTTCAAATTCAGGATGCCACTGAACGCCGAGACAAAACTTTTGGCGGGGCGCTTCAATACCTTCAATCACGCCATCCGACGTCCGCGCATTTATAATTGCCGAGCCGGACACTGCTTTTACCGCCT
>DUBD01000233.1 GCA_012960515.1 Bacteroidota bacterium | reverse complement strand
AGCCGACATGGAGCGTCAGGCCGATCCGCGCGATGTCCTGCGCGTCCAGCGCCTCGAAGAGCGCGGGCGTGAAGTGGAGCCCGGCCGTGGGCGCGGCGACGGCCCCAGACTCGCGAGCGTAGACGGTCTGGTACCGCTCGCGGTCGGCGCGGTCCGCGGGCCGCTCGATGTACGGCGGAAGCGGCAACTGCCCGATGGCGTCCAGCGCCTCGCGCTCGTCGGCTTCGGTTGCGAACGGGGCGCCGTTCTGGGTGAACCGGACCCGCCGCTTCCCATCGGGCTCTACGGCGAGGATCTCGCCCTCCACGCCGTCCGCCAGTTGGACCGTCGCGCCCTCGCGGAGCTTCCGGCCGGGGCGCACGAGCGCCCGCCACGTCGCCTCCTCCACGCGCTCCACGAGGAAGACCTCGGCCTTGCCGCCCGTCGGCCGGTGCCCCACGAGCCGGGCCGCCATCACGCGCGTGTCGTTGACCACGAGTGCGTCCGGGGACCGGAGGTACTCCGGCAGGTCCGTCACGCGCCGGTCCTCGATCTGGCCCGTCTCGCGATGGAGCACGAGCATCCGCGAGGCGTCGCGGCGCTCGGCGGGGCGCTGCGCGATCTGGGACTCGGGGAGGTGGAAGTCGTACGCGGCGAGGGCGTCGGACACGGCGGTGGGGGTGGGATCGCGCCAAAGAGAACGCCCCGGGGGCCGTTCGGCAACCCCGGGGCGTGGAAGCTCGGCGGAACTCTGGGTTAGTACCGTTGCGCGGCGCGACGGGCCGAGGCGAAGCCCGACTCGTCCATGCGGAGGCCGCGTCGGTCCACGCGCGCCGCCAGCTGGCGGACGGTCTCCATGCGCTCGGAGGAGAGCGGGTGCGTGCGGAAGAACTCGATGCCGCCGCCCTGCTCCTGCTCGGCGAGCCGCTCCAGCAGCAGCGCCAGCCCCTCGGGATCGTAGCCCGTGGCCGCCATCAGCTGCACGCCGATCTCGTCGGCCTCGCGCTCGTCGGAGCGGGAGAACCGCGCGAAGGCGCCCTGGGCGGCGATCTGCGTCGCGATCTGGGCCGCGGCGTTGGGGTCGCTCCCGAGCACGACGGAGGCGAGGAGGTTGGCCTCGTTCGCGGCGGAGACCCGCTGCGTGCCGTGCCGCTCGATCCCGTGCGCGATCTCGTGCGCGATCGCACCCGCCAGCTCGGCGGCGCTGCCCACGCTCGCGATCAGCCCGGTGTTGACGTAGACCAGCCCGCCGGGCGCGTTGAACGCGTTGATCGCGTCATCCGCGACGACGTAGAACCGCCACGGCCGGTCCCCGAACGTGGTCTGGCGCACCATGCGCTGTCCCATATTTCGGACATATCCGGTCAGGGCTGCGTCGTTGGCGAGACGGAGTTGGCTGTTCAGCTCCACTTCGAGCTGTTGTCCGAGTTCCCACTCCTGGTCCACGGAGTAGTAGTTCGCGCCGCCGATCGTGGCGCATCCGGACAGGGAGAGGGCGCTGGCCGCGAGGAAAACCAGCGCGAGGGGGGTGGCGAATCGCATCGGAAGGGTGGTGGTGGGAGGGGAAAGCGTGCAAGCCCGGTGCCAGCCCCTTGGTTCCATCCGGCTGCCCGCTGGCGGCTCGGCTCGACTCGCGATCTGGGGCCGGCATTCGTGTGGGACCGTCAGGCCTCTCACGAGCCATCGCTAGCCCGTGCGTTCGTCCTCCGCCCGTGCAGAGACAGGCCCTAGATGGAACGCGTCAACCCGCCATCCACGAGCAGGCTCTGGCCCGTGACGTACCCCCCGCCCTCCGAGAGCAAGAACGCGACGGCCGCGGCCACCTCCTCCGCTCGGCCGGGGCGCCCCGCCGGGATGCGCGCGAGGGTCTCCTCGTCCACATCGTACGTCTCAATAAAGCCCGGGAGGACGCTGTTCATCCGGATGCCGGCCGGTCCGTACCGTTCGGCGTAAAGCGAGACGAACGCGCCAAGCCCAGCCCGTACGACGGATGAGACGGGGAAGCTCGACGACGGCTCCTTCGCGCCGAAGGACGAGACGTTGACGAAGGCGCCGCCGCCCTGCGCCTCCATGGTGGGCGTGACGAGCCGCGCCAGCCGGACCGTGTTCATCAGCGCGAGGTCGAGCCCCGCGTGCCAGTCGGCATCGGAGATGTCCAGGAGATCCCCGCCGGCGGGGTGCCCCGTGTTGCACACCACGGCGTCGATGCGTCCGTACGCCTCCAGGGTCGTCGAGACGAGGCGTTCGAGATCCGCAGGCTCCGCAACAGAGCCGGTGACGCCGAGCGCGCCCAACGTGTCCGCCAGCGCGAGCACGTCGTCCGAGCGGGAGAAGAGCGCGAGGCGGTAGCCATCGGCGTGGAGGCGGCGGGCGATGGCGGCACCCATCCCCCGGCTGGCGGCGGTGATGAGCGCGACGGGCGAGTCAGGCATGGAGACGGAGAGGGTAAAGTCCGGCGTACGCCCCTTCCTCGCCCAGGCTCCCTACCCGGTGGCGTGTGCGATGGCCTCCGCCGCGCGGCGCCCCCACTCGTCGTAGATCCGAGGCCCCGGGTGGAACCCGTCGGTCGCCATCACCTCGCGCATCGGGACGCCGTGGAGCGGGTCTCCGGGCACGGTCTCGAAATCGATGAACGTCGCTTCCGGCTGCGTCGAGGCCCACTCGCGGAGGGCGCGGTCGTGCCGGCGCGCCGTCCGCCCGAGCACCCACCGGAGCGGCTGCGGGACCGCCGGGAACTCGCCGATGGGCGGCAGCCCGGACACGACGAGGTGCCCGACCCCGAACCGCTGGCGGAGGTCGTCGGCGAGGTCGGAGTAGGACTGGAGCCACGGGCCGAGCGCCCGGCCCGCGATCACATCGTTGAGCCCGACCCCCAGCAGCGCGACGTCGAACGGCTCGGGGTCCTGCTTCCGGAGGTGCCGCAGCGTGCGCGGGATCGTCGATCCGTGGCGGGCTTCCAGGCGGTACGTCACGCGGAACCGCTCCGCCAGCCGGGCGACAGTCCGGCCCAGCAACGCCTCGGTCTGCGTGTCCACGCCCACCCCGGCACCGGAGGAATCGCCGACCACCAGCAAGCGGAGGCCCGGTCCCTCCCCCATCATGCCATGGCGGTCGCCCTCGGGCTCGGGCAGGCGCGGGATCGTCTGGAAGAGGCGGCGCCCCTGCCACAGCAGGACGGGCGCGAGCGCGAGGCGAACGGGATCGGTCATGAAGGAAGCGAAGGGGAGTCAACCGGGCCACGCACCCGGCGCGCGATGGCGTGCCACACGAGGCCGACGGCCAGAATCGCCAGACCGACGCCCCAGTACAACGGCTCCACGAAAAACGCCAGCCCGGCGCACGCGACGAGCCCCGCGACGGATACCCACTTCGGGAACAGCCGCCCGTCGTCCGGCACGAACAGCGCCGCGAGGTTGGTGACGGCGTAGTAGACGAGGACCGCGAACGCGCTGAACGACCACGTCGTCCGCACGTCGCCCACGAGCGCGATCCCCGCAATGACGGCGCCCATCATCAGGACGGCCGGGCCCGGCGTGGTGCCGGCGGCGTCCAGCCGACCGAAGAGGCGGGGCACGTCCGCCCGCCGCCCCATCGCGAGGAGCACGCGCGAGAGCCCGAGCACGAGGTTGAGCAGCACGCCGAGCATGGACGTGATCGCGCCGAAGGCCACGACCTCCGCCACACCCGGAATCGCGAACGCGCGAGCGGCGACCTCGAGCGGAGCGGCCCGGTCGGCCGTCGCGGAGGCCATACCATCCGCGCCCACTGCGCCGACCGCCACGAGCGCGACGGCGACGTAGAGCCCCGCCGTGACCCACAGCGTCACGATGATCGCGCGCGGGATCGTAGTGCGCGGGGACTTGACCTCCTCGCCGAGCGTGGCGATTCGCCCGTAGCCGGTGTAGGCCACGAACATCAGCGCCGAGGCGTAGAGCACGGACCGGAGCCCGCCGCCGCCATCGGGCGCCTCGAAGAAGTCCGCGAAGCTGGCGCCCGCGTTCGCCAGGGCCGTCGGGGTGCCGGCCGCGACGAAGGCCGCCAGCGCGGCGAGCGTGATGGAGACCACCGCGATGTTGGTCACGTTGGAGCGCCGGAGCCCGGAATAGACCACGGCCGTGATGAGGGCCGTCGCCGCCAGCGCGACCGGCACGAGCCAGCGGCTGGCGTCCACGCCGAGCGCGAGGAGGAGGTAGCCGGAGAAGCCGAGCGCGGCGGTCGCGGCCGAGGCGCTTTTCGCGACGAGAAACATCCAGCCCGCGGCGAACCCGAGCGTGGGGGTGAGGAAGCGGTAGCCGTACTCGTACGTGCCGCCGGAGACCGGATGGTTCGCCGCCAACTGCGCGCTGGAGAGACCGTTGAACGTCGCCACGAGCGCGCCGATGGCGACCGCCAGCACCACGGCCGGTCCGGCCACGCCCGCCGCGATGCCGATGCTGACGAACACGCCAGTGCCGACGATGGAGCCGAGCCCCATCATCACGGCGCCGAACGTCCCCAGTTCGCGCGCGAGCCGCGGAGGTGAGGAGGGTGATGTCATGAGTCAGAAGGGGAAGCGGGTCCTCCATCGCCCGGCGCGACTTCGCGCGTGAGCTCCTTCGCCTTCGCACGCGCCTCCGCCAGCGCCTCACGGCCGAGCGCTGTCGCGCGGTAGTAGCGGCGGTTCCGGCCGCCCTCGGTGCGCTCCTCGCTCGTGAGGTAGCCGTCTTCCTCCATGCGGTGGAGGATCGGGTAGAGCGTGCCCGGCCCCACATCGTAGCCGTGGGAAGCGAGCTCCCCCATCATCCACGAGCCGAAGAATGGCTCCTCGGCAGCGTGGTGGAGAATGTGGACGCGGACGAAGCCGAGGAGGATCTCGCGGAGCATGGACCTCGGTATCGAATGTCGTTATCGGATATCGACACTACGACTTCCAGCCGCTCCCTGCCACGAGAGCCCCCAGACGTAACCGATTGGAAACACAGCCATAGCTCACCCTGACGGGTCTCTCCGCCTCTGCCTCCGACTGGTCCTCGTCATCTCTCAGCCGCCCACGGGAGGCCGCATCCGGTGGAACGCCGTCGCGCGCTGGTAGGCATGGGCTGCCCGCAGCGCCGCGTGGTCCGCGTAGAGCCGCCCGACGAACGTGAGCGAGTGCGGCTGGCGGCGCGGGTCAGCGGGATCGGCGTCCTGGAGGGGGAAAAACCCGTTCGGCACGGCGACGGCCGGGTGGCCGGTGAGGTTGGTCAGCGCCAACTGGGTCCCCCCCACGCTCGGCGTCACGAGCGCGTGGACCTCCTGCAGGACGGCCTCGGTCTGGTCCGCCAGCCGGCGGCGGATCCGCTGCGCGTTGAGATACTCCACCGCCGGGATCAGCCGGCCGTGGCGGAAGGTGTTGGGCCACGCGAAGCGCTCCTGGCGGACGAGTTCGTCCACGCGACCGGAGCGCGTGAGCCCGTCGAAGGCGGCGGCGGCTTCCACGGTTACCGTCAGGTCCATGACCGCGCTCACCTCCGGGCCATCGGGAAGCGCGACGGGCACGAGATCGGCGCCGAGGTCGCGGAGCACGCGGAGCGACTCGCGGTCGGCGTCTCCGCCTGCGCCCTCGGCCTCGTCGAACAGGACCGGGACGTAGCCGAGCCGGATGCCTCGGAGGTCCTCGGCGGGATCGAACGGGAAGCCGAGGTCGCCGTGGTCCGTCTCCACGTCACGCACGGCGTCGAACACGATGGCGGCGTCCTCGGCAGATCGCGCCATGGGCCCGAGCTTGTCCAGGCTCCACGCCAACGCCATCGCGCCGCGCGTGGGAACGCGCCCGAACGTGGGCCGGTGGCCGGTGACGCCGTTCCGCGTGCTCGGCGAGACGATGGAGCCGTACGTCTCGCTCCCGATCGCGAAGGGCACGAGCCCCGCCGCGACGGCCGCGCCCGGCCCCGCGCTGCTGCCGCTGCTCCCCTGTTCTACGTTCCACGGGTTGTTGGTGCGCCCGCCGAACCAGACGTCGCCCCACGCGAGCGCGCCGAGCGTGAGCTTGGCGACGAGGACCGCGCCCGCAGCATCCAGGAGTTCCACGACCGCCGCGTCCTCCTCGAACCGCTGGTCGCGGAACGGCCTCGCGCCCCATGTCGTCGGTGCGCCCCGGGCTGCGAGCAGGTCCTTCGCGCCGTACGGGATGCCGTGGAGCGGCCCGAGGTCCACGCCGCGCGCCAGGTCCTCGTCCCGCTGGCGGGCCGTGCGGAGCGCGCGTTCCTCCAGGAGCGAGACCGTCGCCTTGAGCTGCGGATCGAATCGTTGGAGGCGGTCCAACGCGAGCTGCGTCAGTTCCACGGACGACACCCGCCGCGCGCGGAGCAGCGCCGCCAGCTCGGGGATGGAGGCGAACGCGAGGTCGGTCTCGCTCGGGGTGGACGTGACGCGGGCGGGGATCCGCGTCCGCATGGGGCCGCGAGGCGCGGGCGGCGCCGGGAGGTCCAGCGAGAGGACGGGCGCGACGCTGTTCGCGGGCTCCTGCTGGCGGATCGTCTCGTAGACGCCGAGCCGATACTGCGCATCGGGCAGCAGGAGCTCGCGCTGATCCGGCCGGAACTCCAGCCCGATCACGCGCTCGGCGTGCGCGACGTCCTCGGCCGTGAGGTCCGGGACGGGCGCCGCAGAAGCGGGCGGGGCGCCGGGACTAGCGGCGTGGGCTGCCAGCGGGGGCGGGAGCAGAGAGGCAGCGCCGGCGGCAACGCCGACGGAGAGGAAGTCGCGACGGGAAGGCATGGCTGGGGACGGGTGGGGCCGCCAGACTAACGCCCGCGGCCACCGCCAGCCCGGCGGGAGGGAACCGCCACGGAGGGGCGAGATAGAGAGCCCCCCTCTCTCTCTTCCCCTCTCCTCATGGATCTCGGAATCTCCGGCCGCGCTGCGGTCATCACCGGCGGCGCTGGCGGCATGGGCATGGAAACCGCCCGCCTCCTGCTGGACGAAGGCGCCCGCGTCCTCCTCACCGACCTCGACGGCGACGAACTCGCTACCACGACCGACCTCCTCGGCGGCACCGGCGACATGCTCCAGACGGTCGTCGCGGACCTGACGAGCATGGACGGGGCCCGCGCGATCCAGGACGCGACGGACTGGGACATCGACATCCTCGTCCACACGGCGGGCGTCACCGGCGCGAAGGGCGACCCGCTGGCGGACATCTCCGAGGACGACTGGATGCACGCGTGGCAGACCGACATGATGAGCGGCGTCCGCATGGCCAAGGCGTTCGTCCCGCCGATGCGCGAGCGCGGCTGGGGCCGCGTGGTCTACGTCACGAGCGAGAACGTCGCGCAGCCGTACTCGGACGAGGTGGTCTACAACGCCGCGAAGGCCGCGGTCCTCACCTTCGTGAAGGGCATGGCGCAGGAGTACGCGCCGGACGGCGTGCTCGTCAACTCCGTCGCGCCCGCCTTCATCGCGACGGACATGACGGACGGCATGATGAAGAAGCGCGCCGACGAGATGGGCGTGAGCATGGACGAGGCCATCGAGAGCTTTCTCGAAGAGGAGCGCCCGCACCTCGTGCTGAAGCGGCGCGGCAAGCCCGAGGAGGTCGCGGCCGTCATCGCGTTCCTCTGCTCCGAGAAGGCCAGCTTCGTCGTCGGCTCCAACTACCGCGTGGACGGGGGCTCTGTCCTCTCCATCGACCTGTAGCGTGCCGACTCCTTCCTGGCGCGACCACGTTCGCGGCCCGTTCTCCGGCTCTATCGGATGGGAGGACGTGGCCGCACGGATCGACGCGCACTCCGTAGACGGCGATCCGCCCGCCATGCGCGAGGCGTTCGCGCGGCTCATGCTCGGCGCCAGCGGACAGCCCGACCTGGGCACCGCCGAGACGCTCGGCGGCATCGACGCCCTTCGCGTGACGCCCGCGGAGCGGACGCACGAGGGCACCGCCGTCTGGCTCCACGGGGGCGGCTACGTATTCGGCTCGCCCGAGACGCACCTGCGTCCCGCCGCCGCGCTGGCGGAGGCGCTGGGCGTGGACGTGGTGCTGCCGCGGTATCGCCTCGCCCCAGAGCACCCCT
Source organism: Bacteroidota bacterium (assembly GCA_012960515.1). Classification (GTDB taxonomy): domain Bacteria; phylum Bacteroidota; class Rhodothermia; order Rhodothermales; family Rubricoccaceae; genus Rubricoccus. Next base: position 5,278 of record DUBD01000233.1, on the reverse strand, counting down.
GGCCTGCCCAGCGAGACGACGCGCTCGCAGCGGTCCGTGCGGTGCAGGCGAACGGCCCCGTCGTCCTCGCGGGCGATAGCGCGGGCGGGCACCTCGCGCTCGTCACCGCCCTCGCGCTCGCTGACGACGACGCGCCCGTCCGCGCCCTCGCGCTGTTCTCGCCCAATACGGACCGGACCGGCCAGAGCCACACGCGCGAGGCGAACATGCCCCGTGACCCGATGAACGCCGACGAGGACGACCGCCAGCTCGCGGCGCTCACGTTCCCCCACCACGCCGACGACGATCCGGAGGTCTCGCCGCTCCTCGCGGACCTGTCCCGGCTCCCACGTACGCACATCGAGGTGGGCGCACGCGAGGTGCTACTGGACGATTCGCGCCTGTTGGCGGGGCGAGCGCACGCGCTCGGGGCCGCGGTCTCGCTCCACGTCGAGCCGCGAGCCTTCCACATGTGGCAGCTCTGGACGCCGTGGCTTCACGAAGCGGACGCCTCCATCGCGAGGGCTGCCGCGTGTCTCCGCGAGGCGCTGGCGGCGTGAGTCGGCAGGCGCTCGCGGAGAACGGAGCGCCGAGCAGGCCCAAACAAAAACCGCCCCCTACCGAAGCAGGGGGCGGTTCTGCGCGCCGGGGAGGATTCGAACCCCCGACCTCAACATCCGTAGTGTCGCGCTCTATCCAGCTGAGCTACCGGCGCAGGACGGGCAAGATAGGGAGGGTCTCGCCGAGCCTCACGTGAAGATGAGGCGGATGGATCGTCACGGTTTGGTGAGGGACCACAGGTGGCGCACGGGGCCGTGCCCGCTGCCCAGCCCGGGCGCGTGCCGGAGCGCCTCCGTCAGGTACGCTTTCGCGCCCGCGATGGCCTCGCGGAGGGCGTGGCCGTTCGCGAGATGCGCCGCGATGGCGGAGGCCATCGTGCAGCCCGTGCCGTGCGTGCTCGTCGTCTCGATGCGCTCGGAGCGGAAGAGGGTCTCCCCTTCCTGGTCCGCGAGCACGTCCACGGCCTCCGTCTCGCCGTCGAGGTGGCCGCCCTTGACCAGCGCGGCGCGGACGCCCAGCTGGCGGAGCGCGTCGGCGGCGCGGCGGGCGTCGTCCAGGGTGCGGACCGGGAGGCCGGTGAGCGCCTGCGCTTCCAGCGTGTTGGGCGTGATCACGTCCGCCAGCGGGAAGAGCACGCGGCGGTACGCCTCCACGGCGTCGGGCGCGAGGAGCGGGTCGCCGCTCGTGGCCACCATGACGGGGTCTACGACGAGCGGCCCGAGCCCGAGCCGCTGGATCGTCTCACCGGCGGCCTCCACGATGGGCGCCGTCGCGAGCATCCCAGTTTTGACCGCGCCGATGGCGAAGTCCGCCGCGACGGCCTCGATCTGGTGGACGACGGCCTCGGGCTCCAGCACCACCACGTCGGTCACGCCGCGGGTGTTCTGCGCCGTGATCGCCGTGATCGCGCTCGTGCCGAACACGCCGAGCGCCTCGAAGGTCTTGAGATCGGCCTGGATGCCGGCGCCGCCGCCGGAGTCCGAGCCTGCAATGGTGAGCGCTACGTTCATGAGAGAGTCGGATCGAGAGACGTCAGGAGAGCGACGAGAGATACTGCTCGACGGTTCGCGCGAGACGGTGAGCGTCCAGGATGCCGGAGAGCACGGCGACCCCGTAGGCCCCGGCCTGGCGGCAGTCCGCCACGCGCGGGGGCGTGATCCCGCCGAGTGCGAAGAGCGGCAGACCCGGTGCCGCCTCGGCCGACTGGCGGAGGAGGTCGAGGCCCGCGGGTGCGGTGTCCGGGTGGGTGGCGGTGCGGAAGATCGGCGAGACCGTCGCGTACGCGGCACCGTCGCGGGCGGCAGCTGCGACGTCGTCTGCCGAATGCGCGGAGACGCCGACTGTCGGGACGAGGGGGGCCGCGTCTGCCACGGCGGGCCCGCGCGTGCCGACGTGCAGGTCAGCGCGCAGCCGCTTCGCGACCTCCCCTCGCGTGTTGACGCACAGCCGGATGCCGGGGCACGCGTCGCCCAACCGCTCCGCCAGCCGGGCGGCGGCTCGCGCGAACGTGGCCTCGTCGGCGGCGTGGTCGCGGAGCATCACCCAGCGGACGCCGGCACTCACCGCCTCGGCGGTGCGCGTGCGGACGGCCTCGGGCGTTTGGGCGCGGGGACCGGAGCCGCGGCCCGTCGCGAACCCGTCGGCGATAAGGAGGAGACGCGGAAGGCTCACGGTCCCAGCTCGATCCGACCTTCTTCGGGCGTGCTCGCCTCGGCGTAGAGGCGGCGCGGGATGCGCCCGGCGCGATACGCGAGGCGCCCGGCCTCGACGGCGTGCCGCATGGCGGCGGCCATCTGCGGCGGCCTTTCCGCTCCGGCGACGGCCGTATTGAGCAAAATGCCCTCGTAGCCCAACTCCATCGCGAGCGCCGCGTCCGAGGCCGTGCCGATCCCCGCGTCCACGACGAGCGGCACGTCCGGGAGGATCTCGCGGAGGATGCGGAGCGCGTACGGATTCGTCAGCCCCATCCCGCTCCCGATGGGCGCGCCGAGCGGCATGACGGCCGCGCAGCCGAGGTCCGCGAGGCGCTTGGCTGTGATCGGGTCGTCGCCGCAGTAGGCGAACACCTCGAAACCATCGGCCACGAGTTCGCCCGCGGCCTTGACCAGTTCGATGGGGTCCGGGTGGAGCGTCTCGTCGTCGCCGATGACCTCCAGCTTGATGCGGTCGGTCTCCAGCGCCTCGCGCGCGAGTTGCGCGGTGAGAACCGCCTCGCGGGCCGTGAAGCAGCCGGCCGTGTTGGGCAGGAGGTGGAGCGGGCGACCGCCGGCCCCGTCGCGCTGGCGGAGCGCGCCGAGGAGCGTGGCGCCGTCGCCGCCGGCGAGGTCCACGCGGCGCACGCCGACGGTCACGAGCTCGGTGCCGCTGGCCTCCACGCTGTCCAGCAGGGACTGGAGGCTGGGGTAGCGGCTCGTCCCGAGGAGCACGCGCGAGCGCAGCGTCAGCCCGCCGACCTCCCAGAGGTCGTCTCGCTCATCGGCGGCGCCAGCGGGGCGCGGGGTATCGGGGCTGCTCATCCTCCCTGCGAGGCCGTGATGATCTCGACGCGGGCATCGGCCGGGACGGCCGTTTCGTCCCAGAGCGCGCGGCGCACCACGCGGTCGTTGACGGCCACGGCGACGCCGGGCTGCTCGGGATCGCGCCCGAGGTGCGAGAGAAGGTCGCGGACGGAGAGGTCGGCGGGGACCTCGCGGGCCTCGCCGTTGATGCGGAGGGTGCTCATGCCTCAAGCTACCCGAGAGCGGCTGTGGGGTTCGCCCGTCGCGCGAGGTTCACCGAGCCGCCGAGTAGCTTCTCCTCCCCTACCCGTTCTCCCGATGCGTGCCCTCCTCCTTTGCGGCCTCGTCCTTGCCGGCTGCACCGCCGCCCCGCCGCCGCCCGCTGGCGGCCCGACTGGGCAGGCCCTCTACCGCTCGTTCGATCCGCAGGTGGACGCGCTGCTGGCGCAGATGACGCTCGCGGAGAAAATCGGCCAGATGACGCAGGCGGATCAGGAGTTCCTCACCGACGAGGCGCACATCCACACGTACGCGCTCGGCTCCATCCTCAACGGCGGCGGCTCAGACCCGGTCACCAACAGCCGCGAGGACTGGACCGCGATGGTCCAGCGATATCAGGACCTCGCGAGCCAGACCCGGCTCGGCATCCCGCTGCTGTACGGCGTGGACGCTGTGCACGGGCACGCCAACGTGGTCGGCGCCGTGGTCTTCCCGCACAACATCGGGCTGGGCGCGACGCGCAACCCGGACCTCGTGCAAGAGATCGCGCACGTCACCGCGCGAGAGGTCCGCGCGACGGGCATCAACTGGACCTTCGCGCCCTCCGTGGCCGTCCCGCGCGATGACCGCTGGGGCCGCACGTACGAGGGCTTCGCGGAGGATCCCGCGCTCGTCGCGTCCCTCGGCGAAGCCGCCGTCCGCGGCTACCAGGGCGACGACCCCGGCGCGCCGGATCGCGTGGTCGCCTGCGCCAAGCACTTCGCGGCGGACGGCGGGACCACGCTCGGCACCGGCATCACGCTGGACGGCGTGGACTACCCCTTCGACCGCGGCGACGCGCGAATCTCCGAGGCCGAACTGCGCGAGGTCCACATGCAGGGCTACGTCACCGCCATCGCGGCGGGTGTGGCGACCATCATGCCCTCGTACAGCAGTTGGAACGGCGTGAAGGCCTCCGCCAGCCGGCGGATGCTGACGGAGATCATCAAGGAGGAGTTGGGCTTCGAGGGCTTCCTGATCTCGGATTTCGCCGCCATCGACGAGATCCCGGGCGACTACCGCAGCGACATCGAGACGTCCATCAACGCGGGGATGGACATGGTCATGGTCCCGGCGCGCTACGAGCTGTTCGTCCGCACGCTGACCGAGTTGGTGGAAGACGGCTCCATCCCCATGTCCCGCATCGACGATGCCGTGCGCCGGATCCTGCGCGTCAAGTTTGCCGCCGGACTGTTCGAGCCCGACTGGTCGGCCGAGCCGCTGCACGTCGCGGCCTTCGGCTCGGAGGCGCACCGGGCGGTCGCGCGGCAGGCCGTCCGCGAGTCGGTCGTGCTGCTCCAGAACCGTGAGGAGCGCCTCCCGCTGGCGGCGCCGCTCGGCAGGATCCACGTCGTCGGCGCGGCGGCGGACGACATCGGGATCCAGAGCGGCGGCTGGACCATCGACTGGCAGGGCGCGACGGGCGCGATCACGAAGGGCACCACGATCCTGGAAGGCATCCGCGAAGCGGCAGGACCGGGCACGGAGGTCACCCACTCCGCCGACGGATCCGGCGCCGAGGGCGCAGACGTGATCGTGGCGGTCGTGGGCGAGCGGCCGTACGCGGAGATGTTCGGCGACGATCTCGCGCTCCGCCTCCCGGAGGAAGACGCGGCCGTCATCGCGACCGCCAGCGGGGCGGGCGTGCCGGTCGTGACGGTCCTGCTCTCCGGCCGTCCGCTCGTGGTCCCGGAGGTGTTCGAGGCGAGCGACGCGGTCCTCGCGGCGTGGCTGCCGGGGTCGGAGGGCGGCGGCGTGGCCGACGTGCTCTTCGGCACCTTCGCGCCCACGGGGCGGCTGCCGTTCACCTGGCCGCGGACCGTGGCACAGCAACCGCTCAACCTCGGCGACGCGGACTACGACCCGCTCTTCCCCTACGGCTTCGGGCTCGGCTACTAGGCTCTGTCCGGCGAATCCAGATCGGCCTCCACGCGGCCCCGGAGCCGTCCCGCCGCGTCGCGCTCCATCGCCGTAGCTCGCGC
>DUBD01000232.1 GCA_012960515.1 Bacteroidota bacterium | reverse complement strand
ACCGATAGCGTCGCCTACAAGAACGTGGTCGTGAACGGCCTCGTGCTGGACGCCGAGGGGCAGAAGATGTCCAAGTCCAAGGGCAACGCCGTGGACCCCTTCGCCGCGCTGGCGGAGCACGGCGCCGACCCCGTCCGCTGGACGATGATGGCCGCCTCCCCCCCGTGGGAGAGCCTCCGCTACTCCGACGACGCGATCCTGGACACGCGGCGGAAGTTCTTCGGCACGCTCATCAACACGTACCGCTTCTTCGCGACCTACGCGAATGTAGACGGCTACCACTACGACGCGGACGCCGCCACGCCGGACGAGCGCCGCTCGGAGTTGGACCGTTGGATCCTCTCGCGCCTCCAGAGCACCATCGCGGAGACGGACGCCGCCTTCGAGGACTACCACCCGACCCGCGCGGCCCGCTCCGTGCAGACGTTCGTAGACGACCTCTCCAACTGGTACGTCCGCCGCAGCCGCCGCCGGTTCTGGAAGTCCACGGACGACGCCGACAAGCGCGCCGCCTACGACACGCTCTACGAGTGCCTCGCGGTCTCTGCGCAGCTCATGGCGCCCATCGCGCCGTTTACGGCGGAGTGGCTGTACGGTCAGCTTCGGCCGGGAAAAAGCGTCCACCTGACGGATTTCCCCGAACCCGAAGCGGCCCGGCTGGATACCGAACTGGAGGACCGGATGGCGCTCGCCCGCGCCGTCGTCACCGCGACGCTCGCCCTCCGCAACGACGCCAGCATCGGCGTCCGCCAGCCGCTGGCGGCGCTGCTCGTCGTGACTGGCGTGGGCGGCGTGGACGAGGCGACGCTCCGCTCGGTGGAGGACGTGATCCTGGACGAGGTCAACGTTAAAGCGCTGGAGACGGTCAGCGGCGACGGCGGGCTCGTGCACAAGAGCGCCCGGCCCAACTTCAAAGCTCTCGGCCGCCGGATGGGCAAGAAGATGGGCGCCGCGAAGGCCGCCATCGAGGCGATGACCGCAGAGCAGATCGCGCGGTACGAGACCGACGGACGCGTGGTGCTGGCGGTCGCGGGCGAAGAGACCGAGTTCGGCGCGGGCGACCTGGAGATCACCAGCGAGGGTGTCGAAGGGCGCCCGGTGCGCCAGGAGGTCTCCGGAGACCGAACGGTCACGGTCTCGCTGGACACGACGGTCACGGACGCGCTCCGCGCGGAGGGCTTGGCACGCGAGTTCGTCAACCGCGTCCAAGCGCTCCGCAAGACCGCCGACTACGACGTCACCGACCGCATCGAGGTGACGTACGCCGCCCCGGCCGACGTGCTCGCTGCCATCGACGCGCACCGGGACTACGTGACGGGTGAGACGCTCGCCCTCGCGCTCGCTCCCGCCGAAGGAGACCTCGCGGGGGACGCTACCACGGAGACGGATCTCGGTACCGGCCCCGTTCGCATCGCCGTTCTCCGCTCCGCCTCTTAAGCGCCCGCCCCGCTGGCGGTCCCGCCCGACGATCACCCCTGCTCCATGCGCGTCCTCTGGCTCACCCTCGCCATCGTCCTCGTTGACCAGATCACCAAGGTCATCGTGGCGACGCAGATGTACCTCGGTCAGTCCATCCCCGTGATCGGGGACGTGCTGAAGTGGACGTTTACCGAGAACCCGGGGATGGCCTTCGGGGTGCGCCTCGGCAACGGCGACCTCGGCAAGATGGCGCTGAGCGTCTTCTCCGTCATCGCGACGGGCGCCATTTTCGCCTATCTCCGGCACGTGCGCGAGGCGCCCGCGGGCTACCGCCTCTCGCTGGCACTGATCCTCGGCGGCGCGCTCGGCAACGTGATCGACCGCGTGTTCTACGGGACCATCTTCGGCGAGTGCGGGCCGGGCGTCCAGAGCGCGCGCCTGCTCCACGGCTGCGTGGTGGACTTCTTCCATCTGGACATCGGCCGCTTCGAGGCGTTCGGGCGGTCCATCCAAGTCTTCCCGATCGGCAACATCGCGGACCTCGCGATCATCGCGGGCGTCGTCGGTGTGCTGCTGAGCCAGAAGGCGTTCCAGCGCTACATCCACGAGCGTGAGATGGCACCGTCCATCGCGACCGCCAGTCAGACGGTGGAGGCGCACGAGGACTCGGCTCCGCCGCCCGCCGCCTAGGGCACGCGGTTCGGGAACTCCCGAGGCCGGGAGCGACCTAGCTTGGGTGCACATCCTTCTGTGTTCCCGTGCGCCTGTTTCTCTTGGCCTGCCTGTCGTTCGTCGCGGCGTCTGCGCAGGCCCAATACTCGTTGG
>DUBD01000231.1 GCA_012960515.1 Bacteroidota bacterium | reverse complement strand
CCAGAAGGTGCAGCTGGGCCAGACGGTCCAGGTCAAGATCCTCTCGATCGACGACGACGACAAGAAGATCAGCCTCGGCATGAAGCAGCTCGAGCCCGACCCGTGGGAGGGTCTGCTGGAGCGGTTCCCCGTCGGAACGATCACGCGCGGGAAGGTCCGCAACATCACGACGTTCGGCGCCTTCGTCGAGCTCGAGCCCGGCATCGACGGGCTGGTGCACGTCTCCGATCTCTCGTGGACGCGTCGGGTGAAGCACCCGTCTGAGGTGGTGAAGAAGGGCCAGGAGCTCGACGTCATCGTCACGGACATCGACGTGGCCAACCGGCGCATCTCGCTGGGCCACAAGCAGGTCCAGACGGACCCGTGGGTCCAGTTCGCCGAGGTCTACGCCGAGGGCACCCTCACGACCGGCACGGTCACGGACATCAACGCCGGTGGCATCGTCGCGGAGCTCCCGCTCGGTGCGGAGGCGTTCATCCCGGCCAGCCACCTCGATCGTCCCTCCGAGTCCTACGCGGTTGGCGACGAGATCGAGATGACGGTGATCCGGCTCGACCGCGAGGATCGCGAGATCGTCGGCTCGCAGACGGCCCAGCGCCGTGCGGCGGAGCGCGCTGAGCGCCACGCCGAGCGGATGGAGAAGACGCGCCGCATCCAGGAGGAGCGCCGCTCCGTCAGCGAGTACCAGCGCGCCAACTCCGGCCCGGCCACCCTCGGTGAACTCTCCGGCCTCGCGGCTCTCCGCGACCAGCTGGCGGAGGAAGAGGCGACGGCCAGCGAGTCCGAGTCCAAGCCGGTCGAGGCCGAGCAGCCCGAAGAGGGCGACCTCACCCCGACCCCGGCTTCGGCTGCTTCCGACCTCGAAGGCTCCGTCGGCACGGGCAACCGTGGCGAGGAGGAGCCGACGCAGGGCGAAGAGGCCACGGCGCAGCGCGCCGAGGACCAGGGCGCCACGCCGACTTCGGAAAAGAGCCAGGCTGCCCTCAAGGGCGGTGAGGTTCAGACCGAGGGCGTCGCCGGCGAGGTCGAGGCCGCGACGGACGACGAGACCCCGGCCAACGATGCCATCGCGGGTACGCCGAACACCGGCGACCCGTCCGACATCGAAGTGCCCGAGGAGCTCTCGAAGCCCGCAGGCGAGGTCGTCTCGGAGGCCCTCTCCGACGACGACGAGGAGGACGACAAGTAGTCCTCCCTGCCTCGTGCAGAACAGGCGGCGGTCTCTTCGGAGGCCGCCGCTTTTTCTATGCCCGCCCCGCTGGCGGCGCCGGTGCGCGATTTATCTCGCGGCGCGGACGCGGAGCCCGACGCTGAGCTCGGAGACGTTCGCGGGGCCCGCCATCACCGCTCCCTCGATGGCTCCGCCGATGCCGACGGCCGGCGTCGGGTACACGTCCACGCCGACCGCCAGCGGGACGTACGGGCGAAGCCCACGGAACGCGGAGGAGGGAGCGGGACTACACACCTCGAACTCGGGCGAGCAGCCGAAGCCGCCAGGGCTGTGGTCCAGCGTTGCGACGCCGAGGCCGGTCGCGGCCCAGAGCTCGGCCCATCGCCCACGGGCGCCGATAGACACTCGGGTGTCCAGGCCGCCGCCGGCCATCGTCGCGCCGTCGTCCGTGCCGAGGCCATCCGTGATCGCCCAGCCACGGACGCCGATGTGAACGGGGGCACTCGCGCGTTCCACGCGGAGACCGAGGGTCGGCTGGAATGTGGTGACGATGCCCGCGCTCGGCGCGACCCGCCAGCCCGACGGGGCGTCCTGCGCGCTGGCGGTCGGGGGAGCCGTGAGGCCGAGCGCCAGAAGGAGGGCTCGTGTCAAAGCTGGAAGCGTGCGCCCAGCCGGATACCGCGTTGGTCGTTCGTGCGGGTTCGCGTGAGGTGCAGGCCGGCCTCCAGGTCCAGGAACGGCAACAGCTGCCGGGTGCCGACGGCCACCTCCACAGCGCCGCCGATCTCGTCCAGGTCTGTCCCGTACGATTGGACCGTCCGCACGTACGCAGGGCCTGCCGCGATCCGCAGCCCGATCCCCTCCGCGTCGAGATTTGCGCCGGCGAGAAGGCCCAGCGTCAGCAACTGATCCGCAGTCGCGGGGGGACGAGACCCCGACGGGTCCAGATCGACGCTCACATCGAAGAGGGCCGTTGCGTACGAGGCGCGCGTGCCGACGTAGAACGTGGCACCGAGGGGCTGCACGCCGGAAACCGACGCTTGTGCGAACGGCTCACCCGGACCAGTCCACAGGATTCCG
>DUBD01000230.1 GCA_012960515.1 Bacteroidota bacterium | reverse complement strand
CAAAAACTGCGCCATAAGTACCTGATGTTCTGGAACGAGGTCCGTAAACATTGAAAAGCCTCAGCGAGGCGGTTGGTAACTCGTAAATCTGTGCCCAGTGCAAAACGCACTGTTCCCCCAGATATTTTGACAAAGCGTATGGGTACTGTGGTCTTATAGCGGAGCTCTCCGGCGTTGGAGTCAGGCATTCCCCCGTGTGGGTCGGATGTGAGGAGGAGTCTACGAATGGCCCCCGTTCTTCCCGCGCGGCGGGAGGGGGATCTCCCATGAGGGCGCGAGCGGACCCGCCTCCAGCAGCGCGTCCGCGAGCCGGAGAAGCCGTTGTTGCTCCGGCCATCCCAGCCGGCTGGCGGCCTCGGCGGGCGGGAGCCATTCGTAGGCGTCGTGCTCCGCGCACAGGGTCACGCCGCCCTGGACCTCCGCGGCGAACGCGGGCGCCAGCGCGACGATGTCGCGCGACCAGTCATAGAACGTGTTAACGCTGGGGAGCGACCAGAACCGCCGGGGGACCATCCCGGTCTCCTCGCGGAGCTCCCGGAGCGCCGCCGCCCACGCCGTCTCCCCCGGGTCGATCTTACCCCCGACCATCCGCCAGGCTCCGGCGTAGGCGTGCCCTTCGGCACGGTGCAGCACGAGGAACTGGCGGCCGGATGTGGCCTCCCGATAGGGATACACATCCACGACACGAACGGTGGGGGCGGGGAAGTCCGGCATGGGCGGAGAACGCAACCGCCCGAGACGGGTTCACTCCCGAGACACCGCCTGCTATGGCTGACATCAACTGGATCCTCGTCATCCTGGGCACGACGGCCGGGTTCTTCCTGCTGGCCTTCGTGCTGCTTTACCCGGTCTACCGGTTCATGCGCCGCGAAGAGGACGTGGCGCAGGACTGGACGAAGGAGTCCATCGCGCGGCGCCAGCAGCGCCGAGGCGGAGACGGAGCCTCGGCCCCGCCGCCCCCGGCTGGCGGAACCTCTGGCGAGGCGTGAGCCTTCAGGTTGCCTCTCCCGATACGCCCATGACCCGACTGCTCCTGACCGGCCTGCTGGCCCTCACGATGACCGCGTGCGGCTCCGAGGAGCCCGAAGAGCCCGCCTCCATTTCCGAGACCGCGGCTTCCATCGAGCCGATGCCAGCCGCCGGCGCTGACGGCGGAACGCTGGCGGATGCCCCGCGCCCGTCCACGTCGGGCGCGACGGTGGTGGACCGCGTGGCCGAGACTGGCGATCTGACCACGCTCCGCCGGCTGCTCCGCGAGAGCGGCGTGGTGGAGGACCTCGCGGCCGAGGGGCCGTTCACGCTGTTCGCGCCCTCAGACGCCGCGTTCGCCGCGGCAGGTGACCTCCCGAGCGACCCCGAGGCCGTCCGGGCGCTCCTCCTCGCGCACGCGCTCCCGTTCCGCGTCCCGAGCGCGGACCTGGACATCGAGCAGAGCGTTGGCTCCGTGGGCGGACCGGAGTTGAACCTTGCGCCCGGCTCGCCGCCCACGGTCTCGCGTGGCGGCACCCGCGCTACTATCGTCCGCGCGGACCTCGACGCCACGAACGGCGTGCTCCACGTCATCGACTCCGTCCTCCGCTGATGTCGGCTCCTGTCCACGTCCTCCTCGGCGGCTCCGGCGGCATCGGGTCCGCGCTCGCCCGCCGCCTCCGCCAGTCCGGCGCGACGGTCGTCCTCGGCGCGCGCGATCCCGAGAAGCTCTCCGCGCTGGCGGGCGAGATCGGCGCGGAGGCGTTCACGCTAGACGCGACCGACGCCGCGCAGGTGGAGGCCCTCGTCAAAGGCGCCGCCGAACGGCACGGCCGCGTGGACGGCGTCGCGAACCTCGTGGGCTCCATCGACCTGAAGCCGGCGCACGCGATGACGGTGGAGGCGTTCGAGGAGGTGCTGCGCCTGAACCTGCACACGGCGTTCTTCGCCGTCCGCGCCGCCGCGCGCGTGATGCCGAAAAACCCCGATCCGAAGGGCGGCTCCGTGGTCCTGATGTCCAGCGTGGCGGGGCGCTACGGGCTCGCGAACCACGAGGCTGTGGCCGCCGCGAAGGCGGGGGTGGAAGGGCTCGTGCGGGCGGCGGCCGCCAGCTACGCCTCGCGCGGGATCCGCGTCAGCGCCGTCGCGCCCTTCGCAATCGCCTCCGCGACGACATTCCCGGGCGAGTTCCACTCCGCCGCTTGCCGCCCGCCGCTCACCACCCGCCGCTCGTCGATGTAGACGGCGGACACCGCCCCGTCGTGGCCCGACAACTCCCGGATGCAGCAGGACCGGGAGTTCTTCGATCGGGCTCGGCAGCAGGC
>DUBD01000229.1 GCA_012960515.1 Bacteroidota bacterium | reverse complement strand
CCTCGCGGACGGCCCCGGCGGCGGCCTCCGCGCCGTCTTCCCCGGCGATGTGCTCGCGGGCCCCAGCCAGGTCACCCGCCGCTTCCAGGCTAAGTACGACGTGGACGGCAAGGCCTCGCAGGCGTGGCGCGACCGGCTCACCGAGCACGCGGCGGAGCACGGCGACCTGCTCTTGTTTTACCACTCCACCAGCACGCCCGGCGCGTTCGTGGAAGCGGTCCCCGGCGGCGGCTGGCGGGTGGAGCCGGCGGAGCTGTAACCCCACCGGGGCACCCCATACCGACCGGCGCCTGCGCCCCTCCCGCCCTACTTTTCCGCGACGCCCGACCCTGCCATGCGCCTGTTTCTCACCGCCCTCGCGCTCACCGTCCTCCTCACCGGCTGCGACCTCTTCGGAAACGAGCCGCTCGTCGTCACGTACGCCGTGGACGCGACCGGTGGGCACGGCGAGGTCACGCTGACCTATCGCGACGAGAACGGCCTCGTGACGGTGGAGGACGCGGACCTGCCGTTCATCCGCGAGATCGAGATCGACGAGCCGGAGTTGGGCACGTTCTACCCGCTGGAGGCGGAGAGCGTGTTCACCTCGCCCGGGACGCTCACCACGCGGATCGCGGGACGGCAGGGCGGCGTCCCGTACGACTCGGACGACGTGGTGACGTACGGGGGCGACTCCACGCGGACCATCCGCTCCCAGACGGCGCTCTTCTACCTCTAGCGGACCGCCTCGCGGAGGATGACGGCGAACTCGGCGAGCATCATGGCCGTCGCGCCCCAGACCTCCTGGCCGGCCAGCGCGAAGTAGGGCACCGCGAACCGCTGCCCCTGCTGGCCGGGGATGGGAGAGACGCGCTCGGTCCGCTGGCGGACGCCCTCCGCCAGCAGGTCGGCGACGGGCACCTCGTAGAGCGCGGCCACTTCCTCCTCCTGCGGCACGAACGCCGGCCGCACGCCCAGCGCCGCCACGACGGGCCACACCGCGAACCGGCTCGGCGGGATGTAGAGCGGCGAGAGCCGCCCCAGGATCTCCGGCGCCTCCGGCGGCACGCCGACCTCCTCCCACCCCTCGCGAAGGGCGGCCTGCTCCGGCGTCTCCTCGCCGTCCAGGCTGCCGCCCGGGAGCGAGACCTGCCCGCTGTGGGCGCGGAGCGTGGGCTGGCGCTGGGTGAGCACGAGCCGCGCGGCGCGCTCCTCGCCCGGATACAGCAGCACGAGGGTCGCCGCCCGCCGCGCCTTCTTCCCCTCGATGGAGAGCAGGCTCGGGTCGGCGTGGCGGTCGAAGGGTGCCATCGTGGCGTGGGCCTCGAAGCCGGGGAGCGGAGCCGCCAGCCGCTGGCGGAGCGGGCCGAGGAGGTCGTCGTAGCGCATGGCCGCCCTACCCGAGCGCTCGGGAGAAAGTTCGCGGAGCCCAGAGCAGGGGCTGCGGGTTCACCGGGTCCCCTCCCCCCTTCCCGTCATGTCGTTCGTCATCGGTGGGGCGCTGGTCCTCGCGGCCGTCGCCCTCTTCTTCACCTTCTTCCTCGCCCTCCGCGATCCCGCCAGCCGCCGCAAAGACGACGGCGACGCGTAGGGCCCGCCTCTCCCGAGGCGGACCCACACGGCGGGTCAGGCGCCCAGCACCTCCTCCAGCGAGCGCTGGAGAATCGCGAGCCCTTCGTCCAGTCCGGCCTGATCCACTGTGAGCGCGGGACGGAAGCGGATGCTCCGCTCGCCGCAGCCGAGCACGATCGCGCCGTGCTCGTAGGCCCGTTGGGTGACGGCGTTGCGCGTCTCCGCGTCCGGGAGGTCGAACGCGCAGAGGAGGCCCCGGCCGCGGGCGTGGGTGACGGCCTCGAACTGCTCCTCCATCCCGCGAAGCGCGGCGAGGAGGTGGTCGCCCTGGCGCCACGCGTTACCCACGAGGTCGTCGGCTTCGATGACCTCCAGAATGCGGTCGAAGCGGACCATGTCCACGAGGTTGCCGCCCCAGGTGGAGTTGATGCGGCTGGAGGTCTGGAAGACGTTGCCCTCCACCTCGTCCACTCGCGGACCGGCGAGGATGCCACAGACCTGGGTCTTCTTGCCGAAGGCCATCACGTCCGGGGCCACGCCGATGCCCTGCCACGCCCACATCGTGCCCGTCAGGCCGACGCCCGTCTGCACCTCGTCGAAGATGAGGAGCGCGTCGTTCTCGTCCGCCAGCTGGCGGAGTGCCTGGAAGAACTGGGGGCGGAAGTGGTTGTCGCCGCCCTCGCCCTGGATGGGCTCCAGGATGATGGCCGCGATGTCGTGCGGGTACTCCGCGAACGCCGCCTTCGCCTCC
>DUBD01000228.1 GCA_012960515.1 Bacteroidota bacterium | reverse complement strand
GGGGCGGCCCGCCTCGTGATGCTGCCCCGTCCCACGCCGGAGGCCCCCACGCCCGACGCCGTCGTCCTCGCGCTCCGCATCGTGGAGGTGGACGGCGACCGCGTCCGGGGGGCTCTCGCCCCCTACGCCGACCCCGAGTGGGACCTCCCGCTCGACACCCACTTCGAGGGCACGCTCACCGCCGACCGCCTGGAGGGCACGTTCCTCTCGCTCCCGACGACCATCGACTCGATCCCGTCCGACGGCCGGTGGTGGGCGGTCCGCGAGGCGGCCCCGAGTCTCTAACCCCCGACCCCATGCCTGGCCTCCGCACCGTCGTCGCCGCCATCGACCTCTCGCCCGCCTCCGCGCCCGCCGTCGCCCGCGCCGCGGAGCTGGCGGACCGCACCGGCGCCACGCTCCACGTCCTGTTCGCGCACCTCCTTTTCCGCGACGAGGGCACGCTCGGCGGCCGCGCCGAGGGCGTGCTCCGGCTCCGGATGGAGCGGTTCGTCGCCGACGCGGTCGGGGTGTCCCGCGATGACCTGGATGGGATCGCGCCCATCGTGGCCATCGAGCGCGGCGTGAGCGCGCAGGACGCCATCACGGCCTACGCCGCTCGCGAGCGTGCGGACCTCCTCGTGCTCGGCACGCACGGACGGACGGGCATCGGACGCCTGCTCCTGGGCAGCGTGGCCGAGGCGTGCGTGAGCCGCGCGCCGTGCCCGGTTCTGACCGTCCCCGCGTCCTCCCCCATCGAGCCCGTCGCCGCCCACGCGCCGATCCTCGTCCCGGTGGACTTCACGCGCCGAACGGGCGCGGCGCTCGAGGCCGCACGCGGCCTCGCTCGGCTGCTGGGCTCCCCAATTGAGGCCGTCCACGTCGTGCGCGATGCGGGGCCGTACCCGGACCTGATCCCGGACGTGATCTCTGTCTCAGACTCCGACCCCGAGGGAGACGCCATCGTCCGCGAGCGGATCGCCGCACTCGGACCGGACATTACCGCGGCCCACGTCCTGTTCGGCACCCCCGCCCGCGCCATCGCGAAGGTGGCGCGCGAGCGCGGCGCCGCGATGATCGTGATGGCCACGCACGGCCGCCGCGGCATCGAGCGGGCCGCGATGGGGAGCATCGCCGAGGCCACGCTCCGCCGCGCGCCCTGCCCCGTGCTCACGCTCACGGAGGCCCACCTCTCCACTCCCTCTCGCCGCCCCAGCCGGGCCCTCGCGTCATGATCGAGATCCAGACCCTCCTCCATCCCACGGACGGCTCGGACGCAGCGGCGCCCGCGCGGGCTCTCGCCGAGGCGCTGGCGGACCGCTTCAACGCCGACCTCCACACGCTCCGCGTAGACGTGAGCCCTACCGCCTCCGCCAATGCGGAGGACGAGGTCTCCGTGACGCCGCTCGGCGCCGACCGCCAGCGGGTCGAGGTCACGCAGCGGCTCCCGTCCGTGGGAGACGCCATCGCGCAGTACGCCGCCGAGGCCGCCGCGGACCTCATCGTAATGGGGACGCACGGGCGCAGCGGCTTCAACCGGGTCGTGATGGGGAGCACGGCGGAGTACGTCCTCCGCCGCGCACCCTGCCCCGTGCTGACCGTCCGCCCGGACGCCGCCCCGTTCGGCGAGGGGCCCGTGCTCTGTGCGCTGGAGTTCGAGGACGCGGACGACGGTGTGCTGGAAGCCGCCGCCGGACTGGCGCACGCGCTGGGCACCCGGCTCGTCGTCTTCCACGCGGTCGAGCCGATCGTGCTGCCGGCCCCGTACGCTGTAGAAATGGGGGGGCTGGGCCTGGATGAGTTGGTGCGCGGCGCCCGCGAGGCCCTCGCCGAGCGCCTCACCTCGCGCCCCGACCTCCCCGTCGCGATGGAGTCTCTCGCCGAAGCAGGGATGGCCGTGCCCTCGATCGTGGAGACCGCGGAGCGGATGGGCGCGGGGGTGATCGTGCAGGGCTCCCACGGCCGTCGCGGACTGGGCCGCGCGCTGCTAGGGAGCGTGGCGGAGGCCGTCGCGCGGAGAGCGCCCTGCCCCGTCCTGACGCTCCGGCGTGGCGCACGGCCGCTGACGGTCTCTGAGCGCGACGCCCTGACCGGCGCTCGCCCGATCTCCCGCGACGACTGGTCCTCTACCATCGACGCCCTCTCGCTCTACGCCGAGCGCGATCCCTGGGAGGTCTCCGTCTCGGTCGTGGGCGGCGGCGTGCAGAACTTCGAGCTCGACGCCGGGCCGCAGGCCGCGGGCATGATGTACCTGCTGCTCGGAAGCAAGAACGGCAGCTCGCCCGGCCTGCCGCTCGACCAGCACGTTCTGCCGATCAACGTCGACGACTACACCTTG
>DUBD01000227.1 GCA_012960515.1 Bacteroidota bacterium | reverse complement strand
ACGGCCGGACAGATCGTCGTGTGGGACATCGCCTCGGGGAGCCGGGTCGCCTCCCTGACGGGATACGCGGACAAGACCTGGTGGCCCGTATTCAGCCCAGACGGCTCGATTCTCGCCACGGGCGGCGCGGACGAAGTGACTCTCTGGGACGCGACCACATGGCGGCCCACCGCCACCCTCCCCGGAGTCGGCCGTTATCCGACGTTCAGCCCCGACGGAGCCACCCTCGCGACCCTGGTCGACCGTGACATCGTTCTGTGGGACGTCGCGTCGGCGCGGGGTCGCGACTCTCGCAGCGCCCGACGGAGCAGGCCTTCGCGCCGATCTCCTTCTACGAGGAGCTCGACGGTCAGCAGAGCCGCGTCCCGAACCCGCGCCTCGAGCCGGAGAAGACGACGCAGTATGAGCTCGGCTTCCGCCAGCGCCTCGGCGAGCGTGCCGCGATCAGCCTCTCCGGCTTCTACCGGACGCAGGAGAACAAGATCTCGAACCGCTCCCTGACGGGTGGCTTCCCGGCCTACGGGACCTACCTGAACGCGGACTTCACGACCACGCAGGGTGCGGAGGTCAACTTCGACCTCCGCCGGTTCCGCAACCTCGCCATCAACGCGAACTACACCCTCTCGTACGCACAGGGCACGGGCTCTGACGCGGGCGCGACGGCCAACATCGTGTGGCGTGGGGATTACTTCCCGCAGTTCATCAGCCCGGCGAACTTCGACCAGCGGCACACCGCGAACATCACCCTCGACTACCGCCTCGGCGCGGGTGAGGGCCCGATGGTCGGCGGCGTCCGCCCGCTCGAGAACTTCGGTGTGAACGTGGTCGGCCAGTTCGGCAGCGGTCAGCGCTACACGCGCCTGGCTCCGAACGGTGGCTTCGCGGTCTTCGACTCCTTCACGGAGAACGTGGACGGCACCATCAACGGCGCGACGCTCCCGGCGACGTCCCGGATTGACCTCCGCGTCGACCGTGCGTTCAACCTCGGGTTCAGCGACTCGCAGCTGCGCGCGTACCTCTCCGTGATCAACCTCCTCGATACGGAGAACATCCTGGCCGTCTACCGCGGCACGGGTCTCCCGAACGAGGATGGGTACGCTTCGACCACGGCAGGCCAGAGCCAGCTCAACACGCCGGGCCGCCTGTTCAACTACCAGGCGTACGCCGGTGGTCCGATCAACGTGGGCGGAAACCAGTCCTCCGGGGCCGGGCTGTTCTATGGCGCTCCGCGCCAGGTCCGCCTCGGCGTCCTTCTCGACTTCTAGACCGGCCCGATACAGCCCTCCGGCTGCGATGCCGGAGGGCTGATCTTCGCCCTCACCCTCCTGACTACGATTCTCATGGTTCGCATTCGACACGCGACCGTTCTTCTGGCCTTGCTCCTTGCAGGGACACTGGGACAGTCGGCCGCTGCCCAGGGGCCTGCCCCCGGCAACTGCACGTTGGGCAACGCGGAAGCCGACCTCGACATCAACAACATCTTTGCCCGCGTGTTCAACACGGGCAGTCTCTTCTTCGGCAACACCACGACCGCTGGGGACGGCTACCTCGCTCCCCAGGCGTCGGGCAACTCGCCGATCTTCGCTTCCGGCCTTTGGGTCGGTGGTAAGGTCAACGGCGACCTCCGCGTGGCTGGCTCCCGGTACTCCGGTTTCACCTTCTGGCCCGGCCCGCTCGGTAACGACGGCCGCCCGGTGGACCCGAACAACTGTGAGCCTTACGACCGCATCTACCGCGTCAGCCGGATCGACATCGCCAACTACGAGGCGGGCCTCGGGGCTTCGCGCGATCTCGCTGATTGGCCGGTCGAGCTCGGCGCTCCGGTCGTTGACGGCGACGGAGATCCGACCAACTACAACCTCGATGGCGGTGACCGCCCCGACATCATCGGCGACCAGGGACTCTGGTGGGTGATGAACGACGTCGGCGGCGAGCACTCGACTCAGCAGACCGACCCCCTCGGAATTGAGGTGCGTGTGCTGGCGTTCTCGTTCTCCCGCGCGGACGCGCTGGGCAGCACGACGTTCTACAAGTACACGATCATCAACAAGAGCGGCGTCGCGATCGAAGACACGTACGTCTCGATCTTCTCTGACCCCGACCTCGGTGACGCAGTCGACGACTACGTCGGTTACGACGCGGAGCTCGGCATGGGCTACGTCTACAACGGCGCCGACGAGGATGCTGCGTACGGCATTCCCCCGGCCGCTGGCTACGACTTCTTCCAGGGCCCGATCGTAGACGGCGACACGCTGGACGCGACGGCGTACTCGTACTTCCAGAACGCGACCTCTGGTCCGACGATCGACCCCGCTACCGGCGAGGAGATCTACAACTACATGCAGGGCCTCTGGAAGGACGGCACGCCGATGTACGCATTCGGCGATGGCTACAACCAGCCGCAGGCACCGGTTACGAAGTTCGCGTTCCCTGGCGACCCGGTGACGGGTGAGTTCTGGAGCGAGGTGAACAACGACGGCAACGGGACGGCCAACGCAGTGGGTGACCGCCGCTTCGCCATCCACACCGGCCCGTTCACGCTCCAGCCGAACGACCCGCAGGAGATCGTGTTCGGCATCGTGTTTGCGCAGGGTTCGGACCGCTTTAGCTCGATCTCGGCGCTCCGCTCCGCGGACCAGCTGGCGCAGACGGCGTACGACAACGACTTCCGTCTCGCTCCGCCGCCGCCGGCTCCCCCGAAGTGCTCGCCCAACAGCGACATCCTCGCGCCGGGCTCCGGCAACTGCTTGGAGGCTGCTGAGCTGGATGGTGAGGTCACCCTCGTGTGGGGCTACCCGTCCAACAGTGCGAACTACCTCGGCACTTTCGAAGTGGTGGACGTTCTCCTCGACCCTGAAACGGTCACGGACAACACGTACAACTTTGAAGGGTTCAACATCTACCGCTACCCGACCTCCAACTTCGATGAGTCCGCTCGCCAGCTCGTGGCGACCTACGACATCGCGAACGGCGTGACGCAGGTGGTGGATCTCCTCTTCGATGAGGAGCTCGGTGACCTCGCTCCGACGGTGGTCGCTCGTGGTACGGACTCCGGGGTCCAGTACTCCTACCGGGTCCAGAACCTGACTAACAGCACCGATTACTTCTACGGTGTCTCGGCGTACGCGTACAACGAGGAGTCCACGCCGAAGGTGATCGAGAGCGCGCCGACGCAGATCACGGTTCGCCCCTCCATGCTCGCTGGCGGTGACCAGACGCAGGCCACCTACGGTGAGTCCAGCATGGTGTCCGTCATCACGCAGCGCGGCGGCGGTGTCGTCGAGGCCACGATCGTGGACCCAACGGCTGTGACCGGCGCCGACTACGAAGTGCGCTTCTTCGAGAGCATCGACGACCACGGTACGCCGGACGACGACTCCGACGACACGCCGGTGACGAACTACAGCATCGTCAACGTCGCGACGGGTGAGACCGTCGTGGATGGCGCCTCGTACTTCGAGCGCACGGGCAATGTGCTGCCGCAGGGCTCGAACATCGTGGTCGTGGACGGCATCTCGTTCACGGTCAGCGGCCCCGAGCCGTCGGTCCTCTACTTCTCTGATGGAGCGACCCCGGCGTACATCGAGGTCCAGAACGCGGCGGGCACCGAGGTGTGCACCGCGGGCTCCACGGACGCCGGTTGTGCTGAGCTGAACGGGGCAGGTAACAACGTGTACCACAGCCTCAACAGCACGAGCACGTACTACTTCAGCGAAGCGGGCACGGGCTCGGAGCCCCAGCTGTCGCTCTTCGCGCCGGAGGACTTTGAGATCCGGTTCACGGATGAGGGCGGTCTCGCCGCGTACCTCTTCCAGGCGCCGTACAACGTGATCCGCGTCCCGTTCGAAGTCTGGGCCATCGGCCCGACGGGTGGCGGTGTGAACGATCCGTCTGACGACGTTCAGATCATCCCCTTCCTCTTTGCGGATGGGAATGGCACCTGTGAGTTCAACTACGGTGAGATCGCGGAAGAGGCCACCTTCGGGTACCCCGCCACGGACCGCATCTACGCCTACTTCCCGGCGGACTCCTACGATGCCTTCGAGGCAGCGTACGAGACGCAGGTGGACACGGCGCCGGACAACTGCTTCCCGGCAGGGGCTCAGGCAACGCTCCTCGAGTACACCGCTGGGAACCGCCCGATCCAGCGCCAGGTCTTCGCTGACTTCGCTGGCACTGGCGAACTGCCGGGTTCCGGCACCATCGTCCGCATGCTGACGACGAAGCCGAACCTCCCGGGTGACGTGTTCCGCGTGAGCACCTCCGGCAGCGAGTTCGTGGTCGGTGACGAAGCGGCGACCCGCGAGGCGATCGAGAACATCCAGGTCGTGCCGAACCCGTACCTCGGGACCTCGGACTACGAGACCGGCAACCTCAGCCGCGTGGTTCGCTTCACGAACCTCCCGGACGAGGCCGCGACCATTCGGATCTACACGGTGGCTGGCACGCTCGTCAAGACGCTCCGGAAGGAGGGTCAGAGCCGCTCGCTCGACTGGAACCTCGAGACGGAGAACAACCTCCCCGTCGCGAGTGGGATGTACCTCATCCACGTCGAGATCGACGGGATTGGCGAGAAGGTCCTCAAGCTTGGCGTCGTCCAGCGTCGGACCCAGATCGACGTCTTCTAATCGCTCGGTCGCAACTCAGCGGCCATCCACCTACACACACCGACCATGAAGATCAAACTCCTTGCACTCTGCGTTGGCGGACTAGGCCTCTTGGGGCTTAGTGCCCCTGACGCTGCCGCGCAGGACGACCGAGCGGGCACACAGGGGATGGAGGAACTCCTCGTTCCAGTGACGCCCCGCACCGTCGCTCTCGGCAACTCACTCACGAGTGGGCTCGACAACATGTCCGGCGTCGAGGCTCTCCAGAGCAACCCGGCCGGCATTCTCACCTCCGCCGGCACGGACGCCATGTTCAGCCGGATGGATTACGTCGCGGACATCGGCGTCAACTACTTCGGCGTCTCCCAGCGCTTCGGCGCCAACGGCGTCGCGCTCTCCCTGTCCTCCTGGGACTACGGGGACATCGAGCGTACGTCGGAGGAGTCTCCGGACGTGGACCCCATCGCTCCGCAGACGTACTCCCCGTCGGCGTTCGCCGTGGGCCTCACCTACAGCCGCCAGTTCACGGACCGGATCGGCGCGGGTGCGACCCTGAAGGCGCTCAGCCGGACGATCGATGACGCCTCCTCCGGTGGCGTCGCGTTCGACGCCGGTATCACCTACGCGGTCGCCGAGTCCGGCCTCCGCTTCGGCGTCAGCCTCAAGAACCTCGGTTCTGAGCTGACCTTCAGCGGCGACGGCCTCCGTCGCGACGTGCCGACCAACGGGCCGAACGGCCCGGGCACGGCTGCGGGTGAGATCGACGACCTCCCGGCACAGCTGCCGTCTACGCTGAACTTCGGCGCGGCCTACACCCGCCAGTTCGCTGGCGACGTGTCCGTGACGGGTCTGGCCAACTTCCGGTCCAACTCGTACGACCTCGACCAGTACAGCGGTGGTCTCGAGCTCGGCTACGCCGACCTCGTCTACGCCCGTGGCGGTTTCAACCTCACGGCGGAGAACGACCAGGACTTCTGGCAGGGCTGGAACATCGGCGCGGGTCTCAACCTGCAGCTGGAGTCCACCTCCCTGCGAGTGGACTACGCCTACCGCCCGGCTGAGGTGTTCGGCGACGTGAACATGTTCTCGGTGGCGGTCGGCCTCTAGGCCTCCCCCCGACGACACGTCCGAGAGGGCGGCCCCGATCGCTCGGGGCCGCCCTCTTCGTTTGACGGCGCGCGCCGCCAGCGGGTACCTTGCTCCCTCTATCCGGCGCGCGGGCGCCAGCCCCTCTGCTCCGTATGACCGACCGGCTCCAACTGGGTGCGCTCTGCGCTAGCGTCGTGCTTCTCCTCGCGCTGGCGGCGTGCTTCAGCCCGCGCGAGGCCGAGGTCTCGGACAGCCGGTTTCTCAACCTCGCGCCTGCCGTGGCGTACGTGGGGGCGGCCGCTTGCGAGAGTTGCCACAGCGAGATCTACGCGTCCTACCAGGGGCACGGGATGGCGCAATCCTTCTATCCGATGGAGGCGGCGCGCGCAGTGGAGGCCTTCCCTAGCCCGCTGATCACGCACGAAGCGAGCGGGTACGCGTACCGTGCCATCCGCGAGGGCGATCAGTTCCTCCAGGAGGAGTTTCGCCTCGGTGCGGACGGCCAGCCGCTGAGCCGGCAGGTCCGTACGATGGACTACGTAGTCGGGAGCGGCACGGCGGCCCGGACGTACCTCACGCAGGACTCGACCGGGCGGCTTTACGAGTTGCCCCTCACGTGGTACACGCAGGCGAACGAGGGTGCCGGCGGGTGGGCGTTCTCACCGGGCTACGAGGTCCACAACGGGCGGTTCGACCGAACCATCCCGGAACGGTGCATGTCCTGCCACAACGGCGTGAGCGAAGCGGAGCCGTTCACAGACGGGCGGTTTACGTCTCTCGCCGAGGGAATCGGGTGCGAGAGCTGCCACGGACCCGGCGCGCTCCACGTGGAAGCGCGGACGGAAGACCCCGAGCCGGCAGACTCCGTAGATGCCACGATCGTCAACCCGAAGTGGCTGGACCTCGACCTCCGGCTCGACGTGTGCCAGCAGTGCCACCTCAGCGCGGACGTGTCCATCCTTCGCGAGGGCGAAACAGCGACGAGCTACCGCCCCGGCCGCCCGCTGGCGGCGCACCGCGCCCTCTTCGCGCCGGCGGACGCCGACCCCAACGAGGTCAGCGTGATCTCGCACGCGGAACGGATGATGGCCAGCGCATGCTTCCAGGAGTCGGCGGCGATGGATTGCGTGACCTGCCACAACCCGCACGCCGCGGTGCCCAGCGTCGAGACGTTCAGCGAGACGTGCCGTTCCTGCCACGATACGAGCGCACTCCAAGCCCGGATGCCCACCGAGGCGCTCCGCCAGCAGCACGCGGTGGACCAGACCTGCGTCTCCTGCCACATGCCCAAGGTGGAGGCCACGGACGCGCCGCACGCCTCGTTCACGGACCACCTGATCCGCGTCGTGGACGGCGAGATCGAGGGCGTGGCCGCGGCCTCTGAAGGCGGGCTCCGGCCGGTCTTCCCCGAGGACGAGGGGAACGCCGTCGCGGAGGGCATGGCGTACGTCATCCTCGGCCGCCAGAACGGATCGCGCGAGACGATGTCGCGAGGCGCCCGCCAGCTGGCGGCGGCGCTGGACGGACGCGCGGAGGCGGGGGAGGCGCAGTACCTCCTCGGATTCGCGCGGCTGCAGCTGGGGCAGGCGCGCGAGGCGCTGGAGCCGCTGCAGCGGGCTGTGGAGATCGGGGCGAACCCGGAGCGGCTGAACGCGCTCGCACAGGCGTACGAGCAGACGGGACAGGCAGCCGAGGTGGAGGCGCTGTACCGCCGCGCGCTGGAGATGCAGCCGGGCGCCGCTCGCATCCGCGTCAACCTCGGCCGCTTCCTCGACGCCCAGGGGCGCACGGCGGAGGCCCTCGCGGCGTATCGTCAGGCGGTGGCGGACGAGCCTTGGAACGCGACGGCGCACTACAACCTGGGCACGGCGTACGCCCGTGAGGGCGACCTCCAGCGCGCCATCGAGGCGCTCGACCGGACGGTGCAACTGGAGCCCGCGCACGCCGATGCGCTCACGAACCTCGGGGTGTTGCTCGCGCAGGCGGGCGACCTGGAGGCGGCCTCGGTGTATCTCCCGCAGGCCGTCCTCGCGGACCCGCAGAACGCGAACGCGCACGCCAACCTCGCGCTGTTCTTCGCGAACGTGGGGCGCCTGAACGAGGCCGCGACCCACGCGCAGATCGCGCTGCAGATCGATCCGCAGCAGCAGACCGCGCGTCAGGTGCTTGTCGCGATCTCGGGGTCGTGAGCGCTACGGCTGGCCCTTCGCCTCCAACTCCGGCGCCGGGCGCCCGGCGAGGTGTGCGGCGATCCGCGCGGCGTGGATGCGGCCGTTCTCGATGAACCAACGGCTCGTGTTGTAACCGCCGCAGACGGTCCCCGCGAGGTACACACCCGGCCGGTTCGTCTCCATCGTCTCGTCCGCGAAGACCGGCACCTTCGCGTCGCCCTCCAACTCAATCCCGAGGCGCGAGAGGAACGAGAAGTCCGGGTGGTAGCCCGTCAGCGCGAGGACGAAGTCCGCCGCCAGCTGGCGGGGCCCGTCGGGCGTGGTGACGTGGACGGCGTCCTCGGTGATCCGGTCCACGGTCGTGTGGAAGTGCGCCGCGATGGAGCCCTCCTCGATCCGGTTGAGGAGGTCCGGGCGGATCCAGTACTTGACGCTCGTGGTGATCTCCGCGCCGCGGACAACGAGCGTGACGTCGGCGCCGTGACGGTAGCTCTCCAGCGCCGCCTTCGCGGCGGAGTTCTTCGCGCCGATGACGACGATCCGGCGCCCGCTGTACGCGTACGGCTCCTTGTAGTAGTGCGAGACGTGCGGGAGGTCCTCGCCGGGCACGCCCATCACGTTCGGCTGGTCGAAGAACCCGGTCGCGACGGCGACGGCACGGGCTCGGTGCTCGCCCTTCGAGGTGAGCACGCGGAAGTCCCCGGCCTCGCCCTCTACCGCCTCCACGCGTTCGCCCAGCCGCACGTCCAACCCCTCGCGGAAGGCGACGCCACGGTAGTAGTCAATGGTCTCCTCCCGGCGAGGCTTGTACAGCGTCGTCGCCAGCGGGTGGCCGCCGATCTCCAGCAGCTCCGGCGTGGAGAAGAACTCCATCTGCGTCGGGTAGCCGACGAGCGAGTTGACGAGGGCGCCTTTCTCGACGATGCGCGCGGTGAGCCCGGCGCGCTTGGCCTCCAGCGCGCACGCGATCCCGATGGGGCCAGCGCCAACGACGAGGAGGTCTACGGTCGTGGAATCGATCTGCATACCGCTACCTACGCCGCGTCCCCGCAGGGCGTTGCCGAAGGGCGGGGGAAGAACACCCCGCTGGCGGACGCTCTCGTCGAGACCCGCCGCCAGCCCTTAGCGGGGGGCACCGTCGCCGCCGGGAGTCCGGCGGGCGAGGAAGAACTGCCGCAGCAGGTCCGCGGACTCCTCGGCCATCACGCCAGAGACGGTCTCCACGCGATGGTTCAGCCGTCCGTCCTGCGGGATGTCGTACAGCGTGGAGGCGGCGCCGGCTTTCTCGTCGAACGCGCCGTAGACGAGGCGCGAGAGCTTGGCCCAGACGATGGCGCCCGCACACATCGGGCAGGGCTCCAGCGTGACGTACAGCGTGCAGCCGTCCAGGTACTTCGTGCCCAGCGTGGAGCAGGCCGCGGAGATGGCGAGCATCTCCGCGTGCGCCGTCGGGTCGCCCAGGCGCTCTACCTGGTTGTGCCCCTTGCCCACGATCTGCCCGTCGCGCACGACCACGGCGCCGACGGCTGGAGCAGCATGGCGCGCACCACCGGCCTGGCGGCCTCCGCCTCTTGCATCGCGAGGCGCATCCAGCGACGGTCCGGATCGAGAAGGGAGCGAAGTGACATCGGAGGCGGAACGGCCGAGTGGCGGCTGCGGTTTACTCGCGGACGAGTGGCATCGTCATGCACCGCGGCCCGCCGCGGCCTCGGCTCAACTCGTTGCCCTCCAACGAGATCGCGATCTTCCCGTCCGAGGGCAGGTCGCCGTCGCCGTAGAACTGGAGGAAGTCCTCCGCGCCGACGACGTGGAAGCCGTGCTCGCGCATCTGGGCGTACGTCTCGCGGTTGCGCGTGTAGCCCACCACCAAGCCGGGCCGGAGCGCGAAGAGGTTCGCACCGTCCGTCCACTGCTCGCGCTGCTGGCTGACGGGATCGCCGCCACACGGGATGAACGTCATCTCATGGCCCAGGAGCGTTTCCAGCGCGGACTTGAGGCTGGCGTGGACGTGCATCTGGAAGGTGCCGTCGCCATCGAGAGAGCGGAGCTCGTAGACGTTCTCGTGGTAGCCCTCGATGATGGGCGGGTAGACCACGCAGGTGCTCTCGTTCGCGAAGGTGAACACCGTGTCCAGGTGCATGCAGGAGCGCTGCTTCGGCAGGTTCACGATGACGACGTGCTCCACCGCGGTCTGCGCGAGGAGCGCCCGCGCCACGCCCACCACGCCGCCCAGGCTGGTCCGCTCGCTCTGCCCGATGAGCACCACCTTCTCCGAGACCACGAGGAGGTCGCCGCCCTCGAACGAGACCTCGTCGTCCAGCTCGATGAGCGCATCGCGGAAGGAGGCGAAGCGGGGGTGGTGGCGGAAGACGGTCCGGATGAGGGCACTCTCCGGCCGTCTGGCGGCGCGCGCCGCCGTGCTCAGGACCACGTGCCCGCCCACGACGGCCGCCAGATCGCGCGTGAACAGGAGATTCGGGAGCGGGTGCGCGCTGACGGGGAACGGCGCCTGACCCGTGAGGGCGAACCGGTGCAGCTCTTCCTGGCCCAGCCCCGCCAGCTCGGCGCGGTACGCCTCGAAGTTGCGCTCGGGGAGCAGGTCGGTCAGCTCCTGCACGTAGGACGCGCGGGCCTCCTCCGTCTCGAACGTCTCGCGGACGAGGTCGGAGAGCTGGAGGACGGCGTCGTGGTGGCCTACGACCCGGCGGAAGAGCCGCGTCATGACGGCGTGCTCGTCGCGCGCTTCCTCAGCGAAGAGGATGTCGTCGAAGAGGAGCTCGTCCTTGTTGGCGGGGGAGACGAGCGCCATCTCGTCGCCCGGGGTGTGGACGAGGACCTGGCGCAGCGGGGCGACCTCGGAGGTGACGTGGAGCGGGAGCGACATGGGCGGCGGCGGAAGGGCTTTCAAGCTAGTGCCCGCGCCCGAACGCCCGCGACTGCCTCGCAGGGGCTCTACCGCCTCTTCTTCTGGAGCAACTCCACGAACCGCAGCACGGCGGCCACCGCCAGCAGGACGAGCAGCACCGGCAGCGCCAGCTTGATCAGCGCCATGCTCACCTTGAGCACGACGCCCAGCAGCGCGAGGGCGACCATGACCACAATGGCCATGAGGAGGAGCTGGAGGAGGCGCTGAATGAGCATCGTCAGTACGAGAGCACGTCGAGCGTGGCGAGGGGCTGGCCGGTTGGACTACGGCCACCGATCGCGAGGATACGGCCGCTCGGGGTCCGGGTTACAGCGTGCTCCCATCTCGGCGTGCCGAGCGTGACGGATGGCGGGAACGTGAGCCAGCGGTCGGCGGCGGTGGCGTAGAGCTCCAACGAGGCGAGCGCGGTCCCCGTTGTGCTACGTCCGCCAACGAGGAGTGACAGACCAGAGCCCAGGCCGAGGCCCGCGGCGGCTGTCCGTGCCTCCGCGGGGGCCGCGGCGGATGTCAGGGTGAGACCGTAGGGGTACCGCCCGTCGCGCGGGGCGAAGAGGATGCGGTCTGCTCGCGAGGCGTTCCCGTCCACTCCCGCCGTCAGCGCGAGAACCTGCTCTGCTCCCGCGTCCAGGACGAAGAGGGTGGGATCGGGGAATGGAAGGCCGTTGGCGCCGCCGAGTGTGGGGGTGAGGGTGAGGAGGGTGTCCACGTCCGCGCCCTCGCGGAACTCGGCGATCTGGATCGTTTCCGGTACGGTTGGCCCGTTGCCGCCGGGTACCTGCCCGCCCAGCACGTACACGTACGACCGCCCGTCTCGGTCCAGCCGGAGGGCGACGTGCCCCGTGCGGAGGATGGGGTCGCCGCTCGTGACCACGCGGCGGGAGGCGCCCGCCAGCGGGTCGAAGACTTCCGGTTCCGCGACGAACGCGTTGGCCGTCGCGTTCGGGCTGGCGATGCCGCCGAGCAAGAGGACGCGGCCGTTCGCGAGGGGCGTCGCGGAGTGCCCCGTCCGCCGGCGGCGCAGCGCGATCTCGGGGCCGGCGGTGACCTCTCCGCCCGCCTCGGTGAGGAGCAGCCCCGTGTCCAGAACGACCGCGCCGAGCGTGATGCCGCCCGCGATGAACGTCTGGCCCGTCGGGAGGGGGGTGGCGGAGAGGCCGGCGCGAGGCTGGGGCAGAACGTCCGCCGCCGGCGAGGTGACCGCCAGCGGGGCAAAGACGAGGACCGCGGTGTCTCGGCGCGCGGTGCCGTCCATCGCGATGGCCTCCAGCGGGATCTGGTTCGCGCCGATGGAGAGGTTCACGCCGCCCACCCACGTCTCGTCCTCGGGGTCGAAGGTGGCGTCCTGGCCGCTGATGAGCACGCGGTCCACGCCGAGGAGCGCGTCCGCGGAGACGCGGAGCATGGCGGTCGGCGTAAAGAGCACCTCCGACGGGTCCGGCGAGACGACCTCCAACTCGGGTGGGCTCTGGTCCAGGAGCGGGCGGTCGCACCCGGTCAGGAGCGCGAGGGCACAGAAAGCGGCGAAGAGGCGAGGCGTCATGGGGACGGAACGAGCAGTCAGGGCGTCGGTTCGGGCCCGAGCACCTCCGTGAAGACGGGGACGGTGTACCCCACGCGCTGGAGCGCGAGGCCATGCGCGGGCGCGGCGGGACCGGCGGCGCGGCGGTCGTGCTGCGCGATGACCTCGGCGAGCGCGCCCGGCTGGCGGCGTCCGCGGCCGATCTCCAGCATCGTGCCGACGATCGCGCGGACCATCCCGTGGAGGAACCGGTTGGCCGCGATCTCGAACCGCCAGTCCCCCGGCCGCTCCTCGCGGACCCATCGCGCGAGGGTGACCGCGCACGTGCGGTTCGTGGTGGGGGAGCGGGTGCGGCAGAACGACGAGAACTCGTGCGTCCCCAGGAGAGCCGTTGCGGCCTCGTTCATCGCGCCGAAGTCCGTGGGCTGGCGGAGGCTGACGCGGTGCGTGCGGTCCACCGCGCGCGGCCCAGTGGCGACGTGGTAGTGGTAGAGACGGCGGCGGGCGTCGAAGCGGGCGTGGAACTCGGGCGCGGCGCGCTCCACGGCCAGCACGGCGATGCTGGGCGGGAGGATGCCGTTGAGGCTACCGCGGAGGCGGTACGGGTCCGTGCCCTCGGGGACGTCCGCGTGGGCGACCTGGGCGCGGGCGTGGACGCCGGCGTCCGTGCGGCCCGAGCCGTAGAGGCCCGTCGGCTCGCCGAGGACCACCGCCAGCACGTCTTCGAGCGTGCCCTGCACGGAGTCCCCGCGCGACTGGCGCTGCCAGCCGACGAAGTCGGTGCCGTCGTACTCGATGAGGAAACGGAAGCGGGGCAAGGCGGAGCGGGGGAGGGAGCGGGAAGTTCTCGGGTCTGGCGGCCTGGCGCTGCAACCGGCGCGATTTTCCCCGCTCCCTCTTCCTACGCTCCGTGACCTCGCGCATCTACCTCACCGGCTTCATGGCCTCCGGCAAGAGCACCGTCGGGCCGCTCGTGGCGGACGCGCTGGGCTACAAGTTCCTGGACCTGGACTGGCTCGTGGTGGTCCGCTCCGGCCGGTCCATCCCGGAGATTTTCGCCGAGGGCGGAGCGGGCGCGTTCCGCGAGGCCGAGGCCGAGGCGCTGGCGGAGGCCACGCGGCTGGAGCGCCACGTCATCGCGACGGGCGGCGGCTCGCTCGTGCAGGCGCGGATGATGGCGCTCGCGAAGGCGTCCGGTACCGTGGTCTGGCTCCGGACCTCCGCGGAGACCGTCGCGCGGCGGGTCGGCTCCGCAGGCGACCGCCCGATGCTCTGGGACGACGACGGACGCCCCCTTCAGGGCGACGCGCTCCGCCAGCGGGTCGGGGAGTTGATGGCGAAGCGCGAGGGGCCGTACGCCCGCTCGGACTGGGCCGTGGACGCGGACGGGCCGCCGGAGGCCGTCGCACAGCGGGTGGTCGCGGTCCTGCGCGAGGCGGGCTGACCGCCTCGCGC
>DUBD01000226.1:48239-71902 GCA_012960515.1 Bacteroidota bacterium | reverse complement strand
CATGGTTACGTACTAGGGTCCGCCAAACCCCGAAAAACGCTCACCCATACCAGGTACGTTAGTCAAAAAAAGTATTATAAGGGCCTGCTCCACCTGCTTGTACCTGGCCAGAGTCGGTAAAGCCGCGGGGTTCGGGATACATTCGAAGAAGGCGCTGGCGTTGCGCGCCACGAAGACGTCCAGGCCGCTCTCGATGGAGTCCATGCACCGGCTCCAGACCGGCGCGAAGGCGGACGGCTCGCCGACGAACAGCTCACACGCGAGCCACACGTTGTCGTTGGTGACGTAGCCCTTGACCACCTTCATCTCCCGGTTGACCTCGTTGAGCGCGTTGATCACCTGGATGGACTCCGTGGCGGACTCGATGGGCCAGATGTCCCACAGCACCACCCGGAAGAACTCGGTGTCGGAGGCGTTGGTCTCCATGAAGTACGTCCGGTCGTTGTACTCGAACTGGACGTCGCCGTCGGAGTCCACCCAGCCCTCGATGCCCTCGCCCTGGAGAAAGGAGAGGTAGAGCTGCTGGAGGTCGGCCTCCGAGGACTGAGCGTGAGCGGCCGGCGCGAGAAGGAGCGCGGCGAGGGCGAAGAGGAACGTGCGGATGCGCATGAGGAAGCGAAGGGTAGAGGAACGGGAGCGCCGCCCGGGCTGCCCCTGCCGCACGTGCCTCGCGCGACGTAACGGAAGCTACCGCCACCCGCCGCTCGGCTTCGCGCGTGTCCCGTGCCGGGGGCGCCGGCTGGCGGTGGAGATGAGCGCGGCCGGTGGGCGGCACCGCCAGCGGGCGGCGCGAAGCCCCCGTGAGCCGAGCGAGCGGCGGGTATCTTCGCGTTCCGTACGCCCCGCGCTTCCCCGCCCCCTCTATGGCGAAGTCCCGTAAGAGCTCGCCCACGAGCACGTCCAACCAGCCCGCCCCCCTCGAAGGGAACGAGGTCTGGCGCAAGCGCGGGCGCGTCCGCCGCTCCGGCCCCTCCGTCTCCGTCCTCTCCGAGAAGACGTGGTGGGAGCGGCAGCAGCCGTGGGTGCGCCACGCCATCTGCGTCGGGTTCCTCGTGCTCGTCGCCATCGGGTTCGCCGCGCCGGCCACGTTCGGCGGGAAGCGCCTCGCCGGTGACGACACGCTCCGCTGGCGGGCCACCGCGAGCTCCCTCATCGACTGGGCCGAGCGCTCCGGCGAGGCCCCGCTCTGGGCCCCGAACGTGTTCGCCGGGATGCCCGCCTACCTCATCGACGACCCCACGGGGCCGCCGAGCATCGACGCGGTGCCCTCCACGCTCCGCGGCCTCGGGCTGTGGCCGCTGGCGCACCTCGTGGTCATGCTCCTCGGCGGGTACGCGCTCACGTTCTTCCTCACGCGCACGCCGCTCGCCAGCGTAGCGGGAGCGGTCGCCTTCGGGCTCACGACGTACTTCCCCATCATCCTCGTCGCGGGCCACAACTCCAAGTTCATCGCGCTGGCCTACGCGCCGTGGCTGCTGCTCGCCTTCGGCGCGCTCATCCGGCGGCACTCGGACTCCGGGTGGATGTGGGCGGCGCTGCTGACCGGTCTCTTCGCCATCGCGGCGGCCGTGAACCTCCGAGCGGGGCACGTCCAGATCACCTACTACGTCGTTGTGATCGCGGCCATCTGGTGGGTGGCGGAAGGCATCGCGGACTGGCGCGAGGGCACGCTGAAGGACTACGGCCTCTCCACCCTCCTGCTCGTCGTCGGCTCCGCGCTGGCGCTCGCGATGGTGGCACACCCGTACCTCGCGCAGTGGGAGTACAAGGCCTTCACGATCCGCTCCTCCGGCGCGGGCGGCGGCCTGGACTGGCGGTACGCCATGAACTGGAGCCAGGGCGTGGGCGAGACGCTGACGCTCCTCGTGGCAGGCGCTTACGGCGGCGCCAGCCCCACCTACTGGGGCCCGAAGATCTTCACCAGCGGCCCGCACTACGTGGGCGCCGTCGTGATCTTCCTCGCGCTGCTGGGCGTGGTGGGCGTCGCCCGGCGGAGCGTGGTGGCCTTCGCCATCGCCGCCGTGCTCACGATCGGGTTCGCGCTCGGCGAGCACTTCGCGCTGCTCAACCGGCCCGCCTTCGAGGTGCTCCCGCTCTTCAGTTCCTTCCGCGTGCCGGAGACGTGGCTCGCCGCGACGGCGCTCCTCCTCGCGCTCCTCGCGGCCTGGGGCGCCTACTACCTCCAGCGCCGCGAGGCCACCCCGGAGGCCGAGGCCCGGAAGCGCCGCTACGCGCTCGGCGTGGGCGGCGCGCTCGGCGCGCTGCTGCTCCTGCTGGCTGTGGCCGGCCCCAGCCTGCTCGCGCTGGAGAAGCCGAACGAGGGCGAGCAGATCCAGGCGCAGCTCCAGCAGCAAGCCATGCAGCAGGGCATGGACCTCCGCGACCCCGCCGTGAGCCAGCAGATCGACCGCGTGGTGATGCAGGCGCGGATGGAGGCCCGCGCGGAGCGGACGGACCTCCTCGTGGGCGACTCCTGGCGCTCGCTGCTCTTCCTCGGGCTGGCGCTGGCGCTCGTGATGGCGCGGCTGGGAGGCAAGATCCCCTCGTGGGCCGCGATCGGCGGGCTGGCGCTCCTCATCACCGTGGACCTGTGGGGCGTCGGGCGGCGCTACTTCAACGAGGACGTGGACGCGCTCCGCAGCCGGCGCGACCTCGTCGCCTCGCTGCCCAAGACCGACGCGGACCGGTTCATCGAGGAACGCGTGATGGAGGCGGGCGGGCCCGGCGCGTTCCGCGTGCTTCCCATGGACCCCTCCCAGAACGCCTTCTCGACGGCCTACTACGAGTCCGTGGGCGGGTACCACGGCGCGAAGCTGGCCCTGATCCAGGACTACTTCGACCGTCTCCTCCCGGACGACTCCACGGTCTTCAACGAGAACGCCGTGGACCTCCTGAGCGCGCGCTACACCGTCCTCCCCGGCGTCCTCCCCGGCACGACGCCGCTCTTCCAGGACCCCAACAGCGGGATGATCGTCGCGGAGAACGAGGACGCGTTGCCGCGCGCCTTCCTCGTGCGCAACGCCGAGGTCGTGGACGACGACACCGCCATCGCGCGGATCCGCTCCGGCGAGACGGACCTCCGCCAGACGGCGCTCCTCGCCGAGGACCTGCCGGCCGGCTTCGCGCTGCCCGGCGGCCGCGTCCCCACCGCGGACTCCCTCACGACGGACGCCCTCGCGGTCCCCGCCGACTCCGTCGCGCGGCGGCTGGCGCCGGGCGTGAGCCTCGTGCGGTACACCCCGGAGGAGATCGTCTGGATCGTGGAGGCGGAGGCGCCCAGCCTGCTCGTCGCCAACGAGGTCTACTACCCCGCCGGCTGGACCGCGACGGTCAGCGACCGCGAGGCGCCCATCCTCCGTGCGGACTACCTCCTCCGCGCCGTGCCGGTCCCGCAGGGCCGCCACATCGTGACGATGGAGTTCGCGCCGCAGGCGCACCGCCGCGGCCGGACCATCGCGTGGATCGCGACGCTCTTCACGTACTTCGGCGTGATCGCGCTGGCGAGCCTGCTCTGGTACCGCCGCGGCCACAGCGAGGAGTAGCGCCCGCCCACCGCCACCGCCAGCCCGACGCGTGAAACGCCTCCTCCTCGTCACGTACTACTTCCCGCCCTCCGGCGGCGCGGGCGTGCAACGCACGCTGAAGTGGACGAAGTACCTCCGCGAGTTCGGCGTGGAGCCCGTCGTGCTGACGGTGGAGGCGGGGGCCTACCCCAGCCTGGACCCCACGCTAGAGGCCGACGTGCCGGACGGCGTGGAGGTCATCCGCACGAAGGCGCTGGACCCCTTCGGCGTCTACGGCGCGCTCACGGGCCGCTCCCGGCGCGAGGCCGTCGCCGTGGGCTCCGTGGCGGATGCGGACGGGTGGGCGAAGCGGCTCGGGCTGTGGGCCCGCGCCAACGTCTTCCTCCCGGACGCCCGCGTGGGCTGGGTGCCCTTCGCGCGGTCCGCCGCCTACGAGCGCATCGGCCGGGGAGACATCGACGCCGTGCTGACCTCGGGGCCGCCGCACTCGGTCCACCTCGTCGGCCTCGGGCTGCGCCGCCAGCTCCGCGCGCTCGGCCTCCGCTGGATCGCGGACTTCCGCGACCCGTGGACCGGCATCACGTTCTACGACGAGCTCCCCATGACCGGCCTCGCGAAGGGGCTGGACCGCCGGCTGGAGCGCCGCGTGCTCCGCTCCGCCGACCGCGTCGTCACCGTCTCGCCGACGTGGGCGCGTGACCTCGAAGGCCAGGGCGGATTGCAGCCGCGCACCATCGAGGTGATCGAGAACGGGTTCGACCCGGCGGACTTCGCGGGCGTGCAGGAGCCGGTCCGCTCCGACGCGTTCGAGATCGCGCACGTGGGCAGCCTCTACGCGCCGCGCAACCCGGAGGCGCTGTGGGCCGCCATCGCGCGGCTCCGCGCCGAGGGTGCCGTCCCGAAGCTGCGCATCCGCCTCGTGGGCCGCGTGGACGGCGTGGTGGAGGGCGCGCTGGAGCGCCACGGGCTGGCGGAGGCCGTGGACCGCACGCCGGTCGTCCCACACGACGAGGCCGTCCGCGCGATGGCGCGCGCCGGGCTGCTCGTGCTCTCCATCGAGGACGTGCGCCAGGACGCGGGCATCCTGACGGGCAAGCTCTACGAGTACCTCGCGAGCGGCCGGCCCGTCCTCGCGCTCGGCCCCGTCGGTGCCGACGCCGACCGGCTCCTCCGCCAGTCGGGCGGGGGCACGCTCCGCGGCCGCGCCGACGTGGACGGGCTGGCGGCAGAGGTCCGCGCGCACTACGAGGCGTGGGCGGCGGGCGAGCCACGGCCGGGGGCCGCCCCTGACGCGCTGGCGCCGCTCTCCCGGCGGGCGCAGGCGGGCGAGCTGGCGGCGCTGGTCTAATACCCCGAGGGCGACCGCCAGCGGGACGCGGCGGTGCCGGTAGCTTCGCGCGACGCCCCTCCCCCCGCGTTGCGCCCTCGTCTCCTCGCCTTCCCCTCCGGCTCGGAACCGCACGTCCGCGAGGACCTCGCGCGGCTCCGCGAGTCCTTCGACGTGATGCCCTTTGCCTTCGGCAAGGGCGGAGGGCTACCCGGTCTCCTCTCGAACGTCCGTCGCCAGCGGCGATGGCTGGAGGAGGTGGGCGCGGACGCGGACCTCGCGCTCGCATGGGGCGCCGACGTGCACCTCGCGCTGCCCGCGCGGTGGGCGGAGCGACGCGGCGTCCCGCTGGCGGTCGTGCTCCACGAGGCCGATACGGCCTGCCACCCGGCCCTGCGGCCCGGCGCACTGTGCTCGCCCTGGCGGACACGGGTGGTCCGCTACGCGCTCCAGCGCGCCGCGCTCCTCCTGCCTACGTCCGAGGCCGTGCTCGATGCATCGAACCCGTGGGGGACGGAGGGACCATCGCGTCAGGGTCTCCGGACGCACCTCCCCCGCCTGCAGACCCCTGCGAGAGTACTCCGGCCTGGCTACGATGCGGACGCGTGGCCGCTCGGTCCTACGGCCCGCCCCCGGACCGTGTGCGCCGTCGCCCCCTTCGCCGACATCCGCGCGTTCCGAGCCTTCGGCGGGGACACGCTGCTTGGCGTGGCCCGCCAGCTGCCCGAGACACGCATCGCGCTCATCGGCGTGGAGCCAGCCTTCGGGGATGCGCTACTGGACCGCACGCATGTGCCAGGCAACGTCCGGCTGGTACCGCCGCTACCGCCAGAGAAACGGTCGCGCGTTCTGGGCGGCGCTTCGGTGATCGCTCACCTGCATCGTGTGGAAGGGCCGCCCCACGCGCTCGCCGAAGCGATGCTCTGCGGCTGTGTTCCCGCCGTGAGCGCGGTCGGCGCGGCACCGGAACTGGCGGGCCGTATCGGCGCGATCGCGGAGACGCCCGAGGACGCCGCGGAGGCCATTCAGCGGGCGCTGGACCTCGCGCCGTCGCAGCGAACTCGAGCGCGATCGCGTATCGCCGAGGGATACGGCCGGGACCAGCGCCACCGCGACCTCTTCGCCCACCTCGACGGCCTGCTGTCGGCGTAGCTCAGCGGCTCCGACGCCAGACGAGAACACGCGCGAGCCCCTCGCGAACCTCCGCCCACCGGTACAACCCGAGTGCAACGGCACCCGGCACGTAGAGCGCCACCGCCAGCATCCGCCAGCCGACGCGAGCCGCTAGCGGCCAGTCCACGCTCAGGTGACCGAGCGCCCACAGCGCCGCTCCCAGCCCCAGCACCCTCGCGAGGATGCTCCAGTCGAACCGAGTCGCGGCCTCGCGGGCGACCGTCCGCGCGGTGAACGCCACGAGCGCGCCGTAGGAGACGACCGTCGCCAGAGCTGCCCCCATCGGGCCGAGCGTGGGAATCAGCGCCACGTTCAGCGCCACGTTCAGCGCCGTCGCGCCGACGAGCAGCACGGCGACCGTCCGCGTCCGGTCCGCAACAAAGAGGACGTTGACCATCAGGAAGTAGACGCCGTACAGCAGGTACCCCGCCGCGATGGGCGCCACGAGGGTCTCCGCCCCGAGGTACGCGGGCTCTGGCGAGATCCACCGTGTGAGATCGAAGGCCGCGAGCGACAGCCCCAGCGCCAGGAACCCCGTGATGACGATGAAGTGGCGGAAGACGCTCTGGTGGAGCGCCGTCTGCGTGGCGTCGCCTTTCAGCGACTTCACGCCGAGCACGGAGAACGCGAGGTTGAAGCTGGAGATCACGACGAGGTAGAGCAGGCTGCCCAGCCGGCCGGACCAGTCGTAGACGGCCGTCGTAGCGGCGTCCGTGATGCGGAGGAGCAGGAAGCGGTCGCCGAGATTGAGCAGCAGCGACGCCACGCCCGCCGCCGCCAGCGGGAGGCCGAACCGGACGAGCTTGCCGAGCAGATCTGGACGAACCTCCGCTCGGCCGGTCCACAGTGCGCCCGCCGTCAGCACGAGGGCGCTGAGCCCCGCCGCCGCCACATGCGCCAGGACCACGCCCTCCAGTCCCATTCCCCGTACCACGAGCAGGTAGACCGTCCCGGCCACGAGGACCACCATCTCGCCACCCACCGCGACCACGAACACACCCGGCCGTTCGCGAATCCGGAGCAACGATTGCGGCACGGCCGTGACCGTCCGGAACGCCACGAGCGCGCCCACGAGCCGCACGAGGTGCGCGGCACCCGGTGGAGCCTCGTCGCCCAGCAGCCCCGCGGCGATCCACTCCGCTCCGACGAGCATCACGGCGCCTCCGGCCAGCGCCAGCCCTGCCGTCGCCGCGAGAGCCGTCGTCGCGAGCGCCTCGCGCTGGTCCTCCAGTTCGGGATCAGCCCAGAAGCGGAGGACACCCGTCACGAGCCCGAGTCCGAGGAGCGGCACGATCACCTTCGCGGCGGCGTCCAGCGTGCCCCAGATGCCGAACGCCTCCTGCGAGAGGTACGCGGGGTTGAGGTAGATGAGCGCCAGCAGGAAGCCCGCCCCCTTCATCGTGAGGTTGGCGACGGCGTAGAGGCTGCCCTGCCGGAGCAGCCGGGAGGCCCACCCGCTCATGACCCGCTGGCGGTGGCTCCCGCCGAGTCTGAACCGACCTCGTGCCCGCTGGCCGCGGCCGCCAGCGGGCCGAAGGAATGGGCTCGAATCATGTCAGGGAGCGGAAGGCAGACCGCACGCGGCCGAGCACCCGCCGCCCCGATGCCGGGGCCAGGCTCGCCGCGAGATACGGGTACGTGGGCAGATGCCCGGGCGCCAGCCGGATCGCGCGGAGAAGGAGCGCCCGAGCCGCGCCCGCCTCGCCGCGCTCCATGTGCTTCCGCGCGATCCCGAGGTGGACGCCCGCGAGCGCAGGTCCCCGAAGGTCCCCGAGCCGTTCCGGCGCGCGCGCCACGGCGTCCTCGATCAGCCGCACGCGCGCTTCCAGCGCGAGGCCGAGGTCCATCGTCGTCGTCTTCCGGCCGCGGTGCCGGCGGATCCTCGCGGCGGGCTCTTCCACCCGCGCGATGGGGTGCTCCGCCGCGATCCGCAGCCACAGCGCCCAGTCCTCGCTGATGCTCGCGCGCCCCGGGAGCGTCTCGGGAAACCCGCCGACCCGCTCGAGCACCGCCCGCTCCACGAGCACCGTCGGGACGGTGAGGAAGTTGCCGCGCAGGAGGTCCCGCGCAACGTCGCCAGCGGGCATGGGGTGAGTGTCACTCCAGCGGCCGAGCGTCTCGCCGGAGTCCGCGTCGAAGAACCACGCGTCCGTGTACGCCCAGCGGGCGCCGGTCTCCGCGAGCGCCGCCAACTGGCGGTCCAGTTTGGCGGGCAGCCAGAGGTCGTCGGCATCGTGGAAGGCCACGTAGCGGCCTCGCGCCTCCTCGATGCCTCGGTTCCGGGCCGCCGCGCTCCCCGCGTTGGCCTGCTGGATCAGCCGCGCCCCCACGCGATGGCGCCGCACGATCTCCGCCGTCGCGTCCGTCGAGCCGTCGTCCACGACGACCACCTCCATCGC
The DNA here is from genome assembly GCA_012960515.1 of Bacteroidota bacterium. GTDB lineage: Bacteria > Bacteroidota > Rhodothermia > Rhodothermales > Rubricoccaceae > Rubricoccus. Next base: position 63,479 of record DUBD01000226.1, on the reverse strand, counting down.
GCCGATGAAGGTCTGCTCCGCGATGCTGTCCAGCGCAGCGCCGAGGAACGGCTCCGCGTTGTACGCCGCGAGGACGACGCTGACCTGGGGCTCCGCTGTCACGCCGCCACCCGTTCCACCAGCGCGCGCAGCCGCTTCCGCCTCGCGGCCCGCGAGTACTGCTCGATCACGCGGTTCCGCGCCGCCGCGCGCCGCTCCGGCGTGGCCTCGTGGAGCGCGCGGTAGATCACGTCCGCCACGTGCCGCGGCTCCGGCGACTCCACCACGTACCCCGTGTCCCCGATCGTCCCGGGGATGCCGAAGACCGGGCTGCCCACCGGAATGCACCCGCTGCACATCGCCTCCCCGAGCACGTTGGGCTGCCCCTCCGCGCGGGAGAGCTGCGCGTAGACGGAGGCGTTGGCGTAGAGGTCCGCCAGCTCCTCGCGAGGGCGCGGCGGGAGGATCTCCACGTTGGCCCCGGCCTCGTACCGCTGGCGGACCGCCTCGGCGTCCGCGTCCGGCACGCCGACGATCTGGAAGGTCACGTCCGGAAGGTGGCGGGCGGCGGCCACGAACACGTCCAGCCCCTTCCGCCGCTGCACGCGCTCCCGGCCGAGGTGCCCCACGGTGCACACCACCGCCGGACGCTCCGCCGGCCCGAGCCGCCAGTCGGACGGGTCGAACCCGAAGGGGATCACGGTGTACGGCGTCTCGAAGCCCGGCACGTGCGCCCGCACGCCGTTCGCGAGGCGGTCCGGGTACGCGGAGTACCGGTTCTCGTGCGCGATCATCGTCTCGTCGCAGGGGACCACGTGCGTCGCGTTGCGCAGGACGTAGCGAGCCAGCGGCGCCCGCCAGCTCTCGTACACGCCGTAGCCCAGCTCGGGCAGCGCGATGGCGTCGAACCCGGCGATGGCGACGAGGACGGGCACGCCCGCGGCCGCCGCGGCGCGCGTGGGGAGGGCCATGTGGGAGTCCGCGAACCACCCGTAGACGGCGTCCGCGCCCGGGAGGTGTTGCGCCAGCCACCGCCGCTGGCGCAGCGCCTCGGAGGCGACCGCGAGGGCGCTCGCGCCCCGGCTCCCCTTGTTCACGTCGAACTGGAACGTCTCCACGTCGGCGAACGAGCGGAGGTGGTCCACGTCCTCGCGGACGAACGACTCGAAGCCCTGGGTGACGAACAGGATGCGCAAGCGGGAGCGGAGGTGTGGGGCCGCAGAAGGTACGCCGAGGCTCCCGGGGGCCTCCGGAGCACGCCCCAGCGGCCGGGAGCACGCCGCCCCGGCATGGGGCGTAGATTGCCGGCCGGCCCGCGCTGGATGCGGCCGCTTTCCCCAACCCCAGAGACCCTTCTCATGGCAGAAACAGACTTCGGCGCCGCGCTCGGCATGGTCGAGACCCGCGGGCTCGTCGGCGCGATCGAGGCGGCAGACGCGATGGTCAAGGCCGCGCGCGTCCACCTCATCGGCAAGGAGCAGATCGGCGGCGGCTTCGTCACCGTCATGGTGCGCGGCGACGTCGGCGCGGTCAAGGCGTCCACGGACGCCGGCGCAGCCGCGGCCGAGCGCGTGGGCGAGCTCGTCTCCGTCCACGTCATCCCGCGCCCCCACTCCGAGGTGGAGGCCATCCTCCCCAGCGCGTAACGACGGGTGCCCCGGCCCGACGACCTGCCCGAGGGCGTGGCCCTCGGGATGCTCGAAACGCACGGCCTCGTGGCCGCCGTGGAAGCGGCGGACGCCATGGTCAAGGCCGCGCACGTGCGGCTCGTCCAGCAGCAGCGGACGGTGCCGGGGCTCGTCACGCACTTCGTCGTCGGCGAGACGGCGGCGGTCCGCGCGGCGGTGGAGGCCGGCCGCGCCGCCGCGGAGCGCGTGGGCCGCGTGGCCGGCGCGCACGTGATTCCCCGGCCCGGAGACGGCCTGCTGGATACCGTCGTCTTCCCGCTGGCGGGCCGCGCCAGCCGGGCCGCGCCGGACGCACCGCCGCCCGCTGGCGGTGCGGATGAGGACTTCGAGGCGATGACCGTCCGCGAGCTCCGAGCCCTCGCCCGCGACCGGGACGGCGGCCTCTCCGGCCGTGACATCGCGCGGGCCACCAAGGCCGAGCTCGTGGCCTACCTCAGCGGCCTCGGCGCCTGATGGCCGCCAGCCGCCTCCAGCGCTTCCGGGCGCTGTTCCCGCGGGTCGGCTCGGCCGAAGAGCCGGAACGCACCCGCAACGGCCTCGCGATGGCGCTCTCGCTCTTCATCGCGGTCGTGCTGTGGTTCACGTTCTCCATGCAGGAGACGTACACCACGTCCGTGGATGTGACCCTGGAGGTGGCGGCGCTCCCGGACGGCCGCGCACTCCGGCAGGTGCCCCCCCAGGCCGCCAGCGTGAGCCTGCAGGGGCGCGGCGAGGACCTCTTCGCGCTCTCGTGGAGCCCCATGCGCGTGCGCCTCTTCGCGGACGGCCCCACGGTCAGCATCGCGGATGCCGTGGAAGAGGCCGGGCTCCCCGCGGGCGTGACCGTGCTCGGCGCGCAGCCGCGGACCATCCGCCTGGATCTGGACGACCGCGTCACGCGCGACCTCCCCGTGGTGCTGGACGGCCGGGTCCGCGCCGCCGCCCCGTTCGACCTCCTCCAGCCGCCGCGGATGGAGCCAGACACCGTCCGCGTCTCCGGCGCCCGCTCGCTCCTGGACGGTTTCGATGCGTGGCCCACCGCCCGCGTCCTCTTCGACGACCTCCGCGACGACCTCAACACGCCCATCGCGCTCTCCGACACCCTCGACGGGCTCGTGGAGCTGTCCCGCCAGTCGGTCCAGCTCTCCGCCCAGGTCGGGGAGTTCACGACGGGCACGCTCACGCTCCCGGTGGAGGCCGTGAACGTACCGGCGGGGACGGACATCCGGTTCGAGCCCAGCACCGTGCGCGCTACCTTCCGCGCTCCCACGGGCGAGGCCTTCGCGCGCGTCGAGGAGGTCGGCTTCCAGGCCATCGTGGACTACGAGGACGTGGTCCGCGCCATCGAGACCGGGACCGGGCGGGTGAGCATCGGCTCGCGCGTGCCCAACGGGCTGGACCCGCGGAGCATCCGGTTCGAGCCCTCGCGCGTGGACTTCTTCTTCCTCCGCCGCGACACCACCGCGGCCGCTCCGCAGGAGTAGCGCGGCCGTCCGGGCGGACGCTTCGCTTGACCGCCGCGAGCGCGCCCGCCAGCTTCGCGGGCCCTTCCCCTCGCGCCCGTGCTCTTCCTCGCCCTCGCCGTCTCGTGCAGCCTCGGGATCGCCGTCCTGTTCAAGGTGGCGGAGCGGCGGGAGTTGGACCGGACCGCGTTGCTGACGGTGAACTACGCCGCCGCCGCCGCGCTGGCGGTGGTTCTGCAAGGGGCCAGGCGCGCGGAGGCCGTCCCGCCAGGGCTCATCGCGATGGGGGTGGTGCAGGGCGTGCTGTTCATCGCCGGGTTCTGGCTGTTCTCCCTGGCGATCCGGGAGGCCGGGATGGGGCTGGCGGCCGGCGCGATGCGGCTCTCCGTCGTGATCCCCGTGCTGGCGTCGTGGGTGATCTGGGGCGAGGTCCCCGGCGCGCTCCAACTCGTGGGGCTCGTGCTCGGCGGGGCGGCCTTCGTGCTCGTGGCGCGACCCGCGACTGCCTCGCCCGCTCCAGACCCCGTCGACGCCTCGGCTCCGCCCACGGCGACCGCCAGCGGGGCGCGGACGGCGCTCGTCCTCACGCTGCTGTTCCTCTGCGGCGGCGGCGTGGACACGATCATGAAGGCCTTCGGAGAGACGTACGCCGCGGCGGTGGACGCCTCGCTGTTCCTGCTCTTCGTGTTCGGCGTGGCGTTCGCCGTAGGCGCGGCGGTGGTCCTGGGGACGGGGCTGCGGACCGGGCGCTGGCCGGGGCGCGAGGTGCTGGCGCTGGGCGTGGTCCTCGGGCTGATCAACTATGCCTCGGCGGACTTCATCCTGCGGGCCGTCGCGGTGCTGAGCGGGCCGGTCGTGTTCCCGGCCAACAGCGTGGCCATCGTGCTGGGCGCGGCACTGATCGGGACGTGGGTGTGGGGGGAGCGGCTGAGCCGGGCCAACCTCGCCGGGCTGGCGCTCGCCGCCGTCGCGCTCGTGTGCCTGACCGCGGAGCCCACGCCGCCCGAGAACTCCACGGAGCCGCGCCCCGCCGCGCGCGTACACGGCCCCGATGCCTGACGTCCCCCGCCGCCTCGCGCTCCCCCTCACGATCGCGCTCGTGCTCGCGTTCGTCGCCGCCGCGGCGATGTTCGCGGCGCTGTTCTTCGTGCCGGACCTGCGCCTGACCGAAGAGGAGGTCCAGACGACCGTGCTCTCCACCATCCAATCGGAGGCGCGCGAGGGCTTCCTCGTGACCGGCCGCCTCCGCAGCAGCCTGTCCTCGGAGTCCACGCGGCGGCGGTGGGTCCGCATCCTCAACCTCACCGTCGGCGAGACGACCGTGCGCGTAGACCTCCCCGGCACGATGACCTACGGCCTCCCGCTGGACGCCCTCACCGCCGGCGACGTCTCGCTGGAGGGGCAGACCGTGACGGTCCGCCTGCCGGACCCGGAGGTGTTCTCCGTGGAGGCCGAGCTGGAAGAGGCGCGCGTGGACGTGCAGAGCAGCGGCGTCAACCGGCTCTCGCCGGAGCAGGCCGAGCGGACCGTGCAGCACGCGCTGCGGAGCGTCCGCCCGCAGCTCCGCCGCCAGGCCGAGCAGTACCTCCGCGAGAACGACCAGCCCCGCGTCAACACCGCCGAGACCCTCGCGGAGATGCTGGCCGGTCCGCTCCGGCTGGCGGGCGCGGAGGTCGAGCGCTTCCGGTTCGTGCTCGCGCCGGGCGACACGCTGACCGTGACGCCAGACGAGGGCGCCGGACGCGTCCGCACCGGCGTCGAAACCGACGGCTAACACGCGCCCCGGTACTGGCGGTATCGTCCCGCCCGGAGCTTCCCACCCCATGCCCCTCCCCTGGTCCCGACGGCCGGCCCACCGCCCGCCCCCCTACCTCGACACGCCCGCCGGCATCCTGAGCGGCGGCGGCGTCCACTTCCGTACCACGGAGGCGAGCCTGGAGCAGTACGCCGGGCCGCTCCTCGCGAAGGAGACGCTGGCGACGTTCATCCGCCGCGCGGAGGCGTGGCTGGAGGCCCCACGCACGCTCGCCATCGTGACGCTGCCGCTGTGGCTGGCCGTCCTCCCGTGGCCCGTCGCCCTGCTCGCCATCGCGGCGACGTACGTCCTCGCGGCGCTCGCGCTGCCCGCCGCCGCCAGCCGGGCGGGCGCGGCCGTCGTCCGCGTGCTCGCCAACCCCGGTGTGCAGGCGGTCTGGCTCCTCGTGGCGCTGACGGCGCTGGCCTTCTGGGGGCAGAGCGCCGCCGTCTGGGCCGGGCTCGGCGCGTTCGTCGTGCTCCGCGTGGGGCTGGCGGAGCGTCTGGCCGGGCCGCTCCTCGCGAAGGCGCAGGCGCGGCTATACCCGCTCCCCCTCCCGGACCAGGTGCTCCGCGCCTTCCTCGTGCGCGGCGCCCTCCGCCACGGCGTGAGCCTCCCCGGCCTGGACGAGATCGAGGCCAGCGCCCGCCGCGCGTGGCAGCGCCCCCGCTCTTCGTAACCCCTCCCCTCTCATGGTCCGCTCCCGCTTTACCCCGCCCTGCGGCTTCGACATCGCCACGACGACCGTGGAGAGCCCGCGCGGCCTCGCCTCCATCGCCTACTGGGGCTACCGCGCCGTGGCCCACCCGGACGGCTCGTTCTTCCTCCACGAGACGTACTACGACGACCGCGAGGGCATCCTCGGGATCGCCCGCGAGCCCGCCCGCCCCTGCGGCGACACGACCGGCGACGTAGAGAAGGAGCTGGAGCTCATGCGCGAGGGGCTGGCGGAACCCCCGCTCCGCTACACGGACTACGACGCGAGCGTGGGCGCGCCCACCGGCGGCGACGGCGCACCGAGCGGCACGCAGGGCCGCGCCTGATCCGACGGCGGGATTCGGAGGCGGCTCGAAGGAACGCGCCGGAGGCGCCGAGTATCTTCCGGCCCACTCCCGCCGCGGCCGCTCGCGGCGTTTTCTATGCCGTCCATCCCGCCCCCGGCCAGCGTCCTCGTCGTCGGCACCGTCGCCTTCGACACCATCGAGACCCCGTTCGGACGCGCCGAGCGCGTGCTCGGCGGTTCGGCCACGTACGCCAGCCTCGCCGCCCGCTTGCTCACGCCGGACGTCCGCCTCAGCGCCGTCGTCGGCGGGGACTTCCCCGAGAGCCACGCCGAGGCGCTCCGCCAGCGTGGCGTGGACACGGAGGGCCTCGCGCGGGACCCCGAGGGCGAGACGTTCTTCTGGGCCGGCCGCTACCACCACGACCTCAACCACCGCGACACCCTCGCGACGCACCTCAACGTCCTCGCGACGTTCGAGCCCGAGCTGCCGGAGAGCTACCGCGACACCCGCGTCCTCTGCCTCGGCAACCTCGACCCCACGGTGCAGATGTCGGTCCTGGACCAGGTGACCGGGCCGGACGGCAGCGGCCCCACGCTCGTCGTGATGGACACGATGAACTACTGGATCGAGAAGACGCCGGGGCCGCTCGGCGAGGTCCTGGAGCGCGTGGACGTGCTCGTCATCAACGACGCCGAGGCCCGCGAGCTGGCGGACACGCCCAACCTCGTCCGCGCCGCGCGCGAGATCCGCGAGCGCGGGCCGCAGACGCTCGTCATCAAGAAGGGCGAGCACGGCGCCCTGCTGTTCACCGGCGAGACGGAGGCGCCGACGGTCTTCGCCGCCCCGGCCTACCCGCTGGAGGAGGTCCTGGACCCCACCGGCGCGGGCGACGTGTTCATGGGCGGCTTCGCCGGCCACCTCGCGCGCGTGGGCGAGGTCACCGACGACGCCTTCCGCGAGGCCGTCGTGGTGGGCAGCGCGATGGCGAGCCACGCCGTGGAGGCATTCGGCCCGCAGCGGATGCTGGAGCTGACGGAGGCCGACGTGCGCCAGCGCGTGGCGGCGTTCCACGCCCTCTCCGCCATCCCCGCGCGCCTCGTCGCGTAGCGGCTGCGCCCGGCTGGCGGTACGGATCGCGGCCTGTTCGGCACGGCCGAGCACCCCCGCCAGCGCGGCGGGCGGGCTCTACCGGCGGCTGTAGCGCTCGAACAGCGCGGACTGCGCCTCGAACACCCACTGGTGCATGATCGTCTCCTCGGAGACGCCGACCTCGCCCGCGATGCGGCGGGCGTCGGAGCGGCCCCAGCGGGCGATCTCGTCCAGCGTCAGGACGCCGGCCATGTGGAGGGCGCGGCGGGTGTCCTCGTCCACGCTGGAGAGGACCGTGAGGTCTTCGGCGCCCTCGGGCGGGGTGTAAGGCTCGGGCTCGACCTGGGGCTCGGGCGTGGCGCTCGGAGCGGGCGCAAGTGGCGTCTCGGTGAGGGGCGCGGACGGCGCCTCAGCGGACGGTGTCTCAGCAGACGACGCCGCGAGCGGCTCATCGGCCGGAGCGTCCATCTGGAACGGCGGGACGGGCGCGTGCGCCAGCGGCTCACTCTCGGGAGCCGAGGCCGCATCGTCCAGCGCCGGCTGCTCGAAGGCCGCCAGCTCCGCGTCCACGTCGATCCCGAAGTCGAAGCTCGCCTCCACCGCCAGCTCGCTGGCGACGACCGGCGCGGGGAACTCGTCGTCGAACTCCTGCGGCGTGAACGGGGGAGCGGGAGAGGCGGCCGGGGCCTCAGGCTCCGGGGTCTCGGCGGAAAGCGGCGGCACGTCGCCCACGCGCTCCACGGCGATCCCCCCGATGGTCTCTGTCGGCGTGTCGTCCTGGCGGTCGTGGCGGGAGATCCAGGCCGTCTCGCGCGGCGTCTCCTCCGTCTCGCGCGCGGGGATGGCCGGCGTGAACGTGGGGCTCGGGGGCGGCGGTCCCGAGGCGCTGCCGTTGCCCCCAGACGGCTCCGCCGCGCTGGCGGCCCCTTTCAGCGTGGCCAGTTCGTCGTCATTGAAGGCGAGCGCCATGGGGGACACCTCCTCGCCGTCATCCTCTGCGAACGCGAAGGGAGAGACGACCGGCTCAGCGGACGCCTCCGGCTCCAGGAACGAGACAACCTCGAACGCCTTAGCGGGGGCCTCCTCGGCGGGGGCGGTGCCCTCGTCGTCTTCGAACGCGAACGCAGGGGGCGCGGCGGTGGACGCCTCGGCCTCGTCATCCTCGAAGGCGAAGGCCGGTGCCAGCTCCTCGTGGGCAGCCGGGGCCTCGGGTGTCTCCTCGGCGGGGGGCTCTGCTGCGAGCATCTCCGAAGGCGTCTCCTCGAAGGCGAACGCGGGCGCTTCCACGGCGGGCGGGCCGGTCTCCGGGGCGTCGTCGTCCTCGAAGGCGAACGCCGGAAGGGCGGCGGGGCTCAGCGGGTCCGGTGTGTCCTCGAAGGCGGGCGCGTCCGGCGCCTGTCCGAAGGGGGCATCCTCGAAGGCGAAGAGCGGGCTCTCGCCCGCCGCGTCGTCGTCTTCGAAGGCGAACGCGAGCCCCCCGGCCTCATCGCCCGGCCCGGCGTCGAGCGGCGCGAAGGCGACCTCGTCGAAGGCGGGGCCGCTCTCCGCTGGCGCCTCGTCGGTGGCGGTCGTCTCGGTGAAGGTGGCGTCCTCGGCCTCCGGCTGGTCGGTGAACGCGATGGGGCGCATCTCGGCCTCGGTCTCGGGCGCGCCGAGCTCGGCGGCGGACGGCCCCGGGGGAAGCGCGGCCCGCTCGGCGGGCGGGAGCGCCAGCCCCTCGCGGACGGAGGCGATCTGGTTGCGGATCTCGCTCATCTCCGCGTCGCGCCGGTCGATCTCGTGGCGGAGCTCGTGGCGGAGGCCGGTCACGGCGTGGTGCTGGCTCTCCACGCTCTCGCGCACCTGGTCGATCTTGCGCGAGAGGTGGGCCCGCTGCGTCTCGCCGTGGTCCTGCTGCGTGGTCACGATCTCTTCGATCCGCGAGGTCAGCTCGCGCATCTCCCCGAGGGCGGCGGGCGCCTCGGCCGTGCCGAGCCCCTTCGCGGGGTCCAGCGCCTCGCGGTTTTTCGCGCGGAGGTAGTAGTACGCGCCGACGCCGGCGACGGCGAACGCGGCCACGCAGAGCAGCCCGATGACGAGGTAGGAGCCGAGGCCGGCGAGGAGGAGGAAAGACGGCATGGCCTAGTCGGAGACGAGGGTGAGCGCGTGGGGCCCCACGCCGGCGCCGATGGCGACGCGGCGGTCGGAGACGCCGGCCACGTCCAGCGTGCGGCGGAGCGTGGCCGCGCGGGCCCGCGCGAGGTCGAGGTCGGGCGCGGTGGCCGCGATGCGGAGGGTGTCCTCGCGGACCGAGAGGCGGCCCGCGATGCGGAAGACGTAGGGGCGGAGCGTGGGCTCGATCTGCGCGCTCCGGTCGCCGAAGCCGGTCTGGACCGCGCGGAGGAGGTGGCCGAGCTCGATCTCGAGCGGACCGGTCCCGGCGTCCTCGATCTGGGTGATGAGCGCCGTGGGGATGGGGGTGGCCTCGGCGGGGTACGCCGCCAGCAGGGAATCCAGCGCGACCGACGCGCTGGCGGAGTCTCCCGGCGCGGCCGCGGAGGGGAGGGGCGGCGGAGACGCGATGGCGGCCGTGGAGGGCTCGGCGCTCTGCGGCGAGGCGGCGGCGTACTCCACCGGGGCGTCCGCGGCGGCCAGCACGAGCGCCAGCATCAGCGCGAGGCTCAGCAGCGCCAGCCCCGCGACCGCGAGCACGCCCGTGCTCGGGAGCGGAGGTCCACTCGTAACGGGATCGAGTAGTTTGGTAACGCGGGCCAGCGGGAGGGGCACCTCGGGGGGAGTTCGGATCGTGACGGCGGTAAAGGCAAGGCATGTGCCGCGCCCTTCCGCGGCGGCGGCGGCCCGCTCTATCTTTCGCGGCGGCCCCGGAACGGGGCCCTCGCGCCCCTGCGAGACCGGCCCCGCCCCCCGTCAGTGCGTCCCTCCCGCCCCGTCCTCCTCCCCGCCGCGCTGGCGCTCGTGCTGGGCGCCGCCTACGCGCTGGCGGCCTGCGGCACCGGCGGCGAGGGCGCGGCCGCGCTCACCGCCAGCGGCGCGGACTGGACCTACGTCGGCGACGAGGCCTGCGCCTCCTGCCACGCCGACCTCTACACGGACTACCACCGGACCGGCATGGGCCGCTCCGTTTCCGTCTTCGACCCCGAGACCGCGCCCGAGCGCTTCGGGGCGGACGGCGCCTCGCCCCAGGTCTGCGCGGACGACGGTTACTGCTACACCGCCTTCGTCCGCGGCGACACGCTCTACCAGCGCGAGACGCGGCCGGACACGCCGGGGTGGGAGCGGGTCTACGCCGCCAGCCACGTCGTCGGCTCCGGCAACGCCACGCGGTCGTATTTGATGACGGTCGGCGACGCGGATTCCACCGCGGCCTACGTCACAGAGATGCCGCTGACGTGGTACGTGGAACGCGAGATCTGGGACCTCTCGCCGGGATACGACCAGACCAACCAGCGCTTCGAGCGGCCCATCAACCTGGAGTGCATGACGTGCCACAACGCGCGGCCGGAGCACGCCACATCGCAGAACGCGTACGGCGAGATCCCGCTCGGGATTTCGTGCGAGCGATGCCACGGTCCCGGCTCCGCCCACGTCGCCGCGTACGACGCTGGGGGCGCACCGGAGGACCCGCTCATCGTCAACCCCGCGTCTCTCTCCGCTGAGCTGGCGCTCGACGTCTGCCAGCAGTGCCACCTCACCGGGCACACCGTCTACGCCCCCGGCGAGGACCCGACGACCTACCGCCCCGGCCGGCCGCTGAGCGCGCACCGCAGCGTCTACGTCCGCGCCGAGGCGCTGGAGGACCCGGAGAGCTTCGGCATCGCGAGCCATGCGGAGCGGATGCGCGAGAGCGCCTGCTTCATGGAGACCGCCGGGACGGACCTCGCGCTCACCTGCACCACCTGCCACGACCCGCACACGCCCGCCGCGGAGGGGTCGTACAACACGGCGTGCCAGAGCTGCCACGCGGGGAGCGCGCACCTCGCGCTGTGCTCCCGCGAGGGCGCCGAGACGCCGCAGATGGCGGCCTCCGGCGACTGCGTGAGCTGCCACATGCGGACGGCCGGGACGAGCGACATCCCGCACGTCTCGTTCACGGACCACTGGATCCGCCGCGACCCGCCGCCCTCGGCCTCCGGCACCCGCATCGCGGCGGAGAGCTACGAGCGGGACGCCCCGTTCACGCTCGTCGAGCTCACGCGCGGCGCGCGCGATCCCGCCACGACCGACGTGGAAGCGGGCATCGCGTACGTCTCTCTGTGGGAGACGGAGCATCCCCTCCCCCACTACCTCACCGAGGCCACCGTCCGCCTCCGCCGCGGGCTGGCGGCCGGCGCTGAGCGCACTGACGCGCGCATTGCGCTGGGCCGGGCGCTGATGGGCATGGACTCCACACGCGCCGCCGAGCGCGAGCTCGTGGAGGCCACCCGCCGCGATCCGCAGAGCGCGCACGCCGCGTTCTGGCTGGGCGTCCTGCGCAACCGGACCGGCCGGAGCGCCGCCGCGCTCGCCCCCCTCGCGGAGGCCGTCCGCCTCGCGCCCCGCTACTCCGAGGCCCGCCGCGAGTACGCCACCGCCCTCGCCGCCGCGAACCGCCTCCCCGAGGCCATCCGCCAGCTCGAACGGCTCACCCGCGCCGATCCCGAGCGCCACCCCGGCGCCTGGAACGACCTCGGGCTCTACCGCCTCCAGTCCGGACAGGGCGAGGGCGCCCGCCAGGCGCTCCGCCGCGCCGTCGCGCTGGACCCGACGCTCGCGACGGCGTGGGTCAACCTCGGCGCCGCCTCGCTCTCCATCGGCGACCTCTCGGAGGCCGAGCGCGCCTTCTCGCGCGCCCTCCGCTACGACGCCCAGAACACCGGCGCGATGGGCAACCTCGCGCTCATCCGCGCCCAGCAGGGCCGCCCTGCCGAGGCCCGCGCCCTCCTCCGCCAGCTCCTGGCGGTGGACCCGACGGACGCCCGCGCCCGCGCGCTCCTCGCCGAGATCGGCTCGTAACCCCTCATCTCCGCCCGATGCTCTCGCGCCGCTCCTCCACCGTCCGCCGCTCCACCTCCGCGATGCTCGCCGCGCTGGCGGTGGGCCTCGGCGCGTGCGGCGGCGGCGGGCCCGTGGACGTGCAGACCGCCGAGCGCGTCCCGCTCCGGCTGGAGAAGTCGGACCCGGAAACGTTGATCCGCAGCGTCCTCGGCGGCTACGCCGGGCCGGACGGCGCGGACCCGTGGGCCGCGGGGCTCGTGGACGGGGAGGGCGGCGACCTCGTGCTGCTCCCGCAGGCCCTCGCGCCCGAGCTCCGCGCCGGGCTGGAGGACGCGGACGGCGACGGCGCCATCGGGCCGGACGAGTGGTCGGAGTGGGTGGAGGCCACCTACTACCGGGCGCGCGCGCTGCCCGCGACCGCCGAGGCGCTCCGCCAGTCGAGCGGGTTTTCCGATGGGCCGGGGTGGTTCGTGGTGGAGGTGGACGGCGTGATGACGGCGGCGCGGCGGCGGCTCTACGTCCGCGAGGACGCGCTCCGCTCCGCGCTGGAGGCGTTCGCGGCGGATGGCGCGATGGCGTATCCCGCCGGCACGTGGATCGTCGGCGAGCACGTGATGGACGGCGCCGTCGTGGAGACGACGGTGAAGCGGCGCCGCGCGGACGGCTTCTGGGATTTCGCGGTGTACGGCCCAGATGGGGCCCTCGCGCCCGCTACGCAGACGGAGCCGCGCGCCCTCCGCACGCCCACGCAGTGCACGGGCTGCCACCTCGGACAGAAGCTCTACGAGCCGGAGAAGTCGTGGCCCGGCGAGGCGACCGACGGCCCGTTCGGGCCGCGCGCCTACCACGTGCCCGATGCGTGGCGCAACGCGGAGGCCGCGGCGCTCTTCCAGGAGCACGCCCGCCGGGATGACGGCGTGCTCGGGCTCTACGGTACGCTCTACGCCTCGCGCCTCCTCGCCGATCGGGAGGCCGGGAGCATCGCCCCAGAGGACGCGGCACTGCTGGAGCGCCTCGGGCTCTAACGCGCGCTGGGGAGGGCCACCCCCGCCCCCGCTGGCGGCCGCCCTCGCCGAGAGGGACCGCCAGCCGGGCGTGGTCTGTGCTGGCGAGGGCCGACGTATGGCAGGGTGTCCCCCCTTATCGCCATGCGCTACTCCCTCCTGATTCTCGCCCTCCTCCTGCCGCTCTCGGCCTCTGCCCAGCTCACCCCCGTCCGCAGCGGGGGCCTTCAACCGACCACGCTCTCGCAAGCAGCGGTTCCGGACATGGGCCACGGAACACGCTCCACCGCCCGGGTCTCCGGCACCGACCACGGGCTCAACTTCGAGGTCGTCGTGCCAGATGGCGGCTGGGTCTACGGCATTGAGCTCGGCGAAAAGTCCGACGTCCCGTGCCACCTCCGCCTCCGGTGGGCGACCATCGATGACGACGAGATCAGCGTCGCGTCCAAGATCGCGTCCGCGTGCCACGGCAACCCTACGAGCCGGAGCATGACCGCAGTCGGCTTCAACTACCGCACCTCGTACGACGAGTGGGCCGGCACGTGGACCGAGACCTTCATCGTCGGCGGGGGCCCGCTGGGGCTCAACCTGATCGGCAACGCCATTGCGGACGCGTTCGACAACAGCACCCCGCGTTACCCGATGCCGTTCCTCAACCGGACGAACAACCCGCCCGTCGCGCTCAAGGGGGTCAAGGTGTGCCAGCGCAACTCCAACGACCGCATGAAGGGCCTCGCCGTACGGGGCGTGACGCTCCAGCGCGATGCGGCGAACGGCCGGTTCAACACGCGCCCCGTCCGCACCAACGGCCGGTGGGCAGAGCCCTCTTTCGAACGCCCCAACTGCAATGACTGGGACGACATGGAGGTCTGCCCCAACGGAGAGGTCATGGTGGGCGTAGAGATCGAAGGGGAGCCGAACGGCAACCTCCTCACGAGCCGCCCCCGTGTGAGCATCGAGGGCCTCGCGCCGATCTGCGCGCGTCTGATGATCGAGGACTGAGGCCGCGCCTCCGTTTCCCCGCGCCCGGCTGGCGGCCGCCCTCGCCGAGAGGGACCGCCAGCCGGGCGCCCTCGCGAAATCCGCGCGCGGGGGTTGCCCGCCCCGGCGGCGCCGGTGACCTTGCGGGCGGTCCTTCCGTGCCGCCCGTGCTCGCCACCGTCCGCCTCGTCAACGCCGTCTTCTACGCCCACCACGGCGTGATGGAGGAGGAGCACAAGATCGGAGGCCGCTACGAGGTGGACGTGTGCATGGACCTCGACGTGACCGAGGCCGCCGAGAGCGACGACCTGAGCAAGACCGTGGACTACGAGCAGGTCTACCGGATCGCGAAGGGGGTGGTCATGGGGAACTCCTCGTACCTCATCGAGCGACTGGCGCACCGGATCGGCGGGGCCGTACTGGAGGCGTCGCCGCGCGTGCAGCGCGTGGAGGTGACGGTGCGGAAGCCCAACCCACCGGTCAACGGACCCGTGGAACGCGCCGAGGTCAGCGTCCGCCTCGCGCGATGACGCCCGCCGAACCCGGCCGCCAGCCCGCCACGCTCTACGTCGGGATGGGCAGCAACGTCGGCGACCGGCTGGCGGCGCTGCAGGCCGCGCTGGCCCGCCTCGCGAGGACGACCGGCGTGACCGTGGAGGCCGTCTCGCCCGTCTACCAGACCGAGGCGCACGTCCTCCCCGGCGCTGCCCCGCAGCCGGACCACCTCAACGCCGCTGCTCGCCTGCGCGTCGCGCTCGCGCCGCACGCGCTACTGGACGTCTTGCGCAAGACGGAGCGCGCCGCCGGCCGCGACCACGAGGCCCCGCGCTGGAGCCCGCGCCCGCTCGATCTGGACGTGCTGCTCTGGAACCGCGAGGCGTTCGAGACGGAGCGGCTGACGGTCCCGCACCCGCGGATGGAGGCGCGGCGGTTCGTGCTCGCCCCGCTGGCGGACCTCGCGCCCGAGGCCGAGATTCCCGGACGGGGGACGGCCGCGGACCTCCTGGCGCGGTGCACGGACGGCGCGAGAGTGGAGCGGTTTCCCGGCGCCCTCACGGTCCCGCCGCCGCCCCATCGCGAACCTCGCTGACGCACCGCCGTCAGCGTGCCCCGGCATCCTCCTGGCCTCTTCCGACCGCCCGCCCATGTCCATCGCGCTGCCCGACCACCTCCGCTACATCGCCGTCGAAGGCGTCATCGGGGCCGGCAAGACGACGCTCACGCGGATGCTCGCGGAGCAGGTGGACGCCCGCCTCGTGCTGGAGGAGTTCGAGGAGAACCCGT
>DUBD01000226.1:17034-48166 GCA_012960515.1 Bacteroidota bacterium | reverse complement strand
GCAGCTCGCCTTCCTCGCCAGCCGCTTCCGCCAGCAGAAGGCGCTCGCCGCGCGCGACCTCTTCCAGACGGCCACCGTCGCGGACTACACCTTCGACAAGGACCGCATCTTCGCGCACGTCACGCTCTCCGGCGACGAGCTCGCGCTCTACGAGAACCTCTTCACGCTGATGGAGGCCACCATCCCCGCGCCGGACCTCGTGGTGTACCTCCGCTCCTCCGTGGACCGCCTGATGCACAACATCGCGATGCGCGGCCGCTCCTACGAGGCGCAGATGGACCCGGGCTACCTCGCGGACCTCACCGAGGCGTACGACACGCACTTCTTCCGCTACAACCGGAGCCCGCTCCTCGTCATCAACGCCACGCAGATCGACTTCGTGAAGGAGCCCGCGCACTTCGACGAGCTCGTCCGCGCGATCCGCCAGATGAAGGGCGGCACGACGTACTTCAACCCGCCCGGCCAGACGGAGCTGGCGTTCTGAGGGAGCGATAGGGGGTGGCTCGCTCCGCTCGCGGGATGGGGGGATGAGGGGTTCTCCCCACCCTGTCATCCTGAGCGGAGTGAGCGTAGCGAACGCAGTCGAAGGATCTCTGCCGAGCACGCAGCTACAGAGTCGGCAGAGATCCTTCGGCTCGCTCCGCTCGCTCAGGATGACGCGTTGGAGGTGTCTTCGCCCGGCTGGCGGGTGTGCTCGCCGAGGCCAACCGCCAGCGCGGCGAGGACCTACTGCCCCCGCCGGAGCGCGTTGCCGTCGGCCTCCAGCGCCTCGGGGCCGTAGCGGAGGATCGCGCGGAAGCGGACGAAGTACTCCGCGAGCGAGATGCCCATGACGAGCGCCGTGCCCCACACGAGCGGGGTCAGCAGGCCGGGCGGCGCCTTCGCGAGGGCCGCCACCACGACGAGCGCGAGCAGCGTCACGGCCACCTTCCCGCTCCACAGGCTGGACGTGAACCGCCCCAGCCGCCGCGTCTGGATCAGCCCGCCGACCGCCAGGATGGCGTCGCGCGTGATGGCGAGGAGCACGAACCACAGCGGGAGGCTCGGCCCCGCGGACTCCGGCCGCGTGAGCAGCGCGAGCGTGACCGCCGCCGCCGCCAGCTTGTCGGCCGTCGCGTCCAGCACCTTGCCCCACTCGCTGACCGCGCCGCGCGATCGCGCCAGCCGCCCGTCGAAAAAGTCCGTCGCGATGGCCACGCCGATCAGGCCGAACATCCAGCCCACCGGGCCGCCGCGGTACACCAGCCACGCGATGGGGCCGAGGAGCAGCACGCGCGAGAGGCTGAGGCCGTTGGCGAGCGTCCAGAACGGCCCCATGTCGGGGAACCCCAGAACCGGGGCGCGATGCGGACGGGTCGGCGCGGACATAGCGCGAAGGTAGACGAACGGGCCGAGGTACGTCGGAGTCTGTGGCGGGGTTGTGGGATCTTCTTGGATCCCCCCACCCCATGCTGACGCTCGCCATCGCCCTCGCTCTCTGCTGCCTCGCGCAGGCCGCCGCCTGGGCGTGGCTCGGCATCGGGCTGCGCCGGGAGCGCGAGGACGTGCCGCCCGAGACCGCCGAAGGCGGCGACCTCCCGATCAGCGTCGTCGTCGCCGCGCACGACGAGGCCGCCCGCATCGGCGCTCTCCTCGACGCGCTGGCGGCGCAGACGCACGGGGCCTTCGAGGTGATCGTCGTGGACGACCGCTCCACCGACGCTACCGCCGGGATCGTCCGCCAGCGCGCCGAGACCTTCCCGGTCCCGCTCCGGCTCGTCTCCATCGCGCCCGGCGATGCGCCCGAGTCTGTCCACTTCCTGTCGGACCTGTGGCGCGGCGAGGACGACCTCCCGCTGCCACCGAAAAAGAACGCGCTCACACACGGCATCCGCGCCGCCACACATGACCGCCTCGCGTTCACGGACGCCGACTGCGAGCCTCCGCCCGGCTGGCTGGCGGCGCTCGCCCGCTACGCCCACGCTTCGCCCGACGCCGTGCTCGTGGGCTACGGGCCGCTGGAGGGGCGCGGCTGGCTCGGGCGGTTCTGCCGCTACGAGACCGCGCTCACCGCCACGCTCTCCGCGGGCGCCGTCGGGCACGGGCAGGCGTGGCACGGGGTCGGGCGGAACCTCTCCTACCCGCGGACGCTCTGGGAGCGGATCGGCCGCTTCGACGCGCACGCCGATTCGCTCTCCGGCGACGACGACCTCTTCGTGCAGCAGGCCCAGCGCGAGGGCGTCCCGATCCGCTACGTGCTGGACGCCGAAGCGTTCGTGCCGAGCCCGGCCCCGTCCGGCTGGCGGGCGTTCTGGCGGCAGAAGCGGCGGCACGCCAGCGCCGGCGCCCACTACCGCCGCGACGTGCTGACGGCGCTCGGTGCCTTCCAGGTCACCGGCCTCGCGCTGTGGATCGGGGCGCCGCTCCTGCAGGCCGTCTGGGGCGTGCCGTGGGGATGGGGCTTCCTCGGCGCCCGCCTCCTCCTCCAGCGCGCCGTGCTCGCGGACGCGTGGGACGCGCTCGGCGCGCGCCCGGACCTCCGACTCTGGCACCCGGTCCTGGACGCGATGTACGCCGGCTACCAGCTCGTCGCCATGGCCCTCGGCGCGCTGCCGACGCCCCGCCGCTGGTGAGGGGCGCCGCTCCCGCCCAGAGCGACCGCCAGCGCGCGGCGGCTACTCGCCCCACATGCCGTCGAACTGGCGCATCGCGTTGATCTGGCTCTCGTCCATGCCCATCGCGCGGAGCGTCTCGTCGCTGATGCCGCGGAGCATGTCGGCGTCCTGACCCTGGTTGGCGGAGGTGATGTTGAAGCCGACGACGAGCTCGCGGCGCTCCACGCGGGGGCAGCCGCCGTTGGGGTTGTCACGCGTCCGGAGGAGGTCCACGCGAAGCGTGCCCTTGGCGTGGCCCTGGGAGGCTTCTTCGAGGATCAGCCGGCCGCCGGAGCACACCGCCGGGCAGGAGGACTCCCGCTCGCGCTGCTGCTCTTCGGGCGTCATCATGCAGACATCGAACAGGTCCTCGCTGCGGTCGCGGTCGGCCATGTCTTCGATGGAGCCGACGAGCCACCCCACGTTCGAGATCCCGACTGGGAGCGGGCCATCGGAGTCGTAGTCGTCCGGGTCTTCCACGGAGAGCTGCTGCGCGCCACCCTCTTCGCCCTGGAGCCCGGCGCTGATGAGGATCTGACACGTCTCGTTCCCCACGCGCCCCACGAGGGTCATGATCAGGCGCGACCGGTTCTCGTACTCGCGCGAGAGCTCCGCCTGCGCCTCCGCGCCCGACTGGCGGACGTTCCCCATCTCTCCCTGCGCCTCACGGACGGCCGCGCGCATCTCCGCCAGCTGCGCCTCCGAGATCGCCCCGCTGGCGACGGCCCGCTCCATGGCCTCGCGCTGCTGCGCGGTCATGCCGGGGATGTAGAACTCGCCGTCGTCCAGCGCCTCCTCCATGTTGTCCAGCATCCGCTGGCCGCCGTCCACCATGCGGCGCACGTCGCCCGTGGCCTCCGCCGCGGTGATGAGGTCGAACACGGAGCCGCCGTCGGCGCCGCCCTGGCAGCTGATCAGCTCCGGTGGGCCGCTCATCACGTTGAAGCCCGGCGGGATGTCCACGTCCGGCGCGACGTACGGCCCGGAGGCCGGTGCCCCGTAGAAGCCGCCCAGCTCGAAGCGGGCCGAGAACTGGGTGCCCTCCGTGGCCGGGGCGTCCTCCGCGACGTTCGCCAGCCGCACGAGGACGGTGGTGTCGCGGTAGATCGGGATCTCGAACTGGTAGGGGTCCACGTCCGAGAGCGCGGGCTGGATCACGCGCGTCCCCTCGATGAGGTGGAGCTGCTCGCGGTTGGGCTGCGGGTCCAGCGTGACGCGGAAGCGCGAGGGCCGGTCGCGCGGCTGGTTGTCGTCGATGTTGATGGTGACCGTGAACGCCTTCGTCTCGATGGGCGCGATGACGCCGTTGCGCCACTTCACCTCACTCCGGCCGCGGAGGTAGACGGCGTCGGGGATCTGGTAGAAGCGCTCGTCGTCCGCGTACTCCGCGATAAAGGCGGGGTAGAGCTCGTAGAGCCCCTCGTCGTAGCGGGAGCGCGAGTCGTATTACTGAGCCGCGCGGCGGAGCCCGGCGTCCAGCTTCGCGATGCCGTAGTCCGACCAGTCGCCGGGCGCGCTCAGGACGTACTGGAGGAATCCGATCTTCTCCTCCGGCGTGTCGCCGAGCATGTCGCCCATGGCGTACCAGAAGTACCACGAGCCGTAGCCGCAGTACCAGCTGAGCGTGCTGTTCGTGGGCAGCTTGGAATGCCGCGGCTGGTGGACCGGGTGGTCGAAGTAGCGGGTCCACGCGGCGAACTGCGGGTTCTTGTAGGGGTGCTCGAACGTGACGCCTCGCGCCCGCTCCAGGTAGCGGATCTGCACGGCGGAGGCCATCCCCTCCCACGCCCAGTCCGTAGACCCGATGCCGGGTTGACCGCCGAGGCTCGTGCACATGGAGCCGGACGGCGCGCCGCTCGGCCGGCCGTAGGCGGCCTGCACCGCGTGGAAGAGCTCGTGCGCGGGACCGTACGACATCGTGGTCTCCCACTTCGTGGTAGGCGTCCACGCGCCGCGGTGGCCGCTGAGGTAGAAGCGCTGCCCCGGGTTGAAGTAGTCCACGATGTTCTCGATGGCCCAATCCAGCCACGCATCGGAGTACTCCCCGCGCTCGTTGCGGTAGACCGCGCCGAGGCTGGTCGTGTCCGTGCTGATGTAGCCGACGTACGGCCCGGAGGTCTCGTTCTCGCGAATCATCCGCGGCGCCCGGAAGCCCGCCGCCTGGTACCACCGGCTCGCGTCCTCGAGCTGCTGGCGGTAGAACCGGGCGCCCTGCTGCTGGTCCGTGGTCAGCGGCTCGCCGTCCTCGCGGACGATGGTCCAGTCCGTCGTGGGCCAGGACTGCGCGGCGGCGGGGGTAGCGAAGAAGAGCGCGGCGAGCGCGAGGCGCGTCGCGAAGCGGAGCGAAAACATGGGAGTGGCGGCGGGGTCCACTCCATCCTACGGAATCCCAGCGCCTCGCCCGTCACGGCTGGCGGAACGCCTCGGCGAGCGTAGCCGCCAGCGGGGCGGGGCGCTCAGCGGAGCGCTCGGGCGCGTTACCCCTTGACCGCGCCGAGCGTGAGCCCGGAGATGAGGTACCGGCTGAGGACCAGGAACAGCACCACCACGGGGATGCTCACGAGCAGCGAGCCCGCCGCGTAGAGCCCCCACTGCGTGGACATCGAGGCCTGGAAGCCCTTGAGCCCCACCGGCAGCGTGAACAGCTCCGTGTCCTGCAGCACCACCGCGGCCACCACATACTCGTTCCACGCGCTCATGAACGAGAACAGCGCCGTGATCACGAGCGCGGGCGCCGCCAGCGGCAGGATCACTTTGTAGAACGCCTGCCACGGCGTGGCCCCGTCGATGCGGGCGGCCTCCTCCAGGCTCGCGGGAATCGTGTCGTAGTAGCCCTTCATCTGCCAGACGCAGAAGGGCAGCGCCGTCGCGGTGTAGATGACCACGATCCCGATGTAGGAGTTGATGAGCCCCAGCTGGATCAGCACGATGTAGAGCGGCAGCAGCAGCATCGTGGCGGGGAACATCTGGGTCACGAGGATGCCGCTCAGCGCCGCCTTCCGGCCGCGGAAGCGGTGGCGGCTGAGCGCGTAGCCCGCCGTGCTCGCCATCGCCACGCCCGTGATGGTGACCACGAGCGAGACGAGGAGGCTGTTGCCGAGCCACCGCAGGAAGTCCGTCTCGCCGAGGAGCACGCGGTAGTTGTCCAGCGTGGCGCCGTCCGGGATCAGCGCGAGGGAGCGCGAGAGGAGCTGGTCCCCCGGCCGGAGCGAGATCGTGAGGATGCGCGTGACGGGGTAGACCGCGATGAACGCGAAGAGCGCGAGCGCGGCGTAGGAGCCGAAGCGGCCGAGGAAGCGGTTCATCTCAGGAGGCAGTTGGGTCAGCGCCGCGCGCTGGCGGGCGCGGTGCGCGAGCGCCGGGGTTGCGCGGGCGCCGGGCTCACTGGGTCACGGTGCCCACGATGAAGTCGTAGACGTTGGGGGCGCTCTCGCTCACCTTCCCGCCGCCGGTGTTGCCGCTGGCGGTGCGGCGGACGTCGCGGAAGGCGTTGGAGCCGTCGTTCGGGCCGACGAGCACGAAGATCTTGTCGCCGCGCGAGACCGTCGGCATGACCACGTTCGGGATGGCGAACTCCAGCACGCCGCCCGCGGCGTCGAACGCGCTCGTGCCCGAGAGCGCGCCGACGGACTGCCCGCGCGCGTTCTCGATCTCGATGCCGTCCCCGAGGAAGACGACGAACTCGTAGCCCGCGTCTTCGGGGAAGTCGAAGAGGGCGTTGCGGCCCACGCGGCGCTCGCCGCCGTCCTCCAGGTCGAACGCGACCGCCACGAGCGTCGGGTCGTTCGGCGCGAGGGTCGTGAACTCGACGCGGACGTAGGTCGTGGAGTCGTCGCGGGAGACCTCCAGGTAGGTGGCGTCCAGCACGCCGTCCGGCACGTCCTCCGGATACGTGAAGGTGTTCGTAGAGCCCCAGTCGTCGCCGTCGGGGTCCGTCTGCGCAGCGACGACGGTGGCGCGGACGTTGGTGCGGAGGAGGGCGTCAGCGGAGAAATCGCGGCGCTCCTCCACGGCGCGCATGACCGGGTACTCGTCCCGGAGGTCTGGCTGCACGAACGCGAAGTCCGCCCACACGTCCGGCGTGGGGTCCGTGGCCGTCGCCTCCACTGCCTCGCCGTCCACCTCGGCGCTCGCGCCGTCCAGTTGCAGCGTGAACGCCTCGCGGGCCACCACGGCGGTATCGCCCTGCGCGATGACGAGCGGGACCGAGACCTCGCCCGCACCGCCCGCCAGCCGGAGCGTGGCGCCCTCGGGCAGGTCGCCGCTCGGGGCCACCTCGGCGGTCACCTCCTCGCCCGACTGGCGGAGCGTGAGCGCGACGCGGCCGCTGCCGAGGCGGAGCGTGGTCTGTGTCTCGCCCCAGGTCTCGGGCAGGCGCGGCGCGAGGCGGAGCGTCTGCGCGTCCGGCCAACTCGCGCCGACGAAGCCTTCCATCGCGGTGCGGATCAGCTCCACGAGGGAGTACGGCTGCACGGGCGCGCCGCCCACGGCGGGTAGGCCTGCGGACTGCCGCGGGTGCGCGTCCAGGAACTCCGGGATCGCGCCGATCACGCCGCGCTCGGTAACGAGCTGGGCCTGGCGTTGCGTCAGCTCCCAGGCGGGCGCGGTGCCGCCGGTCTCGGCCATGACGCGCGCCAGCGGGCCGGCGAGCCAGGTGGAGACGGGGCCGGCGTAGCGGGCGGCGTCCTCGGTGTAGAACTCGGGCTCGCGGAGGAAGGGGTAGAACAGGCTGTCCGTCTGCGGCCGCGTCCCGACGCCGTGGGCGTACGCGAGGCGCTCGGCCGTGGCCCGCGCGAGGCGCCCGCGCTCTTCGGCCGGGAGGTCGTCCAGGAGGTCCAGCGCGACGAGCGTCGCCGGGGAGCCGCCGCCAGCGGGCGCGCCGTCGGGGCCGAGCCGGTCCACGAGCACGCCGTTCTGGACGTACCGCTCGCGGAGGTCGCCGAGGAGGACGCGCGAGGTGTCCGCGTACCAGCGGGTGTTCTCGCGGCCGGCCACGCCCATGATCTCGGCGTACTGGCGGACGGTCTGGAGCGCGGCGTAGAGCGCGGCCTGCGCTTCCACGGGAGCGCCGCGGCGCTGGATGCCGCCGGTCGTCTCGCCCTGGTCCATCCAGGCGGTGCGGCCGTCGCGAGAGAGGAGGCGGCCGCTCGCGAGGGCGTTCCCGTTGCGGCTGTCCTCCTCGTAGAGCCCGCGCATCGCGAAGACGCTCTTGAACCAGAAGTTGGGGCCGCCGGTCACGAGACCGCGGTCGCCCGTAGCGCGGACGTACTCGCCACTCGTCGCGAGGAAGAGCGGGGTCGCGTCGGCGGTCTCGAAGCGGGCCTCGCCACCGGGGAGCACGGCGTTGGGCGCGCGGCCGAGGAGGTCCTGCCGGCGGTCGAAGAGCTGCGCGTCGCCGAAGGTGGTGAGCATGGCGCGGGCGGTCTCCCACTCGCCGAGGTCCAGGAACGCGCGGACGGCGCCGATCGTGGAGAGCCCCGGCTGCGGCTCCCGGCCGGGCAGCCCGAGCGCGAGCGCGGCGGAGGTGGAATCGCGGACGGTGAGCGCGTCCAGCGTGACGGCGGCCCACCGGAGCGAGCGGTCGAAGGCGGCGTCCTCGGTCTGGAGCGGGACGCTCTCCACGACGCTCACGAGCCGGTCCGCGCGCTGCTGGCGGAGCGCGTCGGCGCGGGAGAGCGCGAGGCCCGCGAGGCGGTCGGCCTCGGCCGGGGTCGCGCCCGTCACGACCGCCAGCCGGCCGGGCGTCTCGAAGACGATCTCGCCGGGCACGTTGGCGGCGTCGCGCCCCGCCTCCGGCGCGGTCTCGATGTCGCCCAGGCGGACCGCCCCGCCCTCGGCGCGGATCGCGGTCCACACGCCCCCGCCGTACACCACGAGCGACTCGCCGACGGTCCGCGCGGAGTCCGCGGCCGCCCCGGCGCTCACGACCGGCCGGAAGGCGACGGCCCCGATGGAATCCGGCGCCGCGATGAGGAGCGCCGCGGTGGAGTCCGCGAGGTCCACGAGCGAGATCCGCTCCACGAACCGGGCGCGCTCATCGCCGCGGATGGAGTTGAGCAGCTTGCCAATGAAGTCCGTCGTGTCGCGCTGGAGGTAGGCGCGGACGGCGAAGTCCGGGCGGGCCACGCCGCGGTGGCGGTCGTCGCCGTCGAGCGCGAGGGAGTCCGCGTCCAGCCACCAGCTCCAGCCGTCCAGGAGCCGCTCGCCGGCGAGCGTGAGGCCCATCGCGGGGTCGTCCTGGGTGTGCGCGAGGGCGTCGTAGAGGACCGCCTCCCCACTGGCCTGGACGAAGGCGCGGGCCTCGCTCGTCGTGTCCGAGGCGGGGCGCGGCCCCACTTCCACCGCCAGCGCCGCGAGCGATTCCGGCCCCTCGGCCGCGAGCTGGATCTCGGTCGGGTCGCCGCAGCCGCCCGCGCACCCCGCGAGGACGAGCGCCAGCGTGGCGGCGAGGGCGAGGGGGCGCGAGAGCGAGCGGATCACAGAGAGCGGGCGTGGAGGTCGGCGGAGGGCGCGAGCGCGCCGCGCGCTGGCGGAGGGCCCCGGTGAGGGCGGCCGCCAGCGGGGCGGCTAGTACACAGACTCCGTCGCGTTCGTGCGGTTCAGGAACGCCTGCGTGAACGCGAACAGGATCCCGAAGATCACCATGGAGAGGGCCGCCGCCCAGCCGAAGCGGTACATGGAAAACGCCGCCTCGTAGACGTAGCTCACGAGGATGTGGGTCTGCTCGTTCGGCTCGCCGCCGTTGGAGACGAGCCAGATCACGTTGATGTTGTTGAAGGTCCAGACCGTGCCCAGCGTGATGGCCGGGATCATGACCGGTTTGAGCAGGGGCGCCGTGATGCGGCGGAACTTGACCCACGCGCTCGCGCCGTCCACGTCGGCCGCCTCGTAGAGCTCGCCGGGGATGGACTGCAGGCCGCCGAGCGCGATCACCATCATGAAGGGGAAGCCCAGCCAGGCGTTCGTGATGATGGCCGCCGCGAAGGCGCCGGTCGGGTCCGTGAGCCACGCCACGGGGTCCGCGCTGAAGAGGCGGTTGAGGAACAGGTTGACCGCGCCGTACTCGAAGTTGAACATCCCGCGCCACGTGAGCGCCGTGATGTACTGCGGGACCGCCCACGGCAGGATCAGCAGCACCCGCCACGCCGGCTTCCCCGCGATAAACTTCTGGTGCAGGATCACGGCGAGAAACACGCCGATCCCCACGTGCAGCGCCACGTTCACCACGGTCCAGACCACTGTCTTGAGGAAGACGGTCCAGAACGCCGGCTCCGCCAGCACGCTCCCGTACTGCCCCAGCCCCACGATCTCCCAGTCCCGCAGCGTGTAGATGTTCGCGTTGGAGAGCGAGAGCGCGACGTTGTAGATGAACGGGAACGCCACGACCGCCAGCACGATCACGGCCGTCGGCCCGAGGAGGAAGAGGAGGAAGAGCCGCTGGCGCGCGGTCTCGCTCAGCCCCGTCTTGGGGGGCTCGCCGCCCGTCGGCGCGAGGGTGGCGGCCTCGACTCCGGCCGCATCGGTGGGGGCACTCAGCATGGCGTGCGGTCTAGAGGTCCTGGAGGGCGAAGTCCGCGAGGCGCTTTTCCACCTCGCGCTGCATCTGGCGGGCGCCCTCCTCCCCCGTCACCTCGCCATTCATGACGAGCTGGTAGGGGCCGCGCATCCCGTCCCAGACCATCCGGAGCGCCGGCGAGGTGGGCATGGGACGGGTGTGCTCCAGCTGCGCGAGGCTTTGCTGGAGGACCGGGTTGGCCTCCATCGCGCCCGACTGGCGGACGCTCTCGCGGACGGGGATGGTCGCCAGCTGGCGGGTCATCTCGGCCTGCACCTCGGGGCCGGTGAGCAGCCGCATCACGCCGAGGACGGTGGGCAGCTTCCAGTCCGGCACGGCCGGGTTGAGCGAGTAGCCCTTCGCGGCAGCCATCGGACGGGCCCAGGCGCCGGCGGCCTCGTTGTACGGGATGGGCGCGAGCGCGTAGTCGATGCCGGAGTCGCCGTAGCCGGCCCAGGCCCAGGGGCCGTTGATGATCATGGCCGCGCGGCCCTCCTTGAACAGCGTTTCGGCGGTGTTGTAGTCCACCGTCGGCGGGATGACCTCTTCCTCGTCGCGCAGCCGCTTGATGAACTCGATGGCCTTCACCGTGGCGGCGTTGTCCAGCGTGGGCTGCTCGTTCTCGTCCATGACCCAGCCGTCGAAGGCGGTCAGGAAGGGGATGAAGAAGAACGGCTCGGTGTAGTTCCAGACGAGCCCGTAGCGCTCCTTCGCGCCGTCGCCGTCCTCGTCGATCGTGTTGGCGCGGGCGACCGCCAGCAGCTCGTCGAACGTGGCGGGCGGCGTCTCCACGAGGTCGCGGTTGTAGACGAGCGTGAGGTGGTTGCCCACCTGATCCGCGAGGCCGTAGACGCGGCCGTCGTAGCGGAGCAGGCCCTCGTCGATGAACGCCTCGAACAGCGCGGGCTCCACCAGATCGTCCAGCGGGCGGATGGTCTCCGTGATCGCCAGCATCCCGACGTTATCGGCCGGGCCGTAGATCAGGTCCGGCCCCTTCCCGCCGATGGCGGCGAAGATGTAGTGGTTGCGGAGTTCCTCGGTCTCTTTGTAGAGCACCTCCACGTCCACGGAGTCCTGCCCGGCGTTGTACGCCTCGGCCCAGTCCTCCAGAAAGGCGCGCTCGGCGGCGTCCTTCTGGTGCCAGATCCGCACGAGGGTGGGCTCGCCGGGGGCGGGCGGGCCGCCGGCATCGGCGCAGCCACCGAGCGCCACGGCGCCGACGAGCATCGCGCCGAGAGCGACCGCCAGCCGGGGGCGGAGGCGGCGGGCGGGAGCGGAGAGGGAAGGCGTCATTCGTCCAGCCCCTTCGGGCGGATGTCCTCGTCGCGGACGGGGCGGTAGACCACGAGCGTGCGCGCCGGCACGCGGTAGCCGACCTCCGTCCGGCCGTTGTCGTAGAGCACGCGGACGAGGGCGGGGATCTCCCCCACGTCGCCGCGCGAGGCGAAGATGGGCACGAGCGGCCCCGTCTCGCCAGGCAGGCCGACGAGCCGCGTCTCGTCCGACCGGTTGAGCGCGACGATCAGCCGCTCCGCGCCGAGCGTCCGCTCGAAGGCGAGCGTGCCAGCGGCGCTGTCGGCGTGGAGGAAGCGTTGCTCGCCGAACTGGAGCGCGCTCCAGCGGTGGCGCAGCGCGATGGCGTCGCGGGTGAAGCTCCACATCGTGGAGTCGAAGCCGACGGGGTCCGGGGTGCGCTCGCGGCCGAGCGGGTGGTGGGTCTCGGGCTCCATCGCGAGCTCCGGCCAGGGGAACGGCTTGCGATCATCCGGGTCGTCCGCGCCCCACATCCCGGCCTCGTCGCCGTAGTAGAGCATGGGCGCGCCGCGCGCCGTCATCTGCAGCGCGATGATGAGCCGCTGGCGGTCGCGCTCGGCGGGGGCGGGCGCGCGGACCTCGTAGGCCTCGGTCCCGCGCGGGGAGGCGTCGCGGTCGTAGTTCGCGCCGAGCCCGCCGTTGACGATCATCGACGCCAGCCGGTCGGTGTCGTGCGAGGAGGTGAGCGTGAGGAGGGCGTGGCGCGTGGCCTCGGGGTAGCGCGACTGGCGGGCCGCGAGGGTGTCCGCGAACGCCGCCAGCCCGAGGCGGCCGTCGATCAGCGCCTCTTCCACCGGGATGGCGAACGCGCCGTAGCCCATGACGGTGTGGAAGCCGGTCTCTTCCAGGTAGGCCGCGGCCGGGCTCCAGATCTCGGCGACCGTGATGGCCTCGGGGTTGAGCCTGCCGACGTGCGCGGTCCAGTCGCGCCAGAAGCCGGCGGGGACCTCCTCCGCCACGTCCAGCCGCCAGCCGTCGATGCCATCGCGCGGGTCGCCGTCGCCGTCGGGGTCCATCCAGCGGGCCGTCGCGGCGAAGACGTGGGCCTTGACCTCGGGGTGGAGGTCCGTGCCGTCCTCGGAGTTGGCGAGGACCGCGAGAGGCTTGAAGCCCCACCAGCCCTCCCAGTCGAACTCGTCCTCGGGCGTGGCGGGGTCGTCCCAGGCGGTCACCTCGTACCAGTCTGCGAAGGGGCTGGCCTGCTGGCGCTCGCGCACGTCGCGGAAGGCCCAGAAGTCGTTGCCGGTGTGGTTGAACACGCCGTCGATGACCACCCGGATGCCGCGCTGATGGAAGGCGTCTACGAGGCGGAGGAAGAGGGAGTCCGCGGCGGTCCAGACCCAGGTGCTCGGGTCGCCGGGGTCCTCCGTCGCGATGAGCGCGAGGTCGCCCTCGGGGTCCGGCCCGACGTACGGGTCGATGTGGTGGTATGAGGAGGCGTCGTACTTGTGGAGGCTGCGGGCGTGGAAGACGGGGTTGAAGTAGACGGCCTCCACGCCGAGATCGGCGAGGTAGTCCACCTTCTCCAGCACGCCCTGGAGGTCGCCGCCGTAGCGGCGGTGGAAGACGCCGTCGTAGAAGCCGTCGCCGAGCTGGCGCTCCCAGTCGGCGCGGGCGTACCAGTCCGAGGTCCACGGCGTGGGCCGCCAGCTCGCGGCGTCCACCTGCTCGTTGAACTCGATGGAGGCCCAGGTGGGGTCGTTCGCGGGGTCGCCGTTGCGGAAGCGCTCGGGGAAGATCTGGTACCACACGGCGCCCTCGGCCCAGGACGGCGGCGCGGGTTGGGCGTCGGAGGAAGGGGCGAGGAGGAAGGAGGAAAGAGCGACGGCGGCGACCGCCAGCCGCGCGAGGGGACCCGACACGTTCATGAGCGGAGGGAGCGCATGAGACCGAGGAGCATTCGGCTGATCTCGTCGCTCGCGTCGAGGAGGAGCGTCGGGTCGCCGTCGAAGTAGCCTAGACCGTGAGCCAGCTGGACCTGGGTTTCGGCCTCGAACAGGGAGCCGCGGGCGTACCGGAGGAACTGGCGGTACTCCCCTTTCGCGCCCCGCCCCCACCCTTCCGCGATATTGGACGGGACGGAGACGGCAGACCGGCGAAGCTGGGAGGTCAGACCATAGGTCTCGTGCCGAGGAAACGCGTCCGACGCGCGGTAGACGCTCGTCACCCACGCCATGGCCTTTTGCCAGACGAGGAGGTCCCGATAGCCTCGGGCGCCTCCTTCCTCTTTCCTCTTCGCTCCGTCCCCCCTCATCGCGCCACGGTCACACGGAGGGTCTCCGAGCGGTCCCCGATCGTCGCGCGGACGAGGTAGACGCCGGCCGGGAGGCGCTGCACGTCGGCCTCGACGCGCTGGCGGCCCGTGGCGGCGGGGCCATCGTGGAGGGTGGCCACGCGGCGGCCGAGCACGTCGAGCACGTCCACGCGGAGGTCACCGGGCGCGGCCACGTCGATCTCGACCGCCAGCCGGGCGGCGGCGGGGTTCGGGAAGGCGCGGAGCGCGCCGGGCGCGAACGGCGCAGGCGCCTCCTCGGCGTCCACGGTGATGAGGCCGGGCTCAGGCGAGGGCACGTCCACGTCCGTCCAGACGCGGAACTCGCCGGGCAGGAGCGTGAACGAATGGGAGCCCGCGGCGAGCGTGGTCTCCGTGTCGTCGAAGAAGTCGTACCACGTCTGCGTCTCGTCGAACGTCAGCGTCACGGTGGTCTCCGCCACGCCGAAGTTGCCGAAGACGACGGCCTCCGTGGGCTGGCCGTCCGGGGCGTCCGCCAGCTCCAGCTGGATGTAGCGGTCCGGGACGCGGCCGAGGCGCGTGGTCACGTCGGTCTCGGGATCGCGGAAGATCTCGTAGTCCTGGCGGAGGTTCATCAGCGCGGACCACGTCTTGTAGAGCTTCTGCCGGAGCTCGCGCTCGCGGTCCGAGGCCGCCGTCAGCGTCCCGTTGTAGGCGCCCCGCACAGGCGACACGCCCGCCTCCCAGTAGTCCCAGCGGATCGGCTTGTTGGCGACGCGGTCCGGCACGCCGGCGGTGCACTCGCCGGGGTAGTCGCCGTTGACGAGGCACTCGCCCGGGTTGAAGCCGTAGCCCAGCTCCCCGAACTGCCACACCATCCGCGGGCCCGGCACGGTGAAGAAGAACGCGCCCGCCAGCTTCTGGCGGTCCAGCCCGATGTGCAGCTGGCGGATGTCGTAGGAGCCGTTCTGGTTGCCGTACGCGCGGTTGCGGTACATCATCCACTGCTCGTCGTGGCTCTCCATGTACGTCATCGCGTTCGGGATGGGGACCACGCCGCCCACCCAGTTCGGCGGGTACGTGTCCACGAGCGTGCTCGGGAAGTCCGTGGCGGTGGGGTAGCCCATCGCGCTCTGGCTGTACTCCCGGTTCATGTGGTGCCAGAGGAGCGCGCCCGGCCGCCCCTCGTCCTGACCGTGCGTCGCCAGCTCGCCCCACTCCTGGCCGCTCTCCACGAGGTGCTCCAGGATCACGATGGCATCCGGGTGCTCCTCCCACAGCGCGTCCATCATCCGCTCCAGAAGGGCGACGCGGCTGGCGTTGTAGCCGAAGAACGACCCCGTCTGCATAAACCCGCCCGTGAGGTCGAAGCGGTAGCCGTCCACGTGGTACTCGTCCATCCAGAAGCGGTTGGCCTTGTCCAGCCAGATCTGCGTCAGCTCGCTCTCGTGGTTGAGGTCGTTGAAGACGTTGTAGGGGTGCGTGGCCTCCACGTTCGCGTACGGGCTGCTCGCGGAGGGGCCGGAGAAGCCGCCGCCGTTGTACAGCCGGATGAGCGGGCTCTGACCCGTCGCGTGGTTGTACACCACGTCCAGCAGGACCGCGATACCGCGGCGGTGCGCCTCGTTGACGAAGGTCTTGAACTCGTCCGGCGTGCCGTAATACTTATCCAGCGCGAGGTGGAAGGCGGGGTTGTAGCCCCAGCTCTCATCGCCGTCGTACTCGCTCACGGGCATGAGTTCGATGGCGTTTACGCCGAGGCGCTCCAGGTAGTCCAGCGTGTCCGTCAGCGAGGTGAAGCTGTGGTCCGCGAGGAAGTCCCGGACGAGGAGTTCGTAGACCACCAAGTCCTCCGGCGCGGGCGCCACGAAGTCGTCGTCGGTCCACTCGAACGTGCTCCCGCCCGCCACGAACTGCCCGACGGCGTAGGTGATGCCTCCGCCCGGGTGCTGGCTCTCGCCGGGGTAGTAGACGAGCGGCGCGTAGGGGTCGGTCACCTCAAGGGTGCCGTCCACGAAGTAGGTGAAGCCGTACGCCTGGCCGGGCGTGAGGCCATCCACGCGGACCCACCAGCGGGTGCCGCGGGGGTCGGAGTTGTCGCGGAACATGAGGCCGTCCTCGGTCTCGGTCCAGCCGTTGAACTCGCCGAGGACGTAGACGTAGCTCTTCTCGGGGGCGCGGAGGACGAAGTACGTCGTGCCGTCCGCGAGTGTCGTGATGCCGTCCTCGATGCCGTCCGGCACGGGGGCGTCCGTGACGACCGGCGGGACGGTGCCTACGGAGGCGCTGACGACGTCGCCAGAGACGTCCGTGGCCTCCACGGCGAACTGCGAGCCCGGCGCGACCGGCGTGGGCAGCACGAGGCGGTAGATGCCGTCGCCCGTGTCCGTGATGCCGTCCAAGAGGCCGTACTGCAGGCCGTTGACGGTGAACGTGACCTCTGTGAACGCCTCGCTGCCGAAGAGACCGACGGAGACGGCCGCCACCAGCCCGTCCGCGTTCTGCTCGCGCGCCAGTTGGAACGCCATCGGGTCCGAGACGCGGACCACGGAGTCGTTGTTGGGGCCGGTGACCTCGGTGCCGAGCGGGTCCGTGAGCCACGTGTACTGGCTGCCGCTGCCGTCGCTGTGGTAGTGGATCTTGTACGGGTAGCCCCCCTCTGCAGGGCCTCCGCCCGGCGTCAGCGAGGTGGTGTACCGGTACTCCTCCAGCCCCTCGTCGTAGTCCATCCGCGAGGGCGCCGTGCTCGAGATCCGGCCGCTGCTGTTCGGGCCCCAATCGTTGAACGACCCGGGCACGAAGGCGCGGACGACCGGCGAGATGGGCGGCGGCGTGAGGTCCGGGAGGAACCGGAAGGTCACGTCCACGCTCTGCGCGCTGGCGGGCGCCACGAGCGTGGCGGGCGCGAGCACGGCGAGGAGGAGCGCCAGCGGGGCGAGACGGAGGAGGCGAGGCATAGGGGGCAAGTCGTAGGGCCGCGGCTGCGGCCGAAATCGGTGGGGCGGTGCCCCGGGGGGACGGCCCGGCGTGGGCGCGCCCCGGCGGGGCCGAGGCCCCAGACACGTGCGCCGGTCGTCTGCGCGAGACGACCGGCGCGCGGGGTGGCTCCCCACCCGTTCGGGCGGGGAGCCGGGCGGGCCTGCCGGAGCAGGCCGGGCCGTGCCTAGCGGACGACCGTCATGCGGCGCGTGACGACCTCGTTGCCCGCCTGGATGCGGACCACGTAGACGCCGGACGCCAGCGCGGACGTGTCCAGGCCGAGCGTCGTCTCGCCAGCGGCGAACGTGCCCTCGGCGAGAACGGCGACCGTGCGGCCCATGAGGTCCACCACCTGCGCGTTGACCGCCATGGAGCGCTCAAGCGAGAGGTCGAACTCGGCGCGACCGCGCGTCGGGTTCGGGCGCGGGGCGCTCAGGGCGACGCCGCGAGCAACGCCGGGGCCCTGCTCGTTGGCCACCACCACGTCCTCGTAGCCGTTGGGCACAGAGTTCGGGAGGTCGCCCGGCTGGATGTCACCGGTCGGGTTCACCTCCCAGACCACGAACTCACCGCTCGCGCCCGGCTCCTTGAAGGTGTCCTGGCCGAACGAGAACGCCGAGGCGTCCGTGTCCGTGATGTAGCGGTAGCGGCGGCGGCCCGGCTCGAAGCCCTGGACGCCCTCGGAGATGACGCCTGAGCGCTGCTCGCTGGAGTAGAAGTAGTTGTACCCGATGCCGTTGTACGTCGGGCCGGTGACCGTCAGCACGCCGGTGTAGATCAGGTCCCCGTCCGGGTCCGTGAGCTTGAAGCCCGGGATGGCCTGGCCGTTGCCCACGTCGATGAGCCCCTCGCTGCCGGGCTCGTAGCCCTGCGTGAGCAGCCACACGTTGTCCTCGAAGCGGACGGAGACCGTGTCCTCGGCGGGGAGGAACGGGTCCACGGCGAAGTTCACCGCGCGGCTCATGTCCACCGTGAACGTGAGCTCGATGGACGCCCCGTCATCGATGACGTTGCCCGGGCGGATGTTGTTGAAGAACTCCGGCCCGACGTTCTGCTCCGGGGTGCCCGCGAAGGTGAACGGGCGGTTCGCGCCGCCGTAATCGAGCGGCTCTTCCCAACCGATGTCCAGGGTGTTGCCCTGCGGGTCCTGGAAAGGCGGCTGGAAATCCACGTAGTACTTGTAGTTCTGCTCCGCTCCCGGCGAGCTCGTGAAGGGGAACTGCCGCGTGTAGAGCGACGAGATCGGGAGCTGCGTCAGGAGGCAGTCGTCCTGGTTGTCCGCGGGGCAGTCCCAGCCGTTGAAGCCGCCGCGCACCTGCACCGCGTCCTCGCCGGTGTTGAAGAGGCCGATGGAGGTCAGCGGGGCCACGTCCACCGTGAAGGTGATGTTCGAGGTGACGAGGTTGCTCGGGGTCGGGCGGTCGTTGGAGAAGTACACCCAGTGCAGCGTGGTGTCGCTGCTGGCGGTGGGGACGGTGAAGGTGCGGTCGTTCCCGTTCTCGTACCCGGCGTCACCGGAGATCTCCGTGTCGGAGAAGTAGAACTTGTAGACCGCGGTCTCGCCAGCGGCGGAGGCCGGGTACTTCGCCACGCCGGAGTAGAGGTGGTAGCCCGGCAGGGTGCTGTCATCCGACTCCCGCGTGAGGCGGACGCCCACGTCCGTATCGCCCCCGTCGCCCCAGTCCGCGACCGGGCCGTCGGCGTCTTCAGCGCCGAGGGTGGCGAAGTTGCCTCGCGCGCCCACCATGAGGGCGGCGTCCTCGGGGTCGTACCCGTCGTTCCGGGTCACGGCGTCCTCCGTGTTCATATAGACGCGGAACCAGACGGCGATGGAGTCTCCCTCCGCCGAGAACGGGCGCCAGTCGTACAGCTGGTCCCCGGCCTTGTTGAAGTAGTGGAGGTCCAGCGTGACGTCGCCGGTGCCCGCGGGGATGTTGAAGTCGTTGGTGCCGGCTTCCGCGTTGTTGTCCTCCCAGCCCCCGAGGCCGAGGTCCTCGGCCTGCTGCGAGAAGAACTTGAAGTTCAGGCGGTCGTCGTTCGGGATCTGGAAGTCGATCTCCCAGTAGTCGCCGCCGACGTTCGTCGGGACGAGCGTGGTGCCGCTGTCCCACGTGATGGTGTTGCCATCGGGGAGCGCGGTGGTCCCGCTCTCCAGACCGCCGCGGAGCTGCATGCCCGCGCCGGAGGCGTCGGGGTTGAAGAGGGAGGGGAGCGTGGTGTCCGGCAACGTGGCGGTGTTGAGCCGGAGCGTCACGTTCCGCTGCGCGAGGGCGGGCACGGCGAGGGCGACCATCAGGGCCGCGGCGCCGAGCCATCGCCCGGTAGTAGCGAATCGGTTCATGGGAGGGGGGAGTGAGGAGGAAACCCGGCGAGCCGGGAGAAAGGCGCCCGAGGGCGCTGCGCCATCGGCGCGGTCCGCTGGCGGCGCCGTTCAGCGTGGGCGCCAGCGGGTGGGCGGCCGAGCCCGCCCGTGGTCAGATCAGAAGCGGAGCGCCACCGCGATGCGGTTGACGCCGTCGAAGTACTCGTTGGCCTCGTAGGCGTAATCCGCGGAGAGGTCCAGCTGCCCGAAGGCGTAGCGGATGCCGCCGCCGGCGGTGAAGGAGCGGGTGCTCTCCTGCATGAACAGCTCCTGGTAGCCGCCGCGGAGCTGCACGAGCCCGCCGAGCAGGCCGACCTCCGCGCCGATGTTGAGGTGCTGGTCCGCGGTGGACGGCGAGAGCGCGTCCACGGCGAGCGTCACGCGGGTGCCGGCACGCTCGTAGACCTCGCCGGAGAGCCCCACGCGCATGGTCAGCGGGAGGTCGAACTCGTCCGTGGAGATGCGGCCGGGGACGGAGTTGTTGTTGCCGTTCTGGCCCGGCTGCGGGTCGAACTCGATGTTGAGGTCCTCGCCCGTAATGGACATCTTGGACCCGAAGTTGACGATGCTCGCGCCGAGCCGGACCCCCCGGAAGGGCGTCTCGAAGAGGGTGCCCACGTCGAACGCGATGCCGGTCGCGGAGGACTCCGAGATGTTCTCGTGGACCACCTTGACGGTGCCCCCGAGCGAGAACCGGTCCGTGAGCCGGTTCGCGTAGGCGAGGGAGACGGCGTAGGAGCCGGCGGAGAACGTCTCGCCGGTGGGCTCCTGGTTGTTCACGTCCTCGCGGATGACGTCCATCTCCTCGTACGTCAGCGCGGTGAAGCCCGCCGCGACCGTCCCGAAGGGCGTCTCGCTGGCGACGGAGGCGAAGTTGAAGTCGCTGCCGACGTACCAGGGCGCGTACTCGAAGGTGGCCCTCCCGCCGCCGCCCATGGTCGCGAGGCCGGCGGGGTTCCAGTAGAGCGCGGTCCCGTCCGAGGCCGTCGCGCCGAAGGCGCCGCCCATGGCCGTCGCGCGGGCGCCGACGGGGACGTTGAGGAACTCGGCGGCGGCGGTGCCGGACTGCGCGGCCGCGGGGGCCACGAGCGCCGGGCTGGCGGTCACGAGCGCGGCGGCGAGCACCGCCAGCGCGCGGCGGGAGAGGGAGGCGATCACAGCAGGGGGGGCCGATGCGGAGCAGCGGTCGGCGGCGGGCCGTCGGCGGTCAGGGGTCGGCATCGGTTACTTGATGATGGCGAAGGTGCCCGTCGTCTCGCCCACGCCCGGGGCCTCCACGTGGTAGAGGTAGACGCCGTACGAGACCTCCAGCTGGCTCTCGTTGAGGAGGTCCCACGGGAGGGAGCCGCCCAGCAGCATGTCCGGGGTGACGGCGTCGTTGGAGCCCTGGTCCAACTGGAGCGTCTTGACGAGCCGCCCGCTGGCGGTGAAGATGCGGACCGTCGCCCGCGGCGGGAGGTTCACGAACCGGATCTCGCGCTGGCCGCGGCCGGTCGGGAACGGGTTCGCCGTCTCGAACTGGCTGGACCCGCGGTACGGGTTGGGCACCACGCGGACCTGGTCCAGCAGGCTCCCCGCCAGCTCCGCGTCGAACTGCGGGGCGCGGACGGTGAACTCGAAGACGTCCGAGGAGAGGAACGGCTTGACCGTCGTCACGATGCCCGTGTCCCCCGGCTCGGGGAGGCGGCGCTCCGCCTGCGAGACGTCGAGGAGGAGCTCCCACGTGGGCGTGAGGCCGTCGCGGCCGTCGCCCGGCACGTCCTCCAGGAGGAAGATGCGGTCGGAGTCGTTGACGCCGGTGCCGTTGATGTTTCGCGCCGAGGAGAACAGGTTCGTCGCCGCGTTCCCGACGCCGTAGGGCGTCGCGCCGGTGCCCGTCCCATCCAGGAACGCGTAGGGCACCGGGACCTCGGCCGGCTGTCCGTTCGCGCCGACGACCGTCTTGAAGATGCGGAAGTTGGTCGGCTTGGCGGGGAGGGTGACCGGCACGCCGAAGGAGATCTGGAAGGCGACGGACTGCCCCACGCCCGGCTCACCGATCTCGATGCGGTAGTCCGAGGGGAAGCGCGTGCCCGGCGGGTTGCCCGGGAACGAGAACCGGCGCACGATCAGGTCCTGCACCTCATCGCTCTCCCACGCGGTGGAGTCCGCGTCGAGGGTGGTGAAGAGGACAGGGTCGAAGTCGAGCCGGAAGCCCTCGGTGATGGGGGCCGCCAGCTCGGGCGTCCACACGAGGGAGTTCTCGAAGAGCGTCTGGTTGTCCGTCAGGTCGCGGAGGGTGACGTCCTTCGTGCGGAAGGTGTCCTGCGTGACCACGGTCCCCCGCCGGCCGATGACGACCGTATCGCGGAAGGTGATGCGGTAGCGGTGGCCGTCCTGCAGCGCCGTCGGGTCGATGACCTCGTAGGAGATGTCGCCGCTGCCGAAGCCCTGCACGCGGTCCACGCTGGGCTCCTCGTCTACGCGGCCGGCGGCGGACTGGCTCGGCGTGGCCACGACCACGTTGGGGCCGGTGGACTGCACGCTGCCGTCCGGCGCGGTCGTGATGGAGATGGCGCACTCGGAGGGCGGGATGTTCGCCGGCGCCGCGCCGAAGTCGTAGCTCGTGACGGCGTAGTAGTAGGTCACGCCGTTGATGACGTTGTCGTCCACGAACACGTTGGAGAGCCCGTTCTCCGCCTCGCCCGCGTCCTGGGTGTTGCTGCCCAGGTAGAACTGGGTGCCGTTGACCGGGACGGGGTGGAAGCCCTCGTACTCGTCGATGAGGTCGAACTGCGCAATGGGCCGAAGGAAGGAGAGGTTGCCGAAGCCGTCGGTGATCTGGCGGGCGTCGAGGAAGCCGGGGTCCGTGGACCGGTAGACGCGGTAGCCCTCGAAGTCGTAGGGGTCCAGGCCCGGCGTCGCGAGGTCCGCGATGAACGTGTCGAAGGAGCTCTCGGCGGCGTTGTCCCAGTAGAGGGTGACCTGCCCATCGCCGATGACGGCCTCTACGCTCGGGCAGATGGGCGCCTGCGCGAAGCGGTAGTCCGCCTCATAGGCCTCCTGCGCGTTCTGCCGCTTGTCCAGGAGGTCGCGGTAGCGCCCGGCCACGTCTGTGGAGGGCCGGCCGTAGTCCACGTCGCCCATGATGACGGCGAACGAGACGCTCTCGGTCTGGCCGGCCGCGAGGGGGAAGATGCCGGAGGAGACGTAGAGGTCGTTGTCCTGCGAGGGGAGCGCGCTGCCCGGCTGGAGGAGCGTGAACTGCCCCGGCACGAGGAAGTCGAAGAAGAGCCGCTGGTCCGAGACGGACTGGAAGGTGATCCCGCCCGCGGGGGTGTACTGGACGTTCGTGATGCCGATCTGGTCGGACTCGGAGACGTCCGTGGCGTCGATGTTGGGCTCGCCGGGGAAGTCCGTGCCGGCGCCCGAGGTGGGCACGCCGTCGTTCTCGCCGATGTCGCCGGTGAGGCCGGAGCCGTCCAGGCCGACATCGTCCAGCGAGGACCGCCAGTCGCCGTCGTTGTCGATGCCGTCGTTGCGGCGCTCGTCGATCATCTCGTCGATGTTCTCGTCGATGCCCTCGTCCACGGCGCCGTCGCCGTCGTTGTCGATGCCGTCTGCGTAGGGCAGCCCGAGGTCTTCCGCCTTCACGTCGTAGAGCACGATGTCCGTGCCCGGGACGGGGTAGCGGAAGTACGGCGCGTCCCCGCTGGCGGCGTCGATCATCGCCTGGGTGACAACGGGGCTGCCGGGCTCCCAGAGGTAGTCCGCGGGGGCGGACCCGGCGGCGTCGTTGTCGTTGTCGATGTTGTCGCGGAAGCCGCGGCCGAGGTCGGCGGCGTCTACCTGGATGAGGTGGACGGGGTCGCCGGCGTCCACATCCGGGTCCACGGGCCAGCGGCCGTAGCGGTCGCCCGCGGCGAGGTCCACCATGGCCTGCGTGACGACGGGGCTGCCCGCCTCGCCGTCGCCGTCGTTGTCGATGTAGTCCGCGAAGCCGACGCCGACCTGCGTGCCGAAGGCGGCGCGCGAGGAGTCCTCGTCGATCAGGCCGTTGCCGTTGTTGTCGATGCCGTCGAAGCGGAGGCGCTGGCCGTCGTTGCCGGGCTGATCGCCCTCGCCCGCGATGAGGTCCAGCGTGATGATGGGGCTGCCGGGCTCGCCCGTGCTCAGCCCGAAGTTGTTGATCGCGCTGGCCTCCGCGGCCGTCGTGCCGTCGCCGTCGTTGTCGATGCGGTCTGCGGCGTTGCCCGGCGTCTCCAGGAAGAACGCGATCGCGCCCTCCACGTCCACGCCCTCGAAGGCGGCGTCGGAGGAGCGCCCGTCAGCGTCGGTGAGGAAGGCGGTGTCCAGCAGGAGGTCGAAGAACGGCCGGTCGTCGTTGGCGTCCGGGTCGCCGCCCACGAGGTCCGCCAGCCAGAGCGTCACGCCGACGCTCGTGAGGTCCTCGGTCCCGTCGTTCTTGACCTTGTGGAGGATGAAGGCGACGTCGTCGATGAGGATCTGGCTCCACGCCAGCACGCGGGTGTCGGCGATAAGGCCGAGGCCGCGGCGCGTGCGGTCGGTCGCGTCCGGGTAGTAGGTGTTGGTGGGCTTGCCGTACTCGTCGTCGCCCATCTTGTAGTACACCTCCAGGTCCGCGTTGAACACGTCCTTGCCGAAGAGGCCGCTCCAGGAGCCCGCCCAGCCCGGATCGTTGGGGTCCTCCAGCTTGTCCGGCCAGAACGAGGGCCAGGTCTCCGGCCGGTCGCTCCGCGCGATGCCGAGGTCCTCGTCCGCGGTGTTGACGTAGCCCGCGATGGGCGCCCACGTCCACGCCTGGTTGGGGTTGTTCTGGTTCTGGCGGTAGTTCGGGATGTTGACGATGTACTCCCGGTTGCCGCTCTCGCCCACCACCTCAGCGCCCGCGAAGAGGCCCGTCAGCGCGATGTAGTGGCGGCGGGTGTTCCGCGGCCACTCGTACGGGATCTCGCCCGGGACGGCGCCGGTCCGGCCGGTCTGGCCGAAGTTGAAGACGGTCGTCCGGAGGGTGTTCGCGTCGAGGTCCGTCTGGCGGCGCTGGAACAGGTTGACGCGCTCGTCGGAGGGCTCGTGGTCGCGGTCGATGGTGCCCTGTGCGAGCGCGGCCCCCGCCGGGCTGGCGGCGGGCACGAGCACGGCGAACAGCACCGCCAGCGCGGCGAGGAGAGGCTGCCGGCACGCGGCAGACAGCGGTCGGTGGGAGAGACTCGGGAGCATGAGCAGTCGAGGGGCCACGGAGGGGCGAGAGGCGTGGCGCACCACTAGAAGCTTGCGGAGAGGCCGAGCTGCACGCGGCGCGGCTCAGCGTAGAAGTCCGGGCGGACGTAGTAGCCCGGGTCGTTGACGTCGAGGTTCGGCCCGTCGAAGGTGATGTCGGCAACGCCGGTGTCCCCGTAGACCCCGTTCTCGATGCGGGAGTCCAGGAGGTTGTAGACCTGGAGGAAGAGGCGCGGCTTCACGCCGCCGAAGTCGAACTGCTTGAAGGCGTAGAGGTCGAGTGCGGCCGTGGAGCTGCGGCGGGACGCGTTGGTCGCCACCGCCGGGAGCACGCCGATCGGGTCCGGGTCCGGCCGGGTGGGCGTGTACGGGTAGCCCGAGCCGAAGCGGCCGAGCAACGAGGTCCCCCAGCCGTCGCCACCCACGTACACGCTTGCG
Organism: Bacteroidota bacterium; assembly: GCA_012960515.1. Classification (GTDB taxonomy): domain Bacteria; phylum Bacteroidota; class Rhodothermia; order Rhodothermales; family Rubricoccaceae; genus Rubricoccus. Next base: position 23,432 of record DUBD01000226.1, on the reverse strand, counting down.
TTGAACGTGTGGCGCTGGTCCCACCCGAGCGGGATGATTCGGAGCGGGGGCCCCTGGTTCTCAGGGTCATCGGGGTCTGCGAACTGGCGGTCGGTAAAGGCGTCGTTCGGATCGGAGTTCGAGCCTTCGGCCACCTGGAAGGTGTAGTCCGCGTCCAGCGAGAACCGGCCGTTGAACCGCTTGCCGAGCGAGACCGTGATGCCGCGGACGTTGGAGAAGTCCAGGTTGTCGTACACGACGTACTGAACGCCCGGAAGCGTCCCCGCGATAGGGAACCCGATGCTCACCCAGTCCTCGATGTCGCGGTAGAACCCGGTCACGTCCAGCAGGACGTCGTCACCGAAGCCTTGCTTGAAGCCGATCTCGTACATGACCGTCTTCTGCGGGTCCAGGTTGGCGTTGCCGTACGGCCCGTAGGTCCCGGAGAGCGTCCCGATGCGGTAGCCCGGGTTCGCGAAGAGGAACTCGTAGGTGGGGATCTGGAAGAAGTAGCCGTACGAGAAGTGGAGGACGCCGTCCGCCGTGATCGGGTAGGCCACGCCGAGGCGGGGCGAGAGCTGCAGCTTCGGCTCCGCGTCGGTGTACCAGTAGGCCAGCCGCTCCTCCAGCGTGGTGAGGTTGTCGTCGTTCACCTCGTCCGGGTCGATCTGGCCGTTGCCGTTGATGTCGCGGTAGCGGTTGATGAGCCGCTGCGGATTGAACACGTTCGGGTCCTGGGGATCCGCCGGGATCTCGCCGTTGGAGTCGAAGTAGTCCAGACGGAGACCGGCGTTGACGATGAACGCGTCGTACTCCGCCTTGTCCTGCACGTACGCACTGATCGTCAGCGGCTTCACCCCGTCGATCCGTTGGAACTCGTTCGTGTTCTCACCCGGGATGATGAGCGTGTTCGGGTCCAGCGGGTCCTGCGTGAGCCCGTAGCTCTCGAGGAAGATGTCGTCCTGGCGGACCTCCACGCCGGTCTTGACGAGGTGCTCGTCCAGCGCCTGCCACGTGAGGTCCCCCTTGAGCGCCATGCTCCGCGTCTCGCGCTCGAACCGGCCGAGGTCGATGCCGCCGCGGAGGAAGCGGCCGGGGCCGGTGAGCACCTGCAGGGAGTCCGTCGGCGTGGACCCGTCGAAGCCGGTGTAGACGAACTCCGGCGTGTCCAGCAGGAAGGTGTAGGGGTTGCGCCCGAGCGGATCGCGGACGGCGTTGTACTCCTCGATGGTGTCGAAGCGGGCCGTCCGGTTGTGCTTGTAGAAGGTGCTGGCGGAGATCGTATAGAAGGCGCGCGAGGAGAGCGTGTGCGAGAGGAGCAGCGAAGCGGAGAGCCCCTCGTCGCGGTAGGAGCCACGGCCGTCGGGGTTCTGGCGGAAGCTGAACACGTCGCCAGCGTCGCCCTCGGTGACGCTCGCCAGCGAGGTCAGCGTCAGGTTGATGTCGCCGTTGAGACGGTACTTCAGCGTGGCCTGGCCGCTCAGCTTCTCGAACCCGTTCATCGCCACGAGCGAGGAGTCGCCGGGGGTGCCGTCCGGGTTGTAGACGCGGGCGCCGTAGAGCCAGCCGTCGTTCTGGAAGTAGCGGACGAGGCCGAAGGCGCCGAGCCGGTTCGGGATGACGGGCGCCGAGATGGAGCCCTGCACGTTGTAGTAGTGCGAGGGGTCCACGTCGAGGTAGGAGTAGGGATCGACGTCGATGTAGGGCAGCTCGCCGAGCTGGCTGTACTGGCCGACGTTGGAGCTTCGGAGCACGTCGTCGCCGCCGGAGCCGGGGACGACGTACGAGCCGGAGAACACCTCGAAGGAACCCTCCACCTCCGTCCCGGGGTCCTTGGTCACCACGTTGATGATGCCGGAGTTGGCCTGCCCGTACTCGGCGTTGTAGGTGCCTGCGATGACCTGCAGCTCTTCGATGCCCTCGTTCTCGATCTGCACAGCCACGGAGCCGTCGTAGGCGTCCGTCACGCGGACGCCGTCCACGTAGTAGGCGACCTCCTTGGAGCGGCCGCCGCGGATGTGGATGGCACCGCCGGAGCCGGTGATGCCGGCCTGGGTGCGGAGGATGTCGCCGACCTCCTGCACGGGCAGGCTCTCGATGGCGTCACTCGTCACGCGGAACTCCGAGGAGGTGAGGTCCCGCCGGACGAGGTCCGCGTTCGCCACGACGACGACCTCTTCGCCCGTGAACCCCTCGGGCTGCAGCTCGAAGTTGATCGTGGTGGTGAGGTCCACGTTGATGCGGACCTGCTCGGTGCGCGTGGGCGCGTAGCCGACGAACGAGGCGACGAGCGTGTACGTCCCGGGCCGGACGCCGATGATGCGGTACTCGCCGTCGATGTTGGTGGCGGCACCCTGGCCGGTCTCCTCCACGATGACGGTGGCGCCGGGGAGGGTCTCGCCGGTGCTGGCATCGCGGACGACGCCGGAGAGCTGGCCGGTGGTCTGGGCGGCAGCGGGGAGGCCGACGGCGAGCGCCAGCAGGACGAGGAGAGCGCGCATGGTGAAGCGGAGCAAGCTCACGAGCGGTCGGAGGGGGAGGAACCGGAGCGGGCGGCCGTAGCCTGCGGCGAGCGCAGCGTGCCGAGGACCCGCTCCATCACGTCGGGGTGGATCTCGATGGGGTACCGGTCGCGGAGGGCGGCGACGGTCTCGGCGAGGCGGACCTGCGCGAAGGTCTGGTCCAGCTCGGCCTCGATCTGCGGGCGTGCCTCGGCGAAGGTCATCGGGGTGGGCCCCACACGCTCGCCGCGGAGGAGCAGCGCGTAGCGGCCCTCGACCTCCACTGGACCGACGATCTCGCCGGGGGCGGCGGCGAAGAGGTCCTCCGCGAGGCGGCCCATCTGGGCCCGGGTCACGAGCCCGAGATTGCCGGAGGCGCTGGCGGCGCCGAGGCGGAGGGAGTGCTCGCGGGCGAGCGCGCCGAAGTCCGCGCCCTCGCGGAGCTGGCGGAGCAGGTCGTCGGCGGTGGCGCGGGAGGCGACGAGGATCTCCTGCGCGGCCACGCGCTCGGGCCAGACGTAGGCGTCGCGGCGGGCCTCGAAGTGGGCGCGGGCGGAGTCCGCAGGGACTTCTACGGAGGTGCGGAGCCTCCGCTTAGCCTCCTGAAAGACCCACTCCTCGGTCTGATCGCGCACGATGCGCGCGAAGAGCGGGTCCTCGGTCAGGTCCGTCGCGCGGGCGCGGGCCGCCAGCTCGTCGCGGACGAGGAGCCCCTCGATGAACTCGCGGAGGGAGCCGGCGTCCTGCACGGCGGCGCGCTGGCGCTCCGTCATGGAAGCGGCGCGGTCCTCCACGTCGGCGACGGTCCAGACGCCGCGGGTGCCGTCGGTGCCGGAGAGGACGTCCGAGGAGAAGCGGACGAGCGGCTGGCGGCGCCAGTCGGCGAGGGCTTCGGCGTCCAGCGGGGCCTCGCGGCCGGTCGCGAAGGCGACGAGGCGGTCGAAGGCGGCGGGCTCGAACTGGGGGTCGAGGTCGTCCAGCGTGGCGCGGGAGAGCGCGAAGCGGACCTCGGTGCGCTTCCGCTTGCCGACGTAGCGGCGGAGGTTGTCGCGGCGGCGGTCGAACTCGGCCTCCGTCAGGAGCGGGCGCGTGGAGCGGGCGTCCACGCGGAGGACGGAGTAGCCGGTGGCAGTGCGGACGGGCTCGCTGACCTCGCCGATGGGAAGCTGGAAGGCGGCACGCTCGAAGGCGGGGTCCATCTCGTCGTGCCCGAAGGCGCCGACGCTGCCGCCGCTGGCCGCCAGCGCGGAGTCCGCGAAGGTCTCGCGGGCCAGCGCCTCGAAGCTCTCGCCCGCCTCGATCCGCTGGCGGAGCGCCTCGGCGGTCTCGCGGTCGCGGGCGTAGAGGTGGCGGGCCTCGTAGGTCGTGTTCATCTGGACGAACGCCTCGCGGAGGTCCGCCTCGGTGACCTGGAGCTCATCCGCCATCTCGCGGGCGGTGTAGAGGTCCACGAGCGCCTTGGTCTCCGCGAGGGTGCGCGCGGCGGCGAACTCCGGCGAGTCCGTGAGCCCGTCGTCCAGCGCGGCCTCGATGAGGAGCTGGCGGTGGATGAGCGTGTTGAGGACCGCTTCCGCGGCGCCCGGCCCGTCCGTGCCGGCGCGGAGGATGGTCTGCGCGTAGGCCTCCGCGAAGGCGTCTGCGGTGATGACGCCGTCCCCCACCGTCGCGACGACGGCCTCTTCCGCGACGGGCGCGGCATCCTCGGCGCAGCCGCCCCACGCGAGGGCGCCCACCGCCAGCGCGGCGGCGGTCCCGAGGCGGAGCGGACGGAGGGCGCGGGTCATGCGAGCGCGGTGGTGGCGGCGCCGGTCGTCTCGCGCACGACGAGGCGCGGGGCGAACACGGTGTGGGAGGGCTCGGTGTCGGGCTCGCGCATCCGGCGGAGCAGGAGCTCCGTGGCGAGCGTGCCCATCTCCACCATCGGCTGGCGGAAGGTGGTGAGGCCGACGTAGGCGCTGGACTCGATGTCGTCGAAGCCGACCACCTCGAGGTCGCCGGGGACGCTCAGCCCGGCCTCGCGGGCGGCGCGGAGGGCCCCGAGCGCCATCACGTCCGCGCAGGCGAACACGGCGGTCGGCCGCTCGGACGCGGGCAGCGCGAGGAGCTGCTGCATGGCGCGGTACCCGGCGTAGCGGGTGAACCCGTGCATCTCCGTGTCCCACTCGGCGCGGACCACGAGCTGCGGGTCCAGGTCCACGTCCGCCTCGCGGAAGGCCTGACGGGCGCCGTCCAGGCGGTCGCGCCCGGGCACGGACTCCGCCAGCGGGAGGAGCAGCCCGATCCGCTCGTGGCCCCGCGCGAGGAGGTGCCGCACGGCGTCCGCCCCGCCCCGCACGTTGTCGATGGTGACGGAGTCGAAGTCCTCGTGGTAGGAGTCCACGAGGACGAGTGGCCGCCGGCTGGCGGCGAGCCTGCGCGCGCGGCTGGGCGTGATGGGCGTGGAGGCGAGGAGCATCCCGTCTGCACGGCCGCGCTGGAGCGCGCGCGCGAGCTGGCCGTCCACGCGGTCCAGCGTGCGGGCGGCGTAGACGAGGAGGTCGTGGTCGCTCTCGTCCAGCCGGTCCTGCATCCCGCGGAGCACCTCCATGAAGAAGAACGAGGTCATCATCGGCACGACGGCCGAGACGATCTGGGTGTTCTTCCGGGCGAGGCTCTGCGCGCTCGCGTGCGGCTCGTAGCCGAGCTCGTCCGCGACGCGGAAGACGCGGCGGCGCGTCGCCTCGGAGACGCGGGGGTGCTCGTTGAACACGCGCGAGACCGTGGCGATGGACACGCGGGCGTGCTCGGCGATGTCGTAGATGGTGACGCTCAAGGCGCGAGGCGGTAGGAGCCGGGATGGAAGCGCTTTGTGTAAGCGCTTTCAATGCGGCCATGATAGGGGTCTGTAACGGGAACGTCAAGCGACCGCGGCGGAGATTGGAAGCGCTTCCCTTTTTCTTCCGCCTCCGCAGGGCACGCTCTTGGACCTTGGCTCCGGGCGGTGCGCCGCGCCCCTCGCGCCGTAGGTTTTCGTGATGCGATCTCTGCTCTTCTCCCTCGCCCTCGCCGCGCTGGCGGCCTCGCTCGGCGGCTCCGCCAGCGCGCAGCGGCCCATCGAGTGGGAGCCGCTGCCGGGGCTCCGCCCCTTCGTCCCGAACGGGGCCCGCGTCGTCGGCTTCGTGCCCGGCGAGGGCGGCGGGTTCCGCGTCGTCGCCGGCATCGAGGGCGACCTCGCGGAGTGGGATGAGGCGACCCAGACGTGGGAGTTGCTCTGCGTCCCCACCCACTGCATCGCGGACGCGATCGCGATCCGGGACTCCGTCGTCATGACGGGGTCGCTCGCGGGGCCCGGCGCCGGCGGCGCCCTCTCCCTCGACGGCGGGCGGACGTGGGCCTTCGACGTCTTCGACGCCCCCACCGGCGACAACATCGCCGCCCTCCTCTGGAGCGCGCACCCCGACACCGACGGCTCGCTCCTCGTCGGGCAGTCCTTCCGGCTCTTCCGCTCCGACGACCTCGGGCGCGAGGGGACGTACGTCGAGCTCGGGCTCACGGGGGGGCAGGTCGAGGCCATCGCGGAGGTGCCGCCCTCGGCCGCGCTCCCGGGCGGGCGCGTCCTCGCCGGCGTGTGGAACGGGCTCTCCCTCTCCGACGACGGCGGCCGCACGTTCCGCTCCTCGAACGTGTACCGGCAGGGCGGCCTCATCGGCACGTCCATCGCCGTCCACCCCGACCCCGCCCATCCCTACGGCGCCGTCGCCTACGCCGCGGTCACGCTCGCGGGCGAGGACCCGCCGGTCACGGCGCTCTTCCGCTCCGACGACGGGGGCGCGACGTGGGCGGAGACGGCGCGGATGGCGTCGGGGGGCTACGGGATCACGCGGCCGGTGTACGGCCGGGTCCTCGCCACGAGCGACGGGGCGGTGTGGTTCGGGGTGC
>DUBD01000226.1:0-16914 GCA_012960515.1 Bacteroidota bacterium | reverse complement strand
GTACAGCCCGTACATGCTGGCGGCGGCGCCGGACGGCCGGGTGTACGCGGCGACGGACTCGCTGGTGTGGCGGACGGTGGAGCCGGCGGTGGCCGTGGCGGGCGCGGCCGGTCCGGAGCCGACAGGGAATGTCTCGCTGGTCGTGGAGCCGAACCCGGCCACGCGTCAGACCGCCGTGCGCTGGCGGCAGGCGTCGGCGGGGTCGGCGCGGGTGAGCGTGCTCGACGCGCGGGGCCGGGAGGTGCTCGTCGTGTCCGAGAGCTTCCGCCAGCCCGGCGAGCACCGGGAAGAAGTGGACGCGTCGGGGTTGGCGGCGGGGGCGTACCTCGTTCGCGTCGTCACGCCGGGCGGGACCGCCAGCGGGCGGCTCTCCGTCATGCGGTAGCGGCGCCGGGATCGCTCTTCCGCCCCTCTTCGCGGCCCCGAACGGCCCTCGCGCGGTTGTTTGACGCTCCCCATTTGACCCCGACCGACATGGAGCGCACGCTCGCCATCATCAAGCCCGACGCCGTCAAGGGCGGCCACTCGGGCAAGATCCTCGACCGCATCCTCCAGGAGGGCTTCGCCGTCCGCGCGATGAAGCTCGTCACGCTCACGAAGGCCCAGGCCGAGGGCTTCTACGCCGTCCACGCCGAGCGCCCGTTCTTCGGCGAGCTCACCGAGTTCATGTCCAGCGGCCCGTGCATCCCGCTCGTGCTGGAGCGCGAGGACGCCGTCGCGAAGTGGCGAGAGGTCATCGGCGCGACGAACCCCGCCGAGGCCGCCGAGGGCACCATCCGCAAGCAGTTCGCCACGAGCATGGGCGAGAACGCGGTCCACGGCTCGGACTCCGCCGCCAACGGCGTCAAGGAGGGCCGCTACTTCTTCCCGGAGAGCGAGATCGTCCAGAACGGCGCCGACGTGATCGACGCGTAAGCGCGCGCCGCCCGTTCCCGACCGCCGGGGCTCCGATGGGGCTCCGGCGGTCGTCGTTTGGGGCCGTCGCGCCGCTACTGCGCGAGGCGGAAGCCGTCGGCGGTGCGGAGGAGGTCCGCGCCGAGCGCGAGCGCCAGCGGGCGGAGCGCGGCCTCCGCGCCCTCGTCCAGATGGAAGGTGCCGGAGACGGGCTCGCCGGCAATCGCGGCGTCCACCTCCACGCGCTGCCCCGTGGCCTGCGCGATGCGCCGGGCCACCTCGGCGGCGCTCAGCTCGCGGGCGTACAGCTCGCCCGTCCACGCGAGGTCTGCGGCCACGTCTGTCGCGCGGGGTGCGGCGGGGGCGTCAAACCGGACGACCTCCGTGGCCTCGCCGGGCGCGAGGGTGACGGCCTGCTCGTCCAACTCGCGCGGGGCCACGCGCACGCGGCCGCTCGCCAGGACCACGCGCGTGGCGTCCTCGCTCTGCACCTCCGTGATCTCGACGGAGAACGTGGTGCCGAGCACGGTCACGTCCGCGTTGGGCGTCTGGACGTGGAAGGGCGCGTCCGGCTGGCGGACGATGTCGAAGAGCGCGGCGCCGGTGAGGAGGCGGGCCTGCCGCGGGTCCACGTCGGCGCCCTCGCGCGGGATCATGAGCACGGCGCCCGGCGCCAGCTCCACCTCGGAGCCGTCCGCCAGCGCCACGAGCGTCTGCTCCCCGGCGACGATCCGCTGGAAGCCGGCGTCGCGGTTGTAGAGGAACGTCAGCAGCGCCCCGAACGCGACGATCACGACGAGCGCGCTCGCGCGCCACGCCCACCGCGTCGGGCGGGAGCGGGCCGGGCGTGCGGCGGGGGCCATGGCCGAGCGGCTCGGGGCCGCGCTCCGGCGCCGGGGCTCGCGGCGGATCGGCGCATCGGCGTGCTCCTGCCAGATCGCGTCGAAGGCGTCGCGGTCGGCGCGGATGCGCTCCACCGCAGCCACGAGGCCGGGGTGCTGCGCGAGGGCGCCGTCCAGGTCCGCCGCCGCCAGCCGCTGGCGGTCGCTCTCGGAGAGGTCCTCGGGGCGGTCCGCGAGGGCGTGGAGCACGAGCAGCGCGCGGTCCGGGAGATCGCGCGAGAGCTCGGCGCGCACGCCCGCCCGGAGGCTCCGCCAGCGGGCGGCGGCCTCGGCGAGCGCCGGGTCCGTGCCGAGGGCATCGCGGAGGGCGGCCTGCTCGTCGGGCGAGAGGTCGTCGTAGAGGGCGAGGAGGTCGGTCGCGTCGCGCATGGGGTCAGCCCAGGGTGGGCAGGCTGAGGAGGGCGAGGATCGTCGCGAGGACGGAGCGGAGGCGTTCGAAGGCGCGCTTCACCTGCATCTTGACGGCCGCCTCGGTGGTGTCCAGCGTCTCGGCGATCTCGGCGTAGGGGTAGCCGAGTTCGCGGAGTTCGAGGATCTGGCGGGCGTGGTCGGTGAGGACGCGCATGGCGCGGTCGAGGTCGAGGCGGGCGGCGCCGTCGTCGGCGGCCACGGAGCCGGGCGTGGGCAGGTCGGGGTCGAAGAGCGCCTCGCGCATCTGGCCGCGGCCCCGGTAGAAGTCCTGGAGCTCGTAGAGGGCGGCTTTGAGGGCGAAGGCTTTGAGCCGGGCGGGGTTCTCCAGCGCGTCGAGCCCGCGGTGGACGCGGATCATCGCGTTCTGGACGAGGTCGTCGGCGTCTGGCGACCGGCCGATGCGGGCGTAGAAGAAGGACCGGAGCACGGGCTCGACGGCGCCGAAGAGCGCCTCGCGTGCGTCGTGGTCTCCGCCCTGCGCTCGGGCGACGGCCTGCGGATCGAATGGGTGCATGGAACGTCTCCCTCCGGAGGCGGCCCGCCGTGTCTCGCCGGGCTCTGGGTCTGCCGCGCGTCCCCCGCACGAGGTCACATGAAGAGCGCGCGACGGAATCTAGCGGCCCCTCGGGTGCGCCCGCGTTCCCGCCGCGCTGGCGGAACCTCCCGGCGGCCGCTACCGGCCTTTGCCCTCAGCCCAGCCGCGTCAGCACCAGCGCCACGATCCCCACCACGAGCGCGCCCTTTAGCCACGCGCGCGTCTGCCTCGCAGGCTCGCGGAGGTCCGCGCCGGTCGCCAGCGCGGAGGCGCCGCGCCAGATCGCCACGAGGAGACAGGCCGCCAGCCCCACGCCCCAAACGTAGAACGCCGTCCCGACGGTCTCGGCCGCGAGCGGCAGCGACACCAGCACGAGTCCCGTCAGCGCGAGCGCCAGCCCCAGCGCGCGCCGCTCGCCCCAGACGATGGGCAGCGTCCGCGCCCCGCCGATGCGGTCTCCCTCCACGTCTTCCACGTCCTTCGCGATCTCGCGCACGAACGTGATGGCGCCCCCCAGCAGCACGCCCGCCCACAGCGGCGCCGTCGCGGGGCCGGCCGCCAGCCCCCCGAACAGCACGCCGAGCGCGATCGTCGCGCCGACGGCGAGGTTGCCGAGCAGGACAGTCCCTTTGAGCGCTACGCTGTAGCCCCACAGAAACAGCACGGAGGCCGTCGCAAAGGCGACGTGCAACGGAGAGACCCACGCCGCGAGCAGGATGCCCGCGAGGGAGAGCGTGGCGTAGAAGATCCACGCGGTCCTTCGCGACACCCGCCCGCTGGCGAGCGGCCGCTCCGGCCGGTTCACCTTGTCGATCTCCACGTCGTAGAGGTCGTTGACCACCATGGAGCCCGCGCCCACGCACGTCGCGGAGAGCATCGCGAGAAGCATCCGTACCAGCGACGCACCTTCGAACGCGCTGGTGCCCGCCGCCAGCAGCCCGCCGAGCGCGGTCGCCGCGAGGAACAGGACAACGTTGAGCGGGCGCGTGAGGCGGAGGAGGTCGAGCGCGAGCATGCGCTGAACCTACGAGGGCGCCCGTGATGGACGCCCTCGAAATGGGTTGGGGGGCGGGGGCGCTACGCGGCCGCTTCCGTCTCTTCCAGCGTGCGGAGGTAGTCCTCCACGGAGCCGACGCTCACGCGGGTCTCCCCCTTGATCTTCTTGGCCTTGATGCTGCCCTGGCGGATCAGCTTCTGCACCTGGTTCCGGTCGATGAGCTTGAGGAGGCGGCGCGCCTCGGTGCGGCTGACGGTGTCGTCTCGGTACTCGTCGGCGAAGCCGCGGAGGAAGTCCAGGGAGGACGTGCTGATCTCGATGATCCGGGTCTCCTCGTTCTGCCGCGAGATCCCCCACGAGAGGTTCGCGTCGATCAGCCCCCGATCGGTCCAGCGCACGAGCGTTTGCTTGGAGATCTGGAGAGCCTCCGAAAGCTCATCAAGGTCAAGGGTCGTCGGGTCGCTCATGGGGGAAGGTGTGCGAGAGGGAACTGCTGTTGGCACAGCCTTCTACGCCACGAGCCTGGGGAAAGGTCCGACCCCACTTCGCGTCTTCTCCCCCACCCCGCCCGCCAGCGCGGCGCGAGGTCAGCGCATCGCGCGGTCCGTGAGGTCCTCCAGCGCGTCCGGCGAGATGACGCGCCACGAGGGCGAGCCGAGGCTCCCGCTGGCGGTCCGCCGGAACGTGGCCTTGACGAGGAGAGCCTTCCCGCGGTCCGTCCCGCCGTCCACGAACGAGCCCTCGGTGAAGCGGAAGACGAAGGTGGCAGCGGTGGGGTCGAACCCGATCTCGCGCGCGATGGTCTCCGCCACGTAGGGGGCCTCGTCCGTGACCGGCTGGCGGCCGTTGCCGGCGCGGTCGTCGATGACGACGGTGTGGGGGCGGCGCTCGTCCTCGCAGGCGAAGACGCGGACCCGCGCGCTCCGCTCGTGGCCCACGTCGTAGCTCCGCCATGTGACCTCCCGGTCGTGGAGCGGCGCGCCTTGCGCCATTGCGAGGGGAGCCAAGAGGAGGAGGCCCGTCAGCAGAAGAACGCGCATGAATCCGAGCGAGAGTCTGGCACCCCAGACACTCCCCGGTCTCGGATCTAACACCCGCCTCTCGCGCCTCCCCCAATGAAAACGGGGCCGCCCCGTGAGGAGCGGCCCCGAAGGCACAGGGCTCTGATCGCAACCGCCAGCGACACGGGCCGCTGGCGGGGAGGCTCAACGCGCGATGGTGATCCGCTGCGACGCCGTGAACGTCTCGCCCCGAAGGACGAGGACGTACGCGCCGGACGCGAGGTCCGAGGCGTCCAGCGCGACCGTCTGGCGGGCCATCGCGGGGACGGCGCCTTCCTGAACGAGCGCGACGCGGCGGCCGAGCACGTCGAGGAGTTCCACCGTGACCGTCTGCGGGTCCCGCACGGCGAAGGTCGCCGTGGCCGACCCGCGGGCCGGGTTCGGCGCGAGCGCCCCGAACGTGTAGGGCCCGTCGAAGTCGAGGTCATCCTCGGCGGCCACGCCCGGCAGCACGTTCATCGCCACGTCCATCTCGATGGACCCGGCCGGGTCGTTCGAGGCGAGCGTGAGCGTCGTCGTCTGCGTCGTCGCGGGGGCGTAGGTCACGCCCGGCTCCATGGAGAGGGTGATCTCCACGCTGGCGCCGGCCGCCAGCGCGCCGCCGGCCACGTCCAGGGAGAGCCAGTCCGGCATCGTGCCGGAGGCGTCACTGAGCGTCCAGTCCAGGTCGCTGCCGCCCGTGTTGGACAGCGTCACGACCTGCGTGGCGACGTCGCCGCGGGGCGCGTCTCCGGTCACGCTCGTTGCGCTGAGTGCGGCGGCGGGCGCGTTCGCGTCGGTGACGGTGAGCTGCAGCGGGACGGTGGCCTCCGCAGCGTCCGGGTCGTTGGAGCTGACCGTGAGGACGCCGCTGTACGTGCCGGGCAGGAGGCCCGTCGCGTCAGCGGTAACGGCCACGGTGCTCGTAGTGCCGGCCGGGATGAAGCCGCTGGCGCCCGCCGTCACCTCGCCCCAGAACGCGGAGATCCGGATGGCGAGGTTGTCGTGCAAGTAGGCGGCGTTGTGGACGACCTGCAGGCCGTCCGTCCCGTCCAGGTTCTCCATCCCGACGGTGTGGCTGAGCGGATCGCTCTCGTCATCCGTCGTCGTGAGGTACTGGAGCACGATGGCACCACTCCGGTAGAGAATCGCCTGGAAGGTGTTGACCTCCCCGGTGTTGTCCGGGTAGTGCGGCACCGCCTCGTAGGTGATGACGAAGCGGCCGTCGCCCATGTCCTGGTAGAGGATCTGGCTACTGCCGCCGGAGGCGTTGTCCGGGTCGAGGTCGTCCCAGTACATCGCGATGACGCCGCCGTTGGGCGCGCTCGTGTCCGGCATCGGGTCGTTGCCGATCTGGGAGCTTCCGTCAGCGTAGTTGAAGCCTAGCCAGCCGTTGGACGAAAGGCGGAAGCTGGTCTGGTCCTCGCCGTAGAACGGGAAGGGGAACGGCAGCGCGATCTCGTCCGAGACGTCATCGTCGCTGAGGACGACGGCCGTGCCGGTGCTGGAGATGTCCACCCAGTCGAAGACCGGGCCACCGGGCTCGTCGGAGTCCACCCACTTGTAGCCGAAGGCGTCCGGGCCACCCTGGTCTTTGGCGGGGGTCGTGGCGCCGCGAACGGTCGGGGCGTCCTTGATCTCCGGGAGGATCACCGGAGAGGGAGCCGCGGCCTTCCGGGCGGCGGTGCCAGCGGCGTAACGGGCAGCGCGAAGAGCGGCCGTGTCCGCGGTCTCCGCGAGGGAAATGGAGTACGAGAGATCGCCCTCACCGGTGTTCCCGATGGTGAGCATCTGCGTGTCCGTCTCCCCCACCTCGGCGGTGAACTGAATCGGGTCCGCAGCCACGTTGAGGGCCGGGGGGCCGAGCGTGGTGACGGAGACGCTGTTCGAGACCTCGGAGACGTTGAACGCGTCGTCCACGGCCTTGATCGCGAGGTGGTACGCGGTGGAGAAGTCGAAGCCAAAGACCTTCACGCTCTCGGCGGTGCCACTGACCTGCGGGAGCGCCGAGACCGCCGCCGGGGTGGCCGCGTCCCAGTCAGCCTCCGTGAGGATCGGGGCGTCGCTGTAACGGACGAGGTACTCCGACGCCTGGCCGGCCGTGCCGTCGTCGCCGGTGGCGGTGAACTCCAGCGTGATGTAGTCGCCGTTGGGGACGGCAGAGAGGTCCGTGATGGGTGCGGGCGGATCCGCCTCGGGCACGATGAAGCTCTCCGTCTGATCGGAGCGGCTAGTGGAGGCGCCCTGGCTGGCGCCGAAGCCGAGGCCTCGGCGGGCGAAGGCTGCCCACAGGAGATCCTGGTGCGCGCCCCCGTAGATCAGCTCGTCGGCGGCGAGGATGGCGTCGCGGCCGTCCACGAAGCCCGGGCCACACGGCTGCAGCTTGAGCGCGTTGATGACGAGGTTCATCATCTTCTGGTTGCCCGCCGTACCGGAGGCGTCCCAGATGTCCTCGCTGTAGCCGAACTCGTCGATCATGTCCCAGGTCGCCTCCCAGAGGGCGGTGGCCCAGACGAACCCGACACCGTGCGGAGCGGAAAGCGCCGAGCTATTGGTGTCCCCGTAGGTGTAGGCGTTGACGCCGAAGTCCGTGGAGTACGGCGCGGGACGGATGCCCGGCCCGTCCACGGCCTGACCGAAGAGGTAGTTACCGACCGGCCGCGCGTCCGCCCGAGCATCGCCCGGCTTCATGGTCATCATCGCGCCGAAGAAGTCGCTCCAGCCCTCGCCCATCTGCTCCGGGTAGGTGGAGGTGGAGAGGCAGCCGACGTTGGAGGGGCCGCCCGTCATCCGGATGGAGATGCCGTGGCCGTACTCGTGCACCACGACCATGTTGTCGAAGGAGCCGTCGAGCTCCGGCGTCGCGCTGGTGCCGACGTACATCTGCATCCGCGGCTCGGAGCCGTCTGCCGGGGTGGAGAAGTTGGCGTTGTTCTCGCAGGGGAAGAACTCGTTGCAGATGTCCGCGCCGGACTGGCTCTCGGAGTCCACGGCGTCACCGTCAGCGCCTCCGTTGCCGTAGTTATTCGCCTGGAAGTTGCCGCTCGCCTCGTCGAAGCCGTACCCGTACATCACGTCGTGGACGAGGTTGCTCCAGTAGAAGAGGTTGGTGACGGAGGCGTCCTTGCTGATGGAGGGGTCCTGCGCGAAGTCCACCGCGAAGTCGAACTGGAGGCTCGCGCCACCCTCCGCTTCGCCGTTCGCGTCCGGCGCCTCGTCGTCGTCGCGGTCGAGGTAGGCGTGGACGTTGTTGCCACGGGTGATGGTGAACTCCGGGCCGGCGACGCCGTCCGTGTCATGCCAGCCGAATGGGGACGCCGTGAGGTCGTGCGGGTCCACCACGACCGTGCGGCCGTCCGCTGGCGGCAGCGTCGCGGAGTGGATGGGGCTCTCCAGCGGCATCGCGTAGACGCGGTAGGCCGTGCCGCCGCGGAGCTCCTGCGCCATGCGGGAGGCGAAGGGCGCGAGGACGGTGGAGGCCGGCGCCGCGGTCGGCGCGTGGGAGGTGTGTGAGGCGTGCGCGGGACCGAACGCATCGCGAACGAGGCGGTCCTCCTTGTGGAGCACGCGGCCCGTCGCCGCGTCGATCTGGCCGAACCAGTCGCCTCCGTTCTTGAGAAAGAGGGTAGTCTCCCAGGCGAGGCGCAGCGTGCCGCCGTCCACGGCATAGACGAGGCGGGCGCGGCTCGGGATGCGGGTCACGCCGGCATCAGAGAGCACGGTCTCCCGCTCGGCGCTCGCCTTCTGAGAGACCGCTCGGAAGGACTCGCGGGTGGCCACGCCGGCGGACTGCGCCAGCGCGGCGGCGGCGGCCTCGGCGGAGATCGCGGCGCCACCAGAAACGGCGAGGCGCGAGAGGCCCGGCGTGAGGCGGCCCGCAGCGTGCACTACGCGCCCGTCCCGGTCGATCGCGACGGCCATCGGCCCGCTGGCGATCTCGATGCCGCCGATGGCTTGGCGGAGGTACACGATCCGGCTCCCGTTCGGGCCCGGCACCTCGTCCGTCACGACGAGATCGGCCACGTCGGCCTGCTGGAGACCGTGGCGGTTCCAGTTCGATTGGAGGTAGCGAGTGGCCGTGTGCTCGGCGAGGCTCTGCGCCGCGAGGGGGGAGGCGGCGAGCACGAGCGCCAGCACGGCGGCGGCGTAGCGATGCAGCATGGAGGCTGGGTTGAGGAAAGGGGGAGGTCCCGCGAATCGCACACAATACCACCCCTTCCCCCCGCCGACCAAACAAACCGCTTCCGTACGCATATCTCACACATCGGCTCTTCCCGGAGGCGCCGGGGCCCTCGGCTCGCTAGCGCCAGCCGCTGGCGGTGACACTCGCGGCGCGGGTCGCGGCGGGTCTCCTGCCGTGCCTCGCAGAAACGCGACGCGCCCCGCTGACCGAAGTCGGCGGGGCGCGGTACGGTTCGCTGGCGGGGTCCGCCAGCGGGACGAGGCTCAGATGCCGAACCCGTCGTCCATGCCGCCCTGCTGGTCCGGGTTCTGCTGCGTCTGGCGCTGCGGGCCGGAGCCGAACGTGTAGGTCAGCGTGGCCGAGATGGCCTGCATGGACGGGTCGAAGAACGACTGCGTGCGGGAGCGCTCCTGGCCTGCGTCGTCGAACGTGGCCGACTCGAACTCGAAGCGCGAGGTCCCGAAGAGGTCGTTCACGCGGGCGGAGAGCTGGAGCCGGTCGGAGATGGTCTGGCTGAGCCCGAGCGTCGAGAAGCCGAAGCCCTCACGCCGTCCGCCGATGATCTCCGAGGGGCCGCGGTAGAAGAGGAAGAACTGGAGGTTCGTGCCCTCGCGCACCTTCGCCTGCACGCTGGCCCGCGCGTTCCAGGTCAGCGCGTCCGCGGTCTCCGCCTCAGACTCGCCCGTCGTAACCTCCTTGAACACGCTCCCGGAGACGAACCCGCGGAGCGGGCCGAGCTGCGCGAGGAGCGTCACGTCCGCGCCGTAGGAGTCCTGGCTCTCGAAGTTGCGGAAGGAGAACGTGCGGTTGCCCGTCACGGGATCCTCGTCGATGCTCCGGCTGATGACGTCCTGCGTGTACCGGTAGAACGGTGTGACGGTCAGGAAGTACTTGTACGTGAAGCCGACCTCGTAGGAGTTCGTGTACTCCGGCGTGAGCGTCGGATTGCCCACGCGGACGAACGTCGTGTCCTCGAACGAGGGGAAGGGGTTGAGGAAGAACGTCCGCGGCCGGTCGATGGAGCGGCGGAACGAGCCCTTCACGAGCGTGCCCTCGCCGAGCGGGTAGGAGACGAACACGCTCGGGAAGAGGTTGGTGTACGTCTGCTCCGTCTCGTCCGGGTCGATGGGCTCCAGGCCCAGCTCTTCGCGGAGGTCGTTCGCGCCAGCGTCGAAGGTGAAGGCGCGGCGCGCCCACTCGGCGCGGACGCCGGCCTGCACCTGGAGCGGCCCCACGGCGCGGGCGCCCTGGAGGTAGCCCGCCACGATCTGGCGGTCGTAGTCGAAGGCGTTGGAGCGGCCGGGGATGAGGTCCAGCGGGCCACCGCGCTCCCCGTCCAGCAGGAAGTCGTCGAAGTACTCCGTGTCGGTCGCGACCCACTCGGAGGTGCCCTTGCCGCCGACTTCCAGCTTCATCGCGCCGACGGGCCGCGTGTAGTCCACCTGGAACGAGGCCTCGTCGTTGCTGCGGGTGCTGCTCTGCTGCTGGCGCCCGATGAGCCCGTCGGTGATCGCTTCGTAGCACTCGCCGAGGTCGCCCGTGGGGGCACCGCCGCCGAGGTCCGCGTAGCACCCGAGGTCCTCGTTCTGGTTGCGCGTGTAGCGCGTCTCGATGGCGAGCTCGTGGTCGCTCGTGGTGCCACCGCCGCCACGGGTGCCGCCCATGCCGCGCCTCATCCGCATGCCGCCGCCTCCACCGCCGGACGACGCCTCGCGCGAGGCGCCAGCGCCGACGAACTTCCGCCGGAAGACGAGCGCGGCGTCACCGTTTAAGCCCTCCTGGTTGGAGTCCGTGAGGCGCTCGTTGACCGTGAAGGGCCCCGCGTTGCCGACGACGTACTCGTAGAGGGAGAGCGCGTCGTTGGTGCCCTCGCGGTAGCCGAGGGAGCCCTCGAACGTGAGGTCTGCGCCCTCGAAGAAGGTGTAGTTGGCGGAGCCGTTGAAGAAGTGCGAGAGGTTCTCGTTGCCGCTCTCGCCGTCCACCTCGCGGTTCGTCGCGACGGCGCCGGAGGAGTCCCGCAGGATGAGGCCGGAGAAGCTGTCCGTGTTCCGCTCGTCGAAGCGGAAGCCGTACTGCGCGTTGAGGTCCCACGCGCCCTTCTGGTAGCTCACGTTCGCGCCGATGTTGGCGCTGGGCTCCGTGCCGCCGCCGAGCGTGAGCCCGCCGGAGAGGCCGCGGTCCGTGCCTTCCGCCAGCTTAATGTTGACGATGCCGCCCATCCCGTCGGGCTCGTACTTCGCGCTCGGGTTGGGGATCACCTCCACGCTCTCCACCTTGTCCGAGGGGATCTGGCGGAGGAGCGCCGCCAGGAAGGCGCCAGAGACCGGCACGGGCCGGCCGTTGATCTGGATGGCGACGTTCTGGTTGCCGCGGAGCGAGACGTTGCCGTCCGTGTCCACCTCCAGCGCGGGGAGCGTCTGGAGCGTCTCCAGCGCGCTGCCGCCTGCCGTGACGGCCTGCTCCTGCACGTTGTACACGGTGCGGTCGGCCTGCTGCTCCACGAACTCGCGTTCGGCGGTCACTTCGGCCGCGCCCAGGAGGGCGGCGTTGGGCTCGAGGGAAACGGTGCCGAGATCGGTCGGGCCGCTGGCGCTCACGGCCACATCAGCCTGCTCGTAGGAGGTGTAGCCGACGAAGCTGACGCGGACGCGGTATGTCCCAGGCCGGAGACCGATGTTGAACCGGCCGTCGAAGTCCGTGGCGGCGCCAGTGAGGAACTGGTCGCCCTGGAAGACGGCGACGTTGGCCCCTACCACGGGCTCACCCGTGTCGCTTCCGATCACGGTACCGACGAGGGGCGCGCCGGAGGCGCCGGGCTGTGCGCCAGCTGCCGGCGCGAACGCGGCGAGCAGGACGAGGAGCGAGAGAGTCGCGAGGAATCGCATAAGGATGTGCGCAAAGAGAGTGGTCCAGCCTACCGCAGGAACGGCCGGGAGTTGCGGAGCCCGTGCAAAGGGGGGCCAGCCGCACACGTGCGTTGTGAAGCGGCCCCGGGGCGTCACCAGTAGCCCGCCGCGTCCGCCCTCTCCCCCCGAGAAGGGTAGGCAGGGGAACCCGGAGCAGGCGTTCGGAGCGCGCCCTAGCTTGGCGCCCCGTCTCCCCCCTCGCGCGTGCGCCTCCTTCCTGCCCTGCTCCTCGCGCTGGCGCTCTCGGCCTGCGCCGTCCCGTACAACGTCGGCCAGACGGCGCGGACCACGCCGGCCCGCACTGTCCAGCCCGACGCCACCTTCCAGTACGCCTCGCACGACCGACTCCGCGAGCCCGGCGATGACGACGGCCCCACGTTCATGATGAGCAACGGGGTCCGGCTGGGCCTGGACGACGATTCCGAGGTGGGGCTTCGGCTCGTGGGACCGGGCGCTGTGGTGACGTACGGGCGGCGGCTGACCGGCACGCCCGGAAGCGACGCGGGCACCACACTCATCGCGGGCGGCGGCATCCTCCTGGGAGAGGGCGGGCACGTCCACCTCGAAGGCAGCGTGGTCACGTCGGCGGAGCCGCTGGGGGAGTGGGCGCCGTACGGCGGCGCGCGGGCGCAGCTGCTCGGCCCCTTCGGCAGTAACAACGAGACGGTCGGCGCGGTGGGCGTGTTCGGGGGCGTGCGGCTGGGCGAGCCGGACCTCGCCATCTTCCCCGAACTCGGCGTGTTCTACAGCCCGACGGGCGGATTCGGCGAGACGGACTGGATCGTGGCGCCGAGCGTGACGGTCCGCGGCGACGGTCTCCTCCGCGCGCTCGGCCTGTAGCGCGGCCCCGCTGGCGGAGGCCATCGGCGGGCGCTCCGCGGAGACCGCCAGCCGGGCGCGGGATGAACCGGCACGACGAGCCGGCTACCTTCGGGGCTCGTTTTTCCCACGCCGCGCATGGACGCTTCCCCCGCCCCTGAGGCCCGCCCCGGCCTCGTCAACCGACTCCTCGGCTCCGTCGAGAGGATCGGCAACAAGCTGCCGGACCCGGCGGTCCTGTTCCTCCTCTCGCTGCTCATCGTGTGGGTCCTCTCGGCGCTGCTCGCCGGCGTGGACTTCGCGGACCTGGACCCCCGCTCCGGCGAGCCGATCCGCGTGCAGAACCTGCTGACGGGGACGGCGCTGGCGGGCTTCCTCTCCAACATGGTGACCATCTTCACCTCGTTCGCGCCGCTGGGCGTGGTGCTGGTGGCCATGCTCGGCGTGGGCGTGGCGGACGAGGCCGGCTACTTCAACACGAGCATCAAGCTCCTCCTGGGCAAGACGAGCACGCTGCTCCTGACGCCGGTGGTGGTGTTCGTCGGGCTCATCAGCCATAGCGCGATCGACGCGGGCTACGTGCTGGTCATCCCGCTGGGCGGGATCATCTTCTACGCGGCCGGGCGCCACCCGCTGGCGGGCATCGCGGCGGCGTTCGCGGGCGTCTCCGGAGGCTTCAGCGCCAACCCGGTGCCCTCCGCGCTGGACCCGCTGCTGCAGGGGTTCACGCAGCCCGCAGCGCAGATCGTGGCGCCGGAGATCCAGATCAACCCGCTCAACAACTACTTCTTTACGTCCATCTCCAGCCTGCTCATCATCGGGCTGGCGTGGTTCATCACGGACCGGATCATCGAGCCGCGGCTGAACGCGAACACGCCGGTGGACAGCGACGCGGAGGAAGCCCCGGACATGGCGACCATCGCGCCGCGAGAGCGGAAGGCGTTCTGGCTCGCGTCCGGCGTGCTGGTACTCGGGCTCGGGCTCCTCGTGGCCTCCCTCCTGCCCGAAGGCTCCGCGTTCCGCGATCCCGAGACGGGCTCGCTGAACTCGTTCACGGCGCCGATCATGCAGTCCATCGTGCCGCTGATCTTCCTGCTGTTCCTGATCCCCGGCGTCGTCTACGGCTACGCGGCGGGCGTCTTCAAGAACAGCAAGGACGTCGTCGGCGCGATGACGAAGGCGATGCAGGGCATGGGCTACTACATCGTGATGGCGTTCTTCTGCGCCCTGTTCGTCAACGCCTTCGCGACGAGCAACCTCGGGACGCTGCTGGCGGTGAAGGGCGCCGCGGGGCTCCAGGCGCTCGGCCTCCCGGGCGGCGTCACCATCGTGGGCATCATCTTCCTGACGGCGTTCGTGAACCTGTTCGTGGGCTCCGCCAGCGCGAAGTGGGCGCTCCTCGCGCCGATCTTCGTGCCGGTGCTGATGCAGGTCGGCATCTCGCCAGACCTCACGCAGGCGGCCTACCGCGTGGGCGACTCGTCCTCCAACATCATCACGCCGCTCATGCCGTACTTCCCGCTCGTGGTGGTGTACTGCCAGCGGTACGTCAAGAGCACCGGCATCGGGACGCTGACCTCGCTGATGCTGCCGTACTCGGTGGTCTTCCTCGTGGCGTGGAGCGTCTTCCTGCTGCTCTACTGGGCCGTCGGGATCCCGCTCGGCCTGCAGGCCAGCTTCTCTTTCCCGGCCGGCTGATCCGGCTCGGCGCGAGCCGCCCGCGGGGAGCCTCTGTCTCGGGGCTCCCCGCTTTTCGTTCGCCGCGCTGGCGGAGGCGATCGGCGCGGCCGAGCCTCTTTCGTCTCGCTCCCAGCGTCCGCCAGCGGGCGGGCACAAAACGAAGGGGGCGCGGTCCGACGACCACGCCCCCACCTGCTGGCAGCAGACTCGCGCTAGTAGCTCTGCTCCGGGATGAGCTCGTTGAGCAGGTGCACGTTCGTGGGGCTCATCTGGATCTGCTTGAGCAGCGCCTGCATGGCTTCCACGGGGTGCCGGCTGTTGAGCGCGCGGAGCAGGAGGTGCCGCTGGGCGACGTGCTCCTCCGGCACGAGGCGCTCCTCGTTCCGCGTCCCGGACTTCCGGATGTTGATGGCCGGGTAGATCCGCTTCTCGGAGAGCTCCCGGTCCAGCACGATCTCCGCGTTGCCGGTGCCCTTGAACTCCTCGAAGATGACGTCGTCCATGCGGGAGCCCGTCTCCACCAGCGCGGTCGCGATGATGGTGAGCGAGCCGCCCTCCTCGATGTTGCGCGCGGCGCCGAAGATCTTCCGCGGCATGACCAGCGCGCGGGCGTCCAGGCCGCCGGACATCGTGCGGCCGGAGTTGCCGCCGAAGAGGTTGAACGTGCGGCCGAGGCGCGTCAGCGAGTCCAGCAGCATGACCACGTCGTGGCCCTGCTCCACCATGCGGCGGGCGTACTCGAAGGCGAGCGTGGCCACGCGGACGTGGTTGTCCTCGCCGTAGTCGTTGGAGCTCGCGAAAACGGTCGCCTCCGTGTTGCGGCGGAAGTCCGTGACTTCCTCCGGGCGCTCGTCGATGAGCAGCGCGATGAGCTTGACCTCGGGGTGGTTCTGCGCGAGGCCCTCGGCCATCTTCTTGAGGATGACCGTCTTGCCCGCGCGCGGCGGCGCCACGATGAGCGCGCGCTGGCCCTTGCCGAGCGGCGTCACAAGGTCCACGACGCGCATCGTGGCGTCCTGCGGGCCCTTGACGAGGCTCAGCTTCTCCTCGGGATAGATCACCATCCCGCGCTCGAAGTCCTCCGTCTCCTCCCACTCCTCCACGGGAGCGTCCATCACGGAGTCCACGCGGGTCACCTGCCAGGCGCCCTTTCGGCCGGGCTTGATGATGCCCGTCAGCTTGACGCCGTCGCGGAGGTTGTGCTTCTGGATGAGCGGGGGCGGCATGAAGGGGTCGTTGTCCCCCTTCTGCAATGAGGTCTTGAACTCGCGAATGAAGCCGAACTTCTTGTCGCCGATCAGCTCCAGGATGCCCTCGAACTCCTGCCCGGGGTGCCCGCTGCCGTCGTTGCCGTTGGTGCCGCCCTTCTTCTTCTTGCGGCGGCGGCGGCCGCGGCGGCTGCCGCCCCCGTCGGAGTCGTCCTCGTCGCGCTGGCGGTTGCGGTTGCCGGAGGATGAGTCGTCGTCGCCGTCCTCATCGTCGCCGCCAGCCGAGGGAACCTCGGGGTCGTCGCTGGAGGCGACGGGCTCAGACTTCCGGGTGCGGCGGCGGCGCTTCGGCTTCTCGTCCGCGTCGTCAGACGCGGCCTCGGCCTCCTCGGCGGGCTCCTCCTTCTTCTTGCGCGAGCGGGTCCGCTTCGGCTTGTCCTCGGCGGCCTCGTCGTCGGTCTTCTTCTTGCGCGAGGGCCGCTTCTTGGGCGTCTCCTCGGCGTCGTCGCTGCTGCCGGACGTGAGATCGATGGTCTTCACGCGGGAGCGCGGCTTCTTTTTCTTGGGGGTCTCGGCGTCGTGGGCGGCCTTGTCAGCCCCGTTGGACGGGGTGGCTGCCCCCTGATCGACGTCGACCTCCGACTCGCGGGCCTCGTCGGCCTTGCGATTCGTGTCGTCTGCCATGTATGGGATGGCTGTGCGGTACGGTGTGAGTGGGCCCGGCCGCTGGAGGGGGATCCTCCGCAGGGCACGGGGACGCCGGCACGAGGCGGTCGCCTCACCGCGGCGAAAGGGGTGCGAAGAGGCCACCGGGCGGGGGTGTCGTCTCGCACGGACGACGAGCCTGGCGGATCTTGACGGGGCACGCGCGGCGTGCGCCGGCCGGGCCGCGGCGATCGGTTCTCCGCGCGCCTCGCTCCGTCGCGATGGCGGGTTGCGGCCCTGCGTCCCGGGAAAGAAGTGGGGTGGGACAGCCCCTCTGACGCCGGTCAAGATAGGGAGTTTCGCCGCATTCAACAACTCCACGCCCGGGAGCGCCCACCCGACGCCCCGCCTGCCCATGCCCGATTTCGCTCTCGAACGCCCCCACTGGTCCGTGGGCCTCCGCCGCGTGGCCGGCGTGGACGAGGCCGGGCGGGGCTGCCTCGCCGGTCCCGTGGTCGCCGCCGCCGCCATCCTCCCGCCCGATGCCGACCTCCCCGGCCTGGACGACTCCAAGAAGCTCACGCCCGAGCGCCGCGACGCGCTCTACGACCGCATCCACGCCGAGGCGCTGGCGGTCGGCGTGGGCGCGTGCTCGCCCGCCGAGATCGACGAGTTGAACATCCTCTGGGCCGCG
>DUBD01000225.1 GCA_012960515.1 Bacteroidota bacterium | reverse complement strand
CGGCCGCGCGCGGTAGAACAGAGGGCCGCTCAACCGCGAAGGGCTGAGGGCGCGATGACGGAGCAAGGTGAAAGTAGCGCCGGCGCTTAGGCGAGCCGAAAGCGCTGGCGCTCTTCGTCGGCTTGCAGCGGCGGGTTCTGCGGCGCGGGGAAGACGGCCGGCACCCCTTCCCGGATGGAACGCGACTGCCTCGCAGATGGAAATGCTCGTCACGTATGCCGCCCGACTAAGCGTCCGGCAACGACTCAGACCACCGCCGTAGCTCGTCGAGGAAACCAAGCGCCGTCTCGCCGAGAGGGGTAATGCGGTAGGTGACGCCGAGCGGCCGCGTCCCGATTACCTCACGCTCGATGAGCGCGTGCGCCTCCAGGTGCTTGAGCCGCTCGGAGATCATCTTCTTGCTCGCCCCGCCGACCATCCGGGCGAGGTCGTTGAACCGGACCGGGCCGTCCTTGAGGTGCCACAGGACCGACCCCGTCCATTTCCCACCGAGGATCCGCATCCCGCGCTCGATGGCGCACGGCTCCTCGCAGGCGTCGACGGCGGCCTTCCGGCCCCGGGCATCGGTCTCGACTCGGGCGTCCATGGGGTCTGAAGGGTGGTTACGAAAAGTATACTAGTTGACAACCGTAACCAAGATAGCGAGATTCTCCGGCAGTCACAATCCCCTGTCATAATTCCCCCCCCCGGCCCCATGCAGAACGTCCTTCTCATCAACGGGCACCAGCCCTACCCCTTCGCCCCCGGCCGGTTCAACCGGACCCTCACCGAGATCGCCCGCGACCACCTCGAGGCCCGCGGCTACGCCGTCCGCATCACCGAGGTCGCCGGCGGCGACGGGTGGGACGTCGCCGCCGAAGTCGAGGCCCACCGCTGGGCCGACGCCGTCCTGATGCAGTTCCCTGTCAACTGGATGATGACGCCGTGGTCGCTCAAGAAGTACATGGACGAGGTGTACACGGCGGGGATGGACGGGCGGATGTGCGAGGGCGACGGCCGCCACGGGCCGGGCCAGGACGAGCGCTACGGGCTCGGAGGGACGCTCACGGACACCTCCTACATGCTGTCCCTCACGTTCAACGCCCCGCGCGACGCCTTCGACAACCCCGACGCCCCGTTCTTCGAGGGCCGGTCGGTCGACGACCTCCTGTGGCCGATGCACCTCAACGCCCGGTTCTTCGGGATGCGCCCGCTCCCGACGTTCGCGGCCCACGACGTCATGAAGAACCCGGACGTCGAGGGCGACCTCGCCCGGTTCCACGCGCACCTCGAGCGTCACTTCCCCGGAGCCTCGGCCGACCGCCCGGTTCCTGCGGAGGCCCCCGCCCATCTCACCGAGGCGGCCTGATCTCAGCGCCCCCGCTACCTGACAACCCAAACCTCTTTCCAGACCAATGCCGACGACGCCTCTCCCCCGACAGCCCGCCCCGCCGCTCTCATTCCCGCTCGTCGGCGGGGGCACCTGGACGCTCGACGAGCAGGACCCCGAGAACTTCACGCTCGTCATCGTCTACCGCGGGCTCCACTGCCCGGTCTGCCGGCGGTACCTCAAAACGCTCACCGACGTCCAGGGCGACTACGCCGAGCTCGGCGTCGAGGTCGTGGCCGTCAGCATGGACACCGAGGTGCGGGCGCGGAAGTCGCGGATGGACTGGGAGCTGGGCGACTTCCCGCTCGGCCACAGCCTGGACGTCGAGACTGCCCGGGCGTGGGGGCTCTACCTCAGCGAGGCCGTAAAGGGCGGCGAGCCCGACCTGTTCTCCGAGCCGGGGTTCTTCCTCGTCCGCCCCGGCGGCATGCTCTACTACGCCGCCGTCAACTCCGCGCCATGGGGCCGCCCGCACCTTCCGTCGTTCGTCAAGGCGGTCGGCTACATCGTGGAGAGCGACTACCCCGCCCGCGGCGAGGTGGACGCTGTGGATGTTTAGAGCGCTCACCGACGCGTGAGCGTTTGACGGGTTAGCTAGAGCGCCGCAGAACAGAGGGCCGCTCAGCCGCGAAGGTGAAGGCGAAATGTGTGGGCGATCAACGTACGCGGCGGCCCTTCAGAAAAGCAACGCCGCTCGTGCCTCTCGTCGGCCTGCAGCGGCGGGTTCTACTGCGCGCGGCCGGAACGTGCCAACGCTCTGTGCCGAGGAGGTGAGCGCCAACGCGCAGAAGTCACGGGAGAAGAGAGCCCGCCCGGAGCGTGGACGCCACCGGCTGGCGGGAGCGACCGCCAGCGGCACGCGGGGATGCCGCGGTGTGGGTGCGAGGCGGAGAAACGGGAGCCGGCCGCGCGCGGTAGAACAGAGGGCCGCTCAGCCGCCGCACGGACGACTGGCGGGTGGAACGAGCC
>DUBD01000224.1:3150-13921 GCA_012960515.1 Bacteroidota bacterium | reverse complement strand
GGACGTCCATGAACTCGAGGGCGTCCACCTTCGGCACGGTCACGAGCTGCAGCGTGAGGTCCGGCGTGAACGCGAGGTCCAAGCGGATGCCCAGATCCAGGCTCTCGTACCGGTAGTCCAGGAAGCGATAAAACGTCTCGCCGCCGGCCCCGAGTTCGGCGCCGCGGTACAGGTCGTTGTTGTACGACCGGACCCAATCCGGCTCGAACGTGACGGTGATCGCGTCGGTCGGGCGCACCGCCAGCCGGGGGCGGAGCGTGAACGTCCACTCCGGGCTGGCGCCCGCACCGGGCGAGCCGAACTCGCGGCGGCCCGCCATGGAGAGCGTCGCGTAGACCCGCTTCGTCCGGTTGGTGCCGACGTACGAGGAGAACTGCCAGTCCGCGGGCCGCCGCGAGAGGAAGCCGCCGCGCGTCCGCCGGTCGTCGTACACCTCCGGCCGCACGGTGCCGATCAGCTGCGCGCCCCAGAGGTTCGAGAACAGCAGGTACGTCCCGAGGCTCACGTCCGTCCGCACGGCGTCCCCACCGTAGTTGTGCGCACGCACGCCGCTGGCGAAGACCGTCGCGTAGTTGAGCGAGGGGCTCGACGGGTTCGGCATGTTGTACGACGCGCTCCAGTTCGCCGAGAGCAGGTCGGCGCGCTCCTGGTAGCCGAGGTCGTTGACCTCGAAGCCGGGCGACGTGGCCGCCAGCGTCAGCGCGCCCCGCCAGTTGGGGCCGCCGCCCGTCTTCGCCACGGAGACCTCGGTCCGGTACCCCCCGAGACGCCCGGAGGCGGGGTCGAAGTCATCGGGCGAGGCGTCGGGACGCTGGAAGTAGCGCTGCTCGGACAACATCAACGACGCGATCCGTGCGGAGTCACCGGCGACGTGGCTGCCCGAGGCGAGTGCGCTGAACGTCCATGCGCGGTCGCTCGTGGACGTCTCCACGTCCACCCCGCCCACGAGCGCGGTCGAGGAGAGGAACCTCGCGAGAAGCGGATCGGAGCCATCGCGAACGACCGCCGAGCCGAAAGCGCCGACGGTGGTCCGCCCGCCCCGCGACGCCCGCGAGGCCCGTGCGACCGTGTAGCTGGCGGTTGGACTGACCGGCGCCGAGCCGCGCTCCTCTTCGAGGGAGACGGGGTCTACCGTGACGAAATCGGCGGACTCCTCCAGGGTCAGCGCGGACAGCACGCCGACGGTCCAATCTCCGACCTGCCCGCTCACTTTGGTCGCCGCCGCGATGGGCGTCGTCTCGGGATCGCGGACGCTCAACACGCGCTCGCCGCCCCCCGCCCAGACGTCCAGACTGTCGCGGTAGATGTCGCGCAGCGCGAAGGGCTGCTGCCCGATCCGCCGCGAGTAGAAGAACGTCGGTCGCTCGAAAGCGCCAGCCCCACGCGTGGAGCCGAACGCGAAGGCATCGACGCCCTCCACGAAGAACGGCCGCCGCTCCTGGAAGAACACCTCGTACTGGCTGAGGTTGACCACGGCCGGATCCAGCTCCACCTGCCCGAAGTCCGGGTTCACGGTCGCGTTGAGCGTGAGCCCAGACGTCAGGCCGACGCTCGCGTCCAACCCGACGCGCGGAGCGACGTCGTTCGCGGAGTAGAACGGGTCGCCCGGGGTGTCCGGCGCGCGGGTCAGACGAGCCGCCGCGTACGGCACGACCTCCGTCCGGCGCGGTGGGCGGAGCCCCTGCAACCCCTGGAGCCGCCCGAACTGGCTCACATATCCATCCGCGTCCGGAAGAATCGGGGACCAGTACGTCAGCTCGCCCGTCGCAGCGATGTCCCTCTGGACGTTGAACTCCCAGTCACGGACGCTGCGGGAGTCGAAGCGAAGCTGCGAGAAGGGGATCCGCGCCTCCACGAC
This sequence comes from Bacteroidota bacterium, assembly GCA_012960515.1. Lineage (GTDB taxonomy): Bacteria > Bacteroidota > Rhodothermia > Rhodothermales > Rubricoccaceae > Rubricoccus. The sequence continues at coordinate 12,063 of DUBD01000224.1, read as the reverse complement.
GTACCCCGCGCGCTCCCCCTCCCGAAACTCCCGAACCGCGCTTTCCCACACCGCATCCCACGTCAGGTCCCCTTCGTTGCGGTCGTTGAACAGCACGGCGTCCTGCCGCGCGCCCGCCAGGTTGACGCCGAACGAGAACGCCGTCCGCCCATCCGCCGGGCTTCCGATCTCGATAAAGACGCGGTCGGAGGCCTCCCCGAAGCCGTCGCGGCGGACCAGCCGGCGCACGAGGGTCGCGGGGTCGCGAACGTAGGCAGTGACGGCCACGTAGAGCGCGCTCGCGTCGTACGCCACGCGCACGTCGGTCTCCTCGCTGGCGGGCTCGCCGGGGGCGGGCTCTCGCTGAACGAAGCCGCCAGCGGGCGGGATCGCGGCCCACGCCGCCTCCTCCAGGCGGCCGTCGATGCGGATGCCCTCGCCCGGCGCCAACCGGACGGCCGAGAGAGAGCGTGGGCCCGCCGCCGGCTGCGCGCTGGCGGCCATCGGCAGGAGGAGGACAGAGAACAGGAACAGGCGACGGACTGCGGCGCGCACGAGCGGATCGGTACGGAGGGGGCACCACCCAAGGCCCCGTGAGGCTCCAATCGCGACGGGTCTCGCGACGGAGTAGGAACAATGAAGCAGCGGGAAGATGCACACATATAGCGCGAGGCGCCGCCAGAACTGGCAGCGCCTCGCGATAGAGCGTGCGAATGGGACGTTACGCCGCGGGATCCTCGGTTTCGACCGCTGCACCGTAGGCCACTGCGCCCGCATCCGGCAGCGAATCCGCTGGGAGGCCGACCGGCGCCCCGTCCCCCTGGGACTGGACCGGGCGGGCCCGGTCGGGGTCCACGGCAGAGGCGAAGTAGTCCTCGTTGTCGAACGCATCCACCTGGATGGCGTCGTTCCGAGCGGCTTCGGCGCGCTGGAGGAGGTCCGCTTCCGCGGCCGTGATGATCCCGGCCTCGACGGCCTGCGGGATGAGCGTGGCCGGGTGCGCCTTGGGCAGCTGGCGGGAGCGGATGGCGTCCTTGACCTTCCGCACGACGCCCTCGGCCTCGTACGCGATCTGCATCGCGCTCTCGAAGCGGCCGAGCGTGTGGTTCGGATCCATCGACGTAAACACGCCGCCGAAGAGACGGTCGCGCTGCTCGCCCGGCACCTGCATCGCAGCGGCTACCGTGTGGCCGAGACGGTCGGACGGCTCGGCGGAGAGGCGGTTGAACCGGCTCCACGCCGCCAGCGGGCCGCGGAAGAGCCACGTCGCGCCGGGCACCTGGAGGTTGGCAAAAAGGCCGTCGAACGCCTCCTGGATCCGCGCGAGGGCGTACTCCGCGCTCCAGCGCATGAACGCCTCGTCCTCCTTCCGGCGGCCTTCCGCCTCGTAGCGGACGAGCACGGCGGAGAGCAGGTACATCCACGAGAAGACGTCCGCGAAGCGGCCCGTCAGCTTCTCCTTCCGCTTGAGGTCGCCGCCGAGCGTGCCCATCGCGAGATCCGCGAGGAACGCGAACGTGGCGCTGCTCCACTGCAGCTTCCGCCAGTACGGCGAGGCCGCGCCACTCACCGGCGAGCCCGCCAGCGCGCCGCGCGTGAGGCTCAGCCCGATCGCGCGGAACGCGTTGCGGACCACGTGCCCGATGTGCGGCCAGAACGCGGCGTCGAACGCCTTCACGTCTCGCGACATGAGCGCCTGCATCTCCTTGAGCGCGAACGGGTGGCACCGGATGGCGCCCTGCCCGAAGATCATGAGCGTCCGCGTGAGGATGTTCGCGCCTTCCACGGTGATGCTGACCGGCACGCCGATGTAGGCGCTGGCGAGCGGGTTGCGCGGGCCGCGGCTGATCGCGTTGCCGCCGAGGATGTCCATGCCGTCGTTGACGGCCTTCCGGAACAGCTCGGTGGTGTTGTACTTCATCATCGCCGTGACCACGGCAGGCGCGGCGCCCTGGTCCAGACCGCCGTTGGTGTAGCGGCGGGCGGCTTCCATCGTGTACGCCCAGCCGCCGATGCGCGCGAGCGGCTCCTCGATGCCCTCGAACTTGCCAATGCTGAGGCCGAACTGCTTGCGGATCAGCGCGTGCGCGCCCGAGACGCGAGCCGCCTGCTTGACGCCGGCCGTCGCGCTGGCGGGGAGCGAGATGCCGCGTCCCGCCGCGAGGCTCTGCATGAGCATCCGCCAGCCCTTGCCGCAGCCCTCGCGCCCGCCGATCACCGCCTCGTCCAGCTTCACCACCACGTCGTGGCCTTCGGTCGGGCAGTTCCAGAACGGGACGCCGAGCGGGTCGTGGCGCTTGCCGAGGACAACGCCCTCGGTCGTAGTCGGCACGAGGGCGCAGGTGATGCCCAGGTTCTCCCCCTTGCCGAGGAGGTTGTTGGGGTCGAAGAGCTTGAACGCCAGCCCGAGCACGTCGGAGATGGCGGCGAGCGTGATGTAGCGCTTCTTCCAGTTGAGGCGGAGGTACAGCTCGCCGTCCTGCTCGAAGACCTCGCCGCGCGAGGAGATCGCGCCCGCGTCCGAGCCCGCGCCGGGCTCCGTCAGCGCGAACGACGGGATGACCTCGCCGGTCGCCAGCTTGGGCAGCCAGTAGTCCTTCTGCGACTGCGTCCCGAAGTGCGAGAGCAGCTCCGCCGGGCCGAGCGAGTTGGGCACCATGACCGTGATGCCGAGCGTGCTCGACGCGCTGGCGGTCTTCGCGACGACGGCCGAGTTGAGGCTGGGCGAGAACCCGTGTCCGCCGTACTCCTTCGGCACGATGAGGCCGAAGAACTTCTCGTCCTTGAGCTTCTGCCAGACCGCCTCGGGCAGATCGCGGCGCTGCCAGACCTCCCAATCGTCCACCATCGCGCAGAGCTCTTCGACGGGACCGTCGAGGAACGCCTGCTCCTCGGGCGTCAGGCCGGCGTAGGGCTGATCCAGGATGCGCCGCGTGTCCGGCTTGCCGGAGAACAGCTCGCCCTCCACCCAGACCGTGCCGGCGTCGATGGCCTCCTGCTCCGTGGACGAGATCGTCGGGAGGAACTGGAGCTTCTCCATCAGCGACATCACACCGCCGGAGAGCACGCGGCGGATTGGCGTCACGACGAACACGACCGCCAGCGCAGCGAACGCGACGATCGCCCAGACCGGCGCGCCGAAGCCGATGAGCGCGACGAGCCCCATCGCGGCCCAGAGCCAGAGCGGGGCGCCCGTGAACCCGAGCGCGAAGAGGACCAGAAGCACACCGAGGGCGGCGGCCCAGGCGGGCGTGAACTCGGCGAGAGCGCCGTGGAGGGTGGAGAGCGCGTCCATGAGAGGTTGACGGTGTTAACCCGGGAGACGTGAGTAGGCGGGACTCGCCCGCCGAAAGTGCCCCGCCGGTGGAGGATCGGCGGAGCGCACGTGAAGGTTAACAGTGTAAAGCCAGTCCGAGGTTCCGGCAAGTCTCATCGGCCGCGTCCGCCAGCGGGCAGCGCGGAAACCCTGCCCGGCGCGGCGGGTGCCTTGCCCTTCCCTCTCTCCGCCGCCCGATGCCCGACGCTGTCTCCTGGTCCCTCCACCACCTCCCGCGAACCACCGGCGCGCTGGCGGTCGTCACCGGCGCGAACTCCGGGATCGGTCGCGAGACGGCGCGGGCGCTCGCGGCGCTGGGCTACCGCGTGATCATGGCGTGCCGGAGCCTGGACAAAGCGGAGGCCGCCGCGATGGACATCCGCGCCTCCGTCCCCGGCGCGGAGTTGGAGATCCGCGAACTCGACTTGTCCGACCTGGTCAGCGTGGAGGCGTTCGCGGGCACGTTCGGGCTCAGCGAAGACGCCCAGCCGGAGCCGCTGGACCTGCTGATCAACAACGCCGGGCTGATGGCGTTGCCCGAGCGGCGGGAGACGGAGCAAGGGCTGGAGATGCAGTTCGGCGTCAACGTCGCGGGGCACTTCGCACTGACGGCGCGGCTTCTCCCCCACCTCCTTCGCGCCCCCTCCGCTCGTGTGGTCTGGCTCAGCAGCATCGCGCACAAGCGGGGCCGCATCCACCTCGGCGATCTCCAGAGCGAACGGTCGTACGACCCCTGGACCGCGTACCGGCAGAGCAAGCTGGCGGACCTCATGCTCGCGCTGGAGATGCAGCGGCGGCTGACGGACTCCGGCGCGGACATGCTGAGCGTTGCGGCCCATCCCGGAGTCTCCAGTACGGAGCTCACCGAGGACATGCTGAGCGGGTCGCGGATCCGGCAGGTGCTCTGGACCGCGCTCGCATCGGTCGCCGCGATGCCCTCGTGGAAGGGCGCGCTGCCCACGCTCGTGGCCGCGACGGCCGAGAGAACGCAGCCCGCCGACTACATCGGCCCGGACGGCTGGCGGGAGATGCGGGGCTGGCCGACGCGCGCCGACATCGCGCCACAGGCGATGGACCGCGAGAGCGCCGCTCGACTCTGGACTGCCTGTGAGGAGGCGACGGGGCTCCGGATGCTGAGCGAGTAGCGGCGGACCCGCGCGTGTCGCCCGCACCCTCTCCGCGCGACCGCCAGCGGGGCGGGCGCGGGGCGGAGTCCGTCGCGAGATTCCGGGGCCCCACGCCTCGTCTCCCGCTCCACCCTCCCGCTCTCTCATGTCTGACGCGGCTCCCTTCGAAGGCCTCGGTGTGTTCTACCTCGGCAAAGAAGCCGACCCCGAGTCCCGCGACCTCGGCCACCCGGTCCTCTACGACTCCTCCGATCTCACGACCCACGCCTTCATCGTCGGCATGACGGGCTCGGGCAAGACCGGGCTGGGCGTGGGGCTCATCGAGGAGGCGGCACTGGACAAGATCCCGGTCATCGCGATCGACCCGAAGGGCGACCTGGGCAACCTCGCGCTGACCTTCCCGGACCTCGCGCCCGAGGACTTCCGGCCGTGGATCGACGAGGGCGAGGCCACCCGTGAGGGGCTCACGCCCGACGCGCTGGCGGCACGGAAGGCCGAGCTCTGGCGCAACGGATTGGCGGAGTGGCAGCAGTCCGCCGACCGCATCCGGAGGCTCAAGGAGGCCGCCGATGTGACCGTCTACACGCCGGGGTCGGACGCCGGGGTGCCGGTCAGCGTGCTGGGATCGCTGGACCCGCCGCCGGCGGACGCACGGAGCGGCGAGGCCTTCACGGAGCGCGTAGACGCGGCCGTGAGCGGCATCCTGACGCTGCTGAGCGTGGACGCTGACGCGATGAGCAGCCCCGAGCACGTCTTCCTCGCCAAGGTGATCGGCGACGCCTGGGCAGCGGGACGCGCGCTCACGCTGGCGGACCTGATCGGCGCGCTCCAGTCGCCTCCGTTCCAAACCATCGGCGTGCTGGGCGTGGACGACTTTTTCCCCGCGAAGGCCCGGACGGCGCTCGCGATGAAGCTGAACGGACTCCTCGCCTCGCCCGGGTTCGCGGCGTGGGCGCAGGGCGAGCCGCTGGACGCCGACCGCCTGTTCTACGGCGCCGACGGGAAGCCTCAGATCTCGGTCATGAGCATCGCGCACCTCGGCGACGAGGAGCGGCTGTTCTTCGTCACGCGACTGCTCGGCGAAGTCCTCGCGTGGATGCGCCGCCAGCCGGGCACGGGCTCGCTCCGCGCGATCCTCTACATGGACGAGATCTTCGGCTACCTCCCGCCGAGCGCGAACCCGCCCACCAAAGCCCTCCTGCTGACGCTGCTCAAGCAGGCCCGCGCCTTCGGGCTGGGCGTCGTCCTCGCGACGCAGAACCCGGTGGACATGGACTACAAGGCGCTCTCGAACTGCGGGACGTGGTTCGTGGGCCGCCTCCAGACGGAGCGCGACAAAGACCGCCTCCTCGACGGACTGGAGGGCGCGGCGCAGTCCACGGGTTTCAACCGCGCCGAGGTGGACGCGCTGCTCTCCGGCATCGGGAAGCGGCGGTTCCTGCTCCACAACGTCCACGAGAGCGCCCCGACGCTCATGGCCACGCGGTGGGTCATGAACTACCTCGCGGGTCCGCTCACGCGCGCGCAGATCGCGGAGTTGATGGCCGACCGGAAGGCGCAGCCCGTCCCCGCCGCCGAGGCGCTGGCGCCCGCTCCCAGCGAGCCCGAACCTGCCGTCAAAGCGCCGACGAGCGAGTCCGCCAGCGGTCCCCCCGAGACCACGATCCCACAGGTCATCCTCGCCGGCGACGCCGACACCTACGTCCTGATGCTCCTCGCACGCGCCGAAGTGCCGTTCGAGCGGAAGCGTCCACCAGTGGACCACACCGAGCGCCACGTCCTGCTGGCGGAACTCGTGGACGGCGAGCCGCAGTGGAACTCCGCTGACGACCTCGCCGACCGCCCCGAGACGGTCCGCCAGCCCGCCGAGGGCGCCACGTTCGCAGCGCTTCCCGAGGGCGTCGCCGATGCGTCCGGTTCCGCGTGGGAGAAGAACCTCAAGCGCTGGTTGCAGAACGAGCGCCCGCTGACGCTGTTCGAGAGCAAGGACCCGAAGGCCACCTCCGCTCCCGGCGAGGACGAACGCGCCTTCCGCATCCGCCTGACGCAGCTCGCCCGCGAGGCGCGCGACGAACAGAAAACCGCCCTGCGCGAGCGCTACCAGAAGAAGATCGACGCGCTGATGAAGCGGATCCGCTCCGCGGAGGCGGCGGTGGACCGCGAATCCGCACAGGCCAGCCAGCGCAAGACGGACACCTTCGTCCGCATCGGCACGACGCTGCTCGGGGCGTTTCTCGGCGGGCGCTCGCCGCGCTCCACCCTGAGCCAGATCGGCGTTACGGCGCGATCGGCGGGGCGGATGTCCAAGGAACGCTCGGACGTGGCCCGCGCGGAGCAGAAGGTGGACGACCTCCAGCAACAACTCGCAGACCTGGAAACCCAGCTCCAGCAGGAGATGGACGCCATCGACCTCGCGCACGCACCTGAGTCCGCGCCGCTCGACACGCTGGAGATCCGCGCGAAGCAGACCGATATGCACGTCACCGAACTCGCGCTCGCGTGGGTTCCCTTCCGCCGCGGTCCCGACGGCCGCCTTTCCCGTGCCTGACCTCTCCAAACGCCCCGCGCGGAGCACGCGGATCGGGACCGGTCTGACCCGCGGCTCCATCGCGCTGCTCGTCGCCCTCTCGGGGTGCGACAGCGGGATCCCCGACCGCCCCCTCCCCGCGCTCGGCACGTGCGAGTACACCGTGACGTACGAGGACGGTAGGGCCGAGCGCTACGAGCACCGCGCCTACGTCGAGCGGTCCTCCTTGGGCTCGGGCCGGACGGGCCTCTTCTGCGACGCCGAGGGCGATGGCTTTCCTGTGCTCGCCCCGTACCTCGAGTTCGCTGGGGAGGCGCTCATCGCTCCCATCGGCGAACCATTCCTAGAGTCGACGGAGTTCCGTAAATCGGTATCCCCCAATTTGGCATATGGGGAGGAGCAAGACCGGGGGAGCGTGGTCGACGTGCGGACGGAGAGCGAGGTCGGGGGCCGGTTCCGGTACCGCCTGGAGCGGCTCGGGTCTGGCAGCAACCCCCCGAAGATCACCGTCGCGGGCGCTTACTACGCTCGGATCCCCTCGGAGTAGCAGGTCCCCCTCTCCCCATTCCGTCCTCGCAAATTCGAGCCCCGCCTCGTCTGCGCACTTCTCCTCCTCCCGTGCCTGACCATCCCGAACGCCCCTCGCGAATCGCGCTGATCGGGACGGGGCTGATTGGCGGCTCCATCGCGCTGGCGTTGCGCGCGCGCGACCCGAACCTCCCCATCATCGGGACAGACCGCGATCCCGCGCAGTCCGCGTTGGCGGTGGACCGCGGCGCGCTGAGCGAGGCCGCCAGTTCCGCCGCCGAGGCCGTTCGCGACGCCGACCTCGTCCTGCTGGCGGTCCCCACGGCCGCGATGGACGAGACGGTCCGGAGCATCGCGCCCCACCTCGCGCCGGGCGCTCTCGTCACCGATGTCGCCTCTGTCAAAGGTCCGATTGCCACGCTTGCGCGGGAAGCCTTGCCCGAGAGTGTCGTGTTCGTTGGGGGCCATCCGATGGCCGGGAGCGAGCGCGGCGGGATGGCGCACGCCGACCCGCTCCTCTTCGAGAACGCCGTCTACGTTCTCACGCCCGCGGGCGGGGCACCGCCCGACCCTCGCGCCGTCTGGCTGGCGGAAGGCGTCGGCGCGCGCCCCGTGGTCATGGCGCCCGACCGGCACGACGCCGTGGTCGCCGCGGTAAGCCACCTGCCGCAGCTCGCGGCGGTCGCCCTCGTGGAGAACGCCAGCGGCGTGGGCGTGGACGCGCTGGCGCTGGCCGCAGGCGGATTCCGCGACATGACGCGCATCGCGTCGTCGCCCTTCGGGATGTGGGGCGGCATCCTGAGCGCCAACCGAGACGCCGTGCTCGGCGCGCTCGACGCGTACGCGGGCCGTCTCGTCGCGCTCCGCGAGGCCGTCGCCGCCGGATCGCTCGGCGCGGTCCACCAGTCGTTCGAGGCCGCGGCGGAGACGCGCGGCGCGATCCCGTCGCAGTCCAAAGGGTTCCTCGCGCCCCTCGCGGAGGTCACGCTCTGGGCCGAGGACCGGGTCGGCTTCCTCGCGATGGTCACCGGTGCGCTGGCGGAGGCGGGCGTCAACATCTCGGACCTGGAGCTCATCCGCGTCCGCGAGGGCACCGGCGGCGCCTTCCGCCTGGGCTTCCGCGACGGGGAAACGGCCGACCGGGCGGTCGCGCTTCTTCGCGATCTTGGGCTCCGCGCCGAGCGGCGCTAGCCGCCCGCCCCGTCCCGACTCCGCCCGTCCATGCCCGTCCCCTCTCCCCTCGTCCTCGACGGAGGCCCACTCTCCATCGATGCCGTCGTCGCCGTCGCGCGCTCCCGCCAGCGGGTCGCCATCAGCGACGAGGCCGCCGTGCTCGCCGAGGTCTACCGCCAGCGCGACCGCTCCTGATGCCGACGCCCCCCGCCGCCCGCTCCGCGCCCCCGGCCCGGCCCGCCTCGGGCCCGAGGCGGGCCGGG
>DUBD01000224.1:0-3140 GCA_012960515.1 Bacteroidota bacterium | reverse complement strand
CCGCCGCCGCCGCCCGCGTCCGCCGCTCCCGCGCCGTCATCGAGCACCTGTTAGACACCGGCGCCCCGATGTACGGCATCACGACGGGCTTCGGCGCGCTCCGGGGCACGGCCATCCCGCCGGACCAGCGCGAAGAGTTGCAGCGCAACCTCATCCGCAGCCACGCGAGCGGGATGGGGCCGGCCTTCTCCGAGGAGGTCGTTCGCGCCGCCATCCTCCTGCGCGCCAACACGTTGTGCCAGGGCTATTCGGGCGTTCGGCTAGAGCTCGTGGAGGCGTTCCTCGCGATGCTCAACGCGGACCTCTACCCGTACGTCCCGCAGCAGGGCTCGGTCGGCGCCAGCGGGGATCTCGCGCCGCTCTCGCACCTCGGCCTCGTGCTCATGGGCGACCCCGAAGGCCGCGTGCTCCGGCGCGATTCGGTCCCGGACCGGCCCCTCGCGGACGCACCGCCAGCCGAGCAGTTCGTCCCGCTTGCGGAGGCGCCCGCCGGTGGGTTCGAGCCGATCACGCTCCGCGCCAAGGAAGGCCTCGCCGTCAACAACGGGACCACCTTCATGAACGCACTCGCCGCGCTGGCGCTCCACGATGCGGCACAGGTGCTTCGCCACGCCGAGCTGGCGACGGCCATGAGCCTGGAAGCCCAACAGGGCATCCCCGACGCCTTCCTCGATTGCATTCACGAGGCGCGTCCGCAGCGCGGGCAGTTGGACGTGTCGCGACGGATCGCGGGCTTCGTGGAGGGAAGCGAGATCCTCGCGCTCCCGCTCAACAGCGCGAGGCTCAGCCGCCTCCGCTGGCACGCCGACCGGATCGCTGAGTCCGAGCACGCGCCGGACGCCGCGGCGGCCCTCGCCCGCACCCTCGCAGACGCACTCGACGCCTTCTGGTCCGCCCTCGACACGGACGCCTCTGCCCTTCGCGAGCAACACCCGCGTGATCAGATCGCCGCGCTGGCGGAGCGGCTGGACGCGCCCGGCGGCATCCGCGACCTCGCCGAACGGGTCGCCCAGAGCGTCCGCGCCTCGGAGACGTCCCGACGCTCCGCGCGCACGCCCGCATCCTCCCGGTTCTGGCGGACGGCGCGGTCCCGGAATCGCCCGAGGTCCAGAGCGATTACTCCATGCGCTGCGCGCCGCAGGTGCTCGCCTGCGCCCTCCGCGCCATCGAGCACGCGCGCGAGGTCACCGAGACCGAGGCCGGCTCCGCGACGGACAACCCCCTCGTCTTTATCGACCGGATCGGCACGCCGCCGACCGATGACGCGCCCGAAGCCTTCGCTGACTGGCTCCGCCAGCAGCCCACGGACTCCGTCGCGCGGGCCGTCGTGAGCGGCGGCAACTTCCACGGGCAGCCGCTCTCTAGCGTGATGGACTACCTCGCCATCACCATGACCACGCTCGCCAGCCTCTCGGAGCGGCGCGTGGCGCACCTCGTGGACGAGCACCACTCGAACGGGCTCCCGCCGTTCCTCATCCTCGGCAGCGGGCTCAACAGCGGGTTCATGCTCCCGCAGTACACCGCCGCCGCCATCGTCTCGGAGTGCAAGACGCTCGCGCACCCCGCCAGCGTGGACTCCATCCCGACGAGCGCGGGCACCGAGGACCACGTCAGCATGGGGACCATCGCCGCGCGAAAGGCGCTCCAGGTGGTGCACAACGCGAGGCGGGTCGTCGCGATTGAGTTGCTGGCGGCGTACCAGGCGCTCTGGTTCCGCCGCCCGATGCGACCGGGTGCCGGCGTGGCGGAGGCCGCCGCGATCCTCGATGCCGAGATCGGGTTCTACGACGCCGCGAAGGGCCTCCCCTCCACCGACCGGGTGCTGTATCCAGACCTCGCGAAGGTCGAGGCCCTGATCGCGTCGGATCTTTTGGCCCCGTCCCCGCAGCCCTCCCGATGAGCAAGATCAAGCCCGAGCCGATCAGCGGCTTCCCCGAGTTCCTCCCCGACGAGCAGATCACCTTCGACTGGGCGCGCGACCTCATCCGCCGCCACTACGAGAGCTTCGGGTTCTCGCCCATCGAGACGCCGGCGGTGGAACGCGCCGAGGTGCTCCTCGCCAAGGGCGGCAACGACCGCGAGATCTACGGCCTCCACCGGCTGGCGGAGGACGAGTCCGGCGGCGACGCGGACCTCGCGCTCCACTTCGACCTGACGGTCCCGCTCGCGCGGTACGTCGCGCAGTACGCCGGGCAGCTGGCGTTCCCGTTCCGGCGCTACCAGATCCAGCCCGTCTGGCGCGGCGAGCGCCCGCAGGCCGGCCGCTACCGCCAGTTCTACCAGTGCGACATCGACGTGATCGGTGACCGGCAGCTCTCGCTCTTCAACGACGCCGAGATGCCGGCCGTGATCTCGGGCATCTTCAGCGAGATGGAGATCGGGCCGTTCACCATCCGGATCAACAACCGGAAGGTGCTCCGCGGGCTGCTGGCCGACATCGGCCTCGGGGACGACGAGGCGGAGGCCATCCGCGCGTTCGACCGGATCGACAAGATCGGCCGCGCGAACGTCGCCGAGCAGCTCCGCCAGCTCGGCGCCACGGACGAGGGCGTGGACCGGCTCCTCGCGCTGGCAGGCGGCACGCGTAGCACGGACGAGTGGATGGAGTGGCTGGAGGCGCAGGACGTGAACGAGACGTTCGCGGAAGGCATCGCCGAGCTCCGGACCGTCGTGGAGGGCTTCCGCGCGATGGGCGTCCCGGAGGACCACTTCCGCGTGGACCCGGGCCTCGCGCGCGGGCTGGACTACTACACGGGCACCATCTACGAGACCCGCCTGGACGACCACCCCGAAGTGGGCAGCATCTGCGGCGGCGGTCGCTACGAGAACCTCGCGGAGAACTACACCAACCGGAAGCTCCCCGGCGTCGGCATCTCCATCGGGCTGACGCGGATGCTGCCGCGGCTCTTCGAGGCCGGCGTGCTCACGCCGGGCCGCTCCACCCCCGCTCGCGTCCTCGTCTCCCTGTTCAGCCCGGACCAGTGGGCCGACGCTCTCAAGATCGGCGCCGCGCTGCGCGAGGCGGGAATTCCCACCGAGGTCTACGCCGAGAAGAAGAAGCTCAAACAGCAGCTGAAGTACGCCGCCCGAAAAGGCCACGACTTGGTGGTGATCGCGGGGCCGAGTGAGTTGGAGACCGG
>DUBD01000223.1 GCA_012960515.1 Bacteroidota bacterium | reverse complement strand
CCGCGGGCGTAGACGAGGCGGCCGTCCTTCATCACGGCGACGGACATGCCGGGGATGTCCCACGTCTGGCGGAAGGACTCGGCCCACGTATCGTAGTGCGCCATCTCCGGGACGGCGGGGCCGGTCTGCGCCCACGCGGGCGCGGCGAGAGAGAGCAGGACGAGAGCCGTCGCGAAGCGGATCATGCGGAGGGGGACTGGTGGCACACCCGGAGATCGGAATTCGCGGACGGATCGGCTCACGCGACACACCGCGGTCACGCCGTCCCGCTAGGTTGCCGTCTCTCTTCCCGACCCGATGGACGCGCTGCTCCCCTTCCCCGGCTTCCGCGAGGAGGCCTTCGCCTTCCTCCGCGACCTCCGCCAGCACAACGAGCGCGACTGGTTCAAGCCTCGCAAGGCCACCTACGACGACGAGCTGCTCTGGCCCGCGCGGTGCCTCGTCAGCGAGCTGGCGGAGGCGCTGCCCCGAGCGGGCGTTCCGCTGACGGGGAGCCCGAAGAAGTCCCCGTTCCGGATCTACCGCGACACGCGGTTCTCCAAGAACAAGGACCCGTACAAGACGCACCTCGGGCTGGTCCTCTCGCGCGACGGCACGAAGAAGGCGCCCGGCGCGCTGTACGTGCACGTGGAGCCTGGGCACTGCTTTCTCGCGGCAGGCTTCTGGCGGCCGGAGTCGCCACTGCTCCGCCGGTTTCGTGAGCGGATGGTCACCGACCCATCCGGCTGGCGGTCCGCCGTAGCGGAGGCGGAAGGCGCTGGCCTCGAACTCGGCACGGGGCCGTCGGACACACTCAAGCGGATGCCGCGCGGCTTCGAGAGCTACGCGGATGACGAAATCGCGCCCTACCTCAAATGGAAGGGGCTCGTGGCCTCGCGGCCCATCGCCGACGACCGGCTGAAGACGCCGGCCTTCACCGCCGACGTGGTGGCGTTCGCGCGCGACGCGATGTCTCTCCTCGCGTGGGGCTGGGCCGTCGTGGACGCGGCGGGTTGACCCGGCTGGCGGTCGTCCTCGGCACGAGGGACCGCCAGCGGGGCTCGGCTACTGACCGAAGAGGGCCTGCTCGACACTCTTGAGCGCCTTCTCTTCCGCCTCCATCTGGCCCTGCGGGCTCTCGGCGTATTCGCGCGCCTTCCGCTCCGCTTCCTCGGCGGCCTCCTGGCGGGCCTGCTCGCGCTGCTCTTCGCGGATGAGCTCCTGGAACGGCTCCTGCGCGCGAGCGAACATCACGTGCGGCTCCTCCACCGGGTAGCCGGCGTCGCCACGCTCGCGGTAGAGGCGCAGGCACCCGTTCCAGAGCGCCCGGCGGAGGCCCCACTTCTCCACGGAGTAGCTGGCGGCCCGCCGCTTGCCCTCTGTGTCGATCCAGTTGAGTTGGACGTAGAGGCGGGGCTTGGAGCCCTCGTCCTTCTCCCGCACGGAGAGGCCGATGACGCCGGTGTTGCTCCAGGCCTTCCGGGGCTTCTGGGGGGTATCGGGCATGTCAGAGAGGAGCTGATCGCGGTGCACCTTGGCGGCCTCCAGCGCGCCCTCGCGGCCGCCGTGCTTGGCGTCCGCGAAGAACTTGGAGAGCCGCTTGCCGTCGCGGCGGGCGCGGACCTGCCACCCGTGAGTGGGGTGGCGGCGGGGGTACGCCTCGGACGGCTCGATGTCGATGCGGGTGATGTGGTGCAGCTCACGCTGCGCGCCGGGGTCGGCGTCAGCGGTGGAATGCTCCCCGCTCGCGCGGGAAGAGGACTCGGCCATCGTGCGGTGGGTGACGAACGCGCGGGGCGGAAGAAGCGGGTCAGGCCAGCGGGCCAACGCACGGGGCGCTGGCGGACGCGGGCGGGAGCGGCGGGCTAGACAGGAAGGGTCACGCCGCCTCGGGGACGACCACCTCGACGCGTTGAACCTCGGGCACGGCCCGGCGGATCGTCTGCTCAATGCCGCCGCGGAGCGTCATCATGCTCAGCGGGCAGGTCCCGCAGGCACCCAGCAGTTCCAGCTCCACCACCATGTCGTCGGTGATGCGATGGACGCGGGTGGAGCCGCCGTCCGCCATGAGGTAGGGGCGGATGGCGTCGAGCGCGGATTCGACCCGCGCGCGGATGTCGTCGGAAGCGGTGGCGTCGGCCATCGGTCGGGGGGGGCTGCGGGATGATACGACGGGGAGACCCCGGCGGGAGGGTGTACCCGCGTGGGATCCGCGGAGGTCCGCCAGCGGCCGGCTGGCGGGGCTGCTCAGCGGTAGAGGATCTCGATGGGCTGGGTAGGCGGGGCGTCCGCGTTGCGGACGGCGACCTCGCGCGCGACCCGCCCGGCGAGGGCGCGGAACGCCACGGAGGACGGCAGGTCCGGCTCGCGCACGACGACCGGCGCGCCGA
>DUBD01000222.1:13119-14103 GCA_012960515.1 Bacteroidota bacterium | reverse complement strand
GACCGAGGCCCAGAAGGTGATCGACACGCTGGCTGGCCACCGGCAGAACCTCTCGTCGCTCACGACCTCCCTTGTGGACCGGCTCCAGCAGTTCCGGAAGCAAGCGGGTCCCGATGACCGTCTGCGCCTCGTGTTCGCGACTGTCGATCCTCTCTCGGACGACGAACGTCGCGTGCTCGACACGAGCGTCCGGGCCATCGGGCAGTCCGCCCTCGGTTATCTCTTCGACGTCGATGCGGTCTCCGTCCATACGGTCTACGCCCGCCAGCAGAACGCGCCCGCCGACGAACACCGCTTGAGGGTTCCCCTCCACGCCGACCTGGTCGCGTCGGGGGAGAAGCTGCGGGTAGGGAGCGTCCCACTCCTCGAGCTCTACGCCTTCCTGAAGCGGTACAAGCAGGCCACCGAGGACCTCGACGCGCTGTATGAGAAGAACGTCCGCCGCTTCCTCGGCGGCCGCAGGAAGGTCAACAAGCAGATGCGCGAGACGCTCCACGCCGCGCCGGAGCGGTTCGGGCTCTACAACAACGGGATCACCATCGTGGTCACCGACTTCGAGCAACGGAACGGGACGCTGGACCTGGTAGAGCCGTACGTCGTCAACGGCTGCCAGACCACGAGGACCGTGTGGGAGGTCTGCCGCGACCGGCTCGACGCCGGAGGCACCGGCTCGGACCCTGAGCTCACCGAGTGGAAAGACCGCCTCGCCCAGGGGGTCGTCATCGCCAAGATCGTCCAAGTAGGAGACGACGGGGACGATATGCTCCGCGCGATCACTAGGTACACCAACAGCCAGAACGCCGTCCAGGCGAAGGACTTCATCGCGCTCAACGACGACTTCCGAGACTGGAAGCAGGCGTTCGAGGACGACTACGACGTGTTCCTCGAGATCCAGCGCGGCGGCTGGGACTCCCAGCGGGCGCTCCAGAAGGCGAACCCGAACGCCCACCGGTTCACCGAAGCCGCGAACGCCTTCGACCTGCT
>DUBD01000222.1:460-13109 GCA_012960515.1 Bacteroidota bacterium | reverse complement strand
GGTGTATGGCGCCGGCGGGCTCCGCGAGCCTGGCTGGGCCTACGGACGAAACGCCGCGTTCTTACCCGGAGGAACCGTGTTCAACCGCATCGTCCGAGACGGCCCCGTCGAGGCCGAAGATCTCTACGCGGCTTACCGCCTCCACAGAGCGGCGGAGGGGTACGGGTTCGGTCGCGGCTCCGACCACCTGAGCCGACGCCAGACACGCTTCCTCTTCTACACGGTCGCGCTCGACCTCCTGCGGGACGTCCTCATCAGCTCTGGCGACGACAGCCCATCTCGTAAGGATCTCACCCGTGCGCTCCTCCACCTCGCCGAGACCGACGCCTTCCAGACGCTGAGCGACGCGGCCATCGGCGTCGTGGACGAGTACCTGACACGAGGGAAGGAGGACAGCGTTTTCATTGAGCCCCAGTTCCAGGAGCGCTTCAACAATGACCTGAACGCATTTCTCAAGTGGGAGGGGCTCGGGAAAGAGACGGAGCACCTCCAGAGTCTCGTCAAGCTCCACCAGCGTCTCCTCGCACGAGCGGCAGGCTCTGGGCCCGCCCCTATTGAGCACATCAAGTCAGCGATGGCGCCTGTCCCAGAAGGGTAACCGCAGTGCGCGCCTACATCGCCAACACCGACGCCGACTGGTACCGCCACCTCTCCGGACTAGCGGCCAGTTCCACCGGGCTCGACGAAGCCAACTTCTGGAAGCCGTCGGGAGGCGCAAACTTCAAGGCGCTATCGTTCGGGGAGCCCCTCGTTTTCAAGCTGAAGAAAGCCTACGGCCACGCCGTCGTCGGGTTCGGTCTCTTCGCCGCCTTCCGCCGGCTCTCCGTCCGCGAGGCGTGGGACGCCTTCGGCGAAGCCAACGGGGCTTCCTCTCTCGACGACGTCGTTGCCCGTGTCGGGAAATACGTCCGGACGCCGCCCGGTGAACCGCTTCCGCGTGCGCACCGGATCGGCTGCATCCTCCTCGCTGCCCCTGTCTTCTTCCCTCGCGAGATGTGGGTGCCCGGCCCAGCCGACTGGTCCGACAACACGGTCACCGGCAAGACCTACGACACCACGGCCGACGAGGGACACCGGATCTGGCAGGCGTGCCTCGAACGCGCCGCCACGCTTGGTCAGGCCCTCGACCTCGGTGAACCGGTCGGCCCGCCCACCGGAATCAGTGGGGACCGGGACGCGCAGCGCACGCTCTTCAACGTCGACCAGGGTGAGCGCTACGGGGTTGAGCGGACCGTCCGCCCGCGCCTCGGGCAGAGCACGTTCCGCTACGCCCTCGAGCAGGCCTACGGCCGATGCGCCGTGACCGGCGAGCACTCGCTCCCCGCCCTCGACGCCGCCCACATCGTTCCCTACGGCGACGGCGGCGACCACGCGCTCGAGAACGGCCTCCTTCTCCGTGCCGACGTCCACCGCCTTTTCGACCGGGGCTACGTCACCGTCACCGGCGAATACGAGTTCAGAGTCAGCCGTCGGCTCCGCGAGGACTACGACAACGGGAAGGTCTACTACCAGCACGACGGCCGGACCATCTGGACGCCCGGCGCCCCGTATCCGAAGCCGGACCCCGAGCGGCTCGAACGTCACGCCACGGAGCGCTTCTTGGACGTGTGATCCGATTGAGGGTACAACTCAACCATGAAATGCTGACAGGCTGGTCAGCCGGAGGCCGATTGTTTGCCCCATGTTGGACCTGACAAGCAGAAAAAAAGCTTGTCTTCCAACGGAATAGGATACCGGCTAGTGGGCTCTGTAGCTCCACACCACTGCTCCCCCCAGACGCCGAAGAACCAATCTGTTTGGAATCCCCCAGCGGAAGGCAGACATTTCCCCACCAACAAGAACAACCTAACCAATGACGAGACGGAGACCGGAAGCCATACCTACATCCACACCGACGTATATAGCTTGACACATTAGTGTCGTACGCAAGATCGCTAGCGGATGCCCTTCTCCTGCGGACACAAATCAAGCGCCCCCGCATTGCGGCACCCTCCACCAAGCAAGGGCGGTGGCCCATTCATTGGGAATCGGCGCCCGTATTGTCTACGACACCTGGTTAGTTTCGAGGAAACGGTCACCTGACCACGTTCCTTCCCACCGTGTCCACCGGCGTCCGACTGTGACGCCAACTGTAACCCCGAGTGTGACGCCGGGCGGCTTCCGAGCGCTTCCGACGACGTGCTACGAAGCCTCTCCCGAGCCCGCCTTTGACCCTCCCGGCTCGTGGTCCGGGACCACCTGCCCCGCGTGCGGGCGGGTGTCCGCGCCGATCTGGAGCCGGTCCGGGACGTCGTCCCGCTGCTTCTCCGGGTTCACGATCCCCCCCGTCAGCGGCATCTCGGCGGCACTGATGAAGGGGGCGATGACGCTGAAGAAGAACTCCTGCTGGAACTCGTAGAAGTCCGGGTCGAAGCCGGCCGCGTCGCCGTCGTGGCCTGCCACGTCGAGGTAGAAGACGCGGGGCCAGCCGGGGAAGCGGCGCTCCGCCTCGCGGAGGAGGTCCACGGCCTCCGTCGCGGCGGTCTCGAAGGTGTCCTCCGGCGCGACGACCTGATACAGGCTGACCGTGTTGTCGAAGCCCATGTGGATGCCGGGCGTCTCGGGCTTCTGGTACTCGGGGACGAACACGTCTCAAGGGGTCTGTTCGCGCCCAACGTAGCGCGGCCGCTTCGGGCCGTGCCATCGCGACCGCTTCACCGCCGCGCGCTGGCGGAGGCTCCCGCCGAGGCCCGCCGCCAGCCGGACGCGACCTTCGCTTGACCGCGCGAGGCCGCGCCGGGACCTTTCCCCCGCCCCGTCCCCTCGTCTCTCCGCCCCTACTCCCGTCTCATGATCGACCGCTACACCCGCCCCGCGATGGGCGCCATCTGGACCGAGGAGGCCCAGTTCCAGTCCTGGCTCGACGTCGAGCTCGCCGCGTGCTGGGCGTGGGCGAAGGCCACGGACACCATCCCGATGGAGGACGTGGAGACGCTCTACGAGCAGGCTTCCTTCAGCATCGACCGCATCCACGAGATCGAGAAGGCCACGCGGCACGACGTGGTCGCGTTCACGCGGGCCGTCTCCGAGACGCTGGGCGAGGAGAAGAAGTGGGTCCACTACGGCCTCACCTCCTCGGACGTGGTGGACACCGCGCTCTCGCTCCGCCTCCACCGCGCCAACGCGATCCTGCGCGAGGGCATCGTGCGGCTGGCGGAGGTCCTCGCCGAGCGCGCCCGCGAGCACAAGCACACCGTCTGCGTCGGGCGCACGCACGGCGTCCACGCGGAGCCGACCACCTTCGGCCTCAAGCTGGCGCGCTTCTACGACCAGGTCCAGCGCGATCTGGAGCGGTTCGACGCCGCCGCCGAGGCCATCCGCGTCGGCAAGCTGAGCGGGGCCGTGGGCACCTTCGCGCACATCCCGCCCGAGGTGGAGCGGCTCACCTGTGAGAAGCTCGGCCTCCGCCCCGCGCCCATCTCCACCCAGGTTCTCCCGCGCGACCTCCACGCGCAGTACCTCGGCACGCTGGCGCTCATCGGCACCACGATCGAGACCATCGCGGTGGAAATCCGCCACCTCCAGCGCAGCGAGGTGTTGGAAGCCGAGGAGTCGTTCGGCAGCGGCCAGAAAGGATCCTCCGCGATGCCACACAAGCGCAACCCGGTCGGCTCCGAGAACCTCACGGGCATGGCGCGGCTGCTCCGCGGCTACATGGTCAGCGCGTACGAAAACGTGGCCCTCTGGCACGAGCGCGACATCAGCCACTCCTCCGTGGAGCGCGTGATCCTGCCGGACGCCACCATCGCGCTGGACTACGCCCTCGCGCGGATGGCGCGGATCGTGGAGAACCTGACGGTGCAGCCGGACCGGATGCAGGAGAACCTGGAGCGGACCTACGGCCTCGTCTACAGCCAGCGCCTCCTGCTGATGCTGATCGGGACGGGCATGAGCCGCGAGACCGCGTACGACACCGTCCAGCCCCTCGCGATGCAGGCGTGGCGGGAGCGCCGCTCCTTCCGCGAGATCGTGGAGGGCGCGCCCGGCATCACCGCGCACCTGTCGCCGGAGCAGATCGCGGACGCGTTCGACCCCGCGTACCAGACGCGCAACGCGGACGCCATCTTCGAGCGCGTCGGGCTGGGCTGAGCCGACCCGCTTGCAGACCACCGCCGTCGGCTGGCGACGGCGGCGGGCGTACGCCGCAACCGAAAGAGGGCGGCGAGCTCTCGCTGACCGCGACCGCCAGCCGAGCGCGAGGGTCCACGGTCTGTCGTCCGTGGGCGCGCCAAAGGCGCTTACGCCAGCACGATCTGGCGGCGGAGCCGCGCGACGGGGATGTTCTGCTGCTCGCGGTACTTCGTGACCGTGCGCCGCGCGATGGGGTAGCCCTTCTCGGCGAGGAGGTCCGCCAGCTTCTGGTCGCTCCAGGGCTTCGTCTTGTCCTCCTCCGCGATGATCCGCTCCAGCTCGGCCTTGACCTCCTTGTTGGAGACCTCCTCGCCGGAGTCCGTCTCGATGCCCTCGGAGAAGAAGTACTTCAGCTCGTAGACGCCCCACTCCGTCTGCACGTACTTGCCGTTGACCACACGGCTGACCGTCGAGATGTCCATGTGGATGATCTCGGCGATGTCCTTGAGGATCATCGGCTTGAGGTGGCCCTCTCCGTTCTCGAAAAAGTCGTGCTGGATCTGCACGATGGCCTCCATCACCTTCAGCATCGTGTTGCGCCGCTGCTGGATGGAGTTGATGAACCAGCGGGCGCTCTCCATCCGCGTCTTGAGGAACTGGCGGGTCTCGCTGGCCGCCTTGTCGCCCTTCCGCTTCTTGGCGGAGAGGTCGTTCCACATGTTGCGGTAGTGCGCGTTGACGCGGAGCTCCGGCGCGTTGCGGCCGTTGAGCAGGATGCGCCAATCGTCGCCATCGCGCTCCACGGTGAAGTCCGGCGTGATGTAGTTGGTCTGCTGCGCGAGGTCGCCTTCTCCGGGCTTCGGGTCCAGGCTGCGGACGAGGTCGTACGCCTCCTTCAGGTCGTACTCGTCGATGCCGAGCTTGCGCTGGATCTGGTCGAAGTGCTTCATGGTGAACGCCTTGTAGCACTTGTCCACGAGATCGTAGGCGTTCTCTCGGCCGTCCACGTCGTCCGGCATCATGTCGAGCTGGACGAGGAGGCACTCGCGGAGGTCTCGCGCCGCGATGCCGACGGGCTCCAATCTCTGGATCCGCGAGAGCACGCGCTCCACGTCGTCCTCGGTGAGCACCACGCCGAAGTTGAACATCACGTCGTCCACGATGCTCTCCACCGGCCGCCGGAGGTACCCGTCCTCGTCGATGGAGCCGATGATCTGGTCTGCGATGAGCTCTTCGGTCTCGTCCAGGTCCAGCAGGCCGACCTGCTCGCGCAGGCTCTCCGCCAGCGAGGAGACGGAGGGCATGGGCGCCTCGCGGTCGTCCTCCTCGGCGGAGTGGTCCGGGGCGGCCTTGTAGCCGTAGAGGTCGTCCGGCGCGTTCAAGAACTCGTCCCAGTCGAACTCGTCCTCGCCGGCGGTGTCCAGGTCGTCCGTCGTGTCGCGCTCCTCCGTCTGCTCGTTGTCGAGTTGGAGGTCGTCGTCGTCCTCGGCGCCCTCCTCCAGCAGCGGGTTGCTCTCAAGCTCTGCCTTGATCCGCTGCTCGAGCGCGAGCGTCGGCAACTGCAGCAGCTTGATGTACTGGATCTGCTGCGGCGAGAGCTTCTGCTGGAGAGACTGCTTTTGTTGGAGGTTGAGCATGTCCGCGTGGGACCGGGGGACGGAGGTATCGGCAGGTCGGGCGTCGGGTTAACGTTCCGCTGCGGGCGTCGATAGGGGGCGGGCCGCCGCGCTGGCGGTGGGCGCCTCCGGGCGGTCGTCCGCCGGCCCGATGCCTACGTCGCGCCGCCGCTCGGCGAGCGCGTGGCGGAACCGGGCGACCCACTCGGCGCCGTAGCGGCGTTCCAGGGGCCTAGCGAGGAACTCCGCCAGCTGGACGCCGAGCCGCCGGCCGTGCGGGATCGCGGGCGCGCACATCTCGATGGTCTCCACGTTGAGCACCTCGACGCGGCTCTCGCCCTCGCCGTAGGTCTCCACGCGGATCGGGTAGAGGTGGCAGGAGATCGGCTTCTCCCACGCGAGCTTGCCCGCGAGGTGCGCCTCCTGGAGCGCGCAGACGGCCGTGCCCTTCCGGTAGACGACGAACACGCACTCGCGCCCGCCGATGGTGGTCGTGGCGTAGCCCTCGCGTTCGTTGCCCTCCCAGACGCCCTCGCGGCCGATCACCTCGTGCGCCTCTTTCCGGAGCCGCGGCCCGACGATGGGGAGCGCCCGCTCCAGCTCGGCGCGTTCTTCGGGGAGGAGAGGCGCCCCGCGATCGCCCTCTACGCAGCAGCCGCCCTTGCAGGCGCTGAGCGCGCAGCAGAACGGCGCGTCGAGGAGCGCATCGGAGACGAGGACGTGGTCGACCGCAAACATGACGCCAACGTAGAGAAAGGGGACGGGGAGAGTCAACGGGGGCGGCACCTAAAGCCCCGCCCCCATCCCCGTTCCCTCCGGGCCCCTTCTCCTTCCGCGCCCGGGGCCCCGCCTTCGCCGCGCTGGCGGCCGCTCTCCACGCGGGCGCGGCCCGCCAGCCGGGCGGGGTGACGCGGGCTGTCACAGGCACCCCGTACCTTGCGCCCGAACGCACTCCGCACGCATGGACACCCCCTCCCGCGGCCCCATCGACGCCGCCGCTTCCGCTCGCGACGAGGACTTCGAGAAGGCCCTCCGCCCTCGCGCCCTGGACGATTTCATCGGCCAGAAGAAGATCAAGGACAACCTCCGCGTCTTCGTCACCGCCGCCCTCCAGCGCGGCGAGGCGCTGGACCACGTCATCCTCTCCGGCCCGCCCGGGCTGGGCAAGACCACCCTCGCGCACATCGTGGCGGAGGAGATGGGCGCGGCCATCAAAACCACCAGCGGGCCGGCGCTGGACAAGCCCGCCTCCATCGCGGGCCTGCTCACGAACCTCGAGGAGGGCGACGTGCTCTTCATCGACGAGATCCACCGGCTCTCGCCCGTCGTGGAGGAGTACCTCTACTCCGCGATGGAGGACTACGCGATCGACATCCTGATCGACTCCGGGCCGAGCGCGCGGAGCGTGCGGATCGCGCTGCCGCCCTTCACGCTCGTCGGCGCAACGACGCGGAAGGGCCTCCTCACGGCCCCCCTCCGCGCCCGCTTCGGCATCGACTTCCGGTACGACTACTACACGTCGGACCTACTGCAGCGGATCGTGCTGCGGAGCGCGGAGCTGATGGGCGTCGCCATTTCTGAGGACGGCGCGCACGAGATCGCCCGGAGGTCCCGCGGCACGCCGCGCATCGCGAACAAGCTGCTCCGCCGCACGCGGGACTTCGCGGAGGTGGACGGCGACGGCCGGATCACGCCGGAGATCGCCGCGCACGCGCTGGACTCCCTGGACGTGGACGAGGCCGGCCTGGACGACATGGACGCGCGCCTGCTCCTCGCGCTGATGGAGAAGTTCGAGGGCGGCCCCGTCGGCGTCTCCACGCTGGCGGTCGCCGTGGGCGAGGACGCCGGAACGCTGGAGGAGGTCTACGAGCCGTACCTCATCCAGGAGGGCTTCATGGCGCGCACGCCGCGAGGCCGCGTCGCCATGCGGCGGGCGTACAGCCACTTCGACCTCGCGCCGCCGCTCAACCTGTTCGACGAGATGCTCGGCTGAGCCTCCCGGCGCGCTCAGGCGCGCCGCCAGCCGGAAACGCAGACGCGGCCCGAGGCATCCCGCCCCGGGCCGCGCGCGCGTCGGGCGCCGCTCGCTCTACGGCGCGGCGACGGTCACGGTCGTGGTCTCCACGTCCCACGTGTGGGAGCGGTCCTCGTTCTCGAACGAGACGTGGACGGTGTACTCGCCGGTGGGCGCGCCAGGGCGGAAGAGCTCCTTGAACCGGTAGGTCTCGCTCTGCCCCGGCTCCAGGATCTTGTTCTCGATGCGGCGGACCACCTCGCCGCCGGTCGGGGTCTCGAAGACGACGAAGACGCCACCGCGGATGTCCACGTCGCCGGTGTTGGTGACGGTGAAGCGAACGCGATAGTAGTCGCCGTGCGTGACACGCTCGTCGTGCGTGTCGGAGACGAACTCCACGTCCGCATCCACGGATTGCGCGCTGGCGGTGGGCGCGAGGACGAAGGCGAACGCCGCGAAGGCGAGGAGGAAGAGGCTGCGCATGGGATTCGGGGTCGGGAGGAAAGGGTGAGCCTCCCCCACTTACCGGACCGGGTCCGAGAGTCGATCAGTCGTCCCCTGGCGTCAGGGGAGACCGGTCCGTGTCCAACCAGCACGTCTCGATGAGATCGCGCACGGCGCCGTACAGGGCGAGGACCACCGAGACGAGCAGGCCCGCTGAGAGCGATGCCGCCGCGCTGAGCGTGTAGAACGCGGCGGTGTAGAACGTGCCCGAGAACCTCGTTTCCTCACCGAGCGGCAGGATCAGCGAGACCATCAGCACGATGCCCACCACGAACGAGACCACGTCCAACCGCGCCAACCGCTGGAGGCGGCGGTAGAACGCCGGGTCCAGTTCCGTGTCGATGCCCCCGCTCAGGCTCAGGAGTGTCAGGAGCAGCGCGAGCGTCGTCGCCGAAGCTGTTACGACGGAAGAGGCCAGGAAACGGACCGTAGGGAGAGACGCCTGGAGGAGTTGCCGGGCGTCCGCCCCACTCGCGATGCTCACGCCCATCCCGATACTCAGGAGCACGGCCCCGGCGATCCCTCCGCCGATCAGTGCGCCGCGGAGGTAGGTGGGCTTCGGGTCTGGCTTGAGGTTCATCGTGCGAGCGCGTAGGTAGGAGCCGCTATCGCCGCGCGCTGGCGGTCCGCACCGGCGAGCCGCTCCCAGTCCGTGAGCACGCGGCCCAGCGCGAACCGGCTGCGCCCCTGGACGCGAGGCCGGCCGCCGTCCCACCACGCCGCCAGCCGGTCGGCGGCGGCGCTCGGAGTGCGGGCGTCCACGAGCTGGCGGCCATCTTCCAGGGACTCGCCGAGAAGCTCTTGCGCCACGCCTGAGGCGTGCGCGAGGACCGGCGTCCCGAGCGCGTTGGCCTCCGCGAGGCTGAGCCCGTGCGTCCCGAGCGCGCCCGGGTGCGGTTGAAAGACGCAGAACGCCTCCCGCACGTGCCGCACGGCCAGGCGATGCGGCAGGGGCCCCAGCGAGACGACGCCCTCGTGCTGCTCGTCCGGGCCCTCCCCCAGGACGAAGAGCCGCGCACGCGGACGGCGCTCGCGGACGGTCCGGAATGCCGCGAGGACGCCCGCCAGCCCGGCGCTGCTGGCGGAGGCCACGACGAGCTTGTCCGGCACGACCCGGGTCCCATCGGGGCGCAGCACGTCATCCACGGGATGGTGGACCCGCTCGATGGGGCCGACGTCCGCAACGAGCGTCCGCCGCAGGAGCGTCCGGGCCGCATCGGTGGCGGTCACAACTGTCGCACGAGCGCTAGCGGCGTGACGGAGCATCGCCTCGGCGCGGCGGCCGGGCTCCCGGTCCACCCAGAGCATCAGACGGGCCTCGGGGTGCGCACGGCGCACGGCCCGTAGCGCCTTGCTCTGCCGGAGCACCACGACGGCATCGGCGCGAATGCCGGGGGCGCGGCTTTTCGGATCGAAGGGCACGTACTGGACGCCGCCTGCCGAACGCTCGGGCCAGTAGCGCCGCGCCTGCGCCACGATCACGCGGTGGCCGCGCTGCGCCAGCCCCTCGGCCACCCGGACCAGGGCTACCTGCGACTGGCGGAGGGCGTGGGAATACACGGTCCGGTCGGTGTACGGGGCCTCGCAGACGGGGTCGATAAAGAGGAGCGTGCGGCCGCTGCCGAAGGACGGCAGCACGGGCGCGAGGGCTCCGCTGAAGGCCGCGCGGCGGTGGGAGACAGGCATAGGAGAACGACCCATCAGGGCCGGGCTCGGCGGGCGGCTCCACGGCCAGGTGGAGGGCGCGCCGCGTGGAAGAGAGGGGCGCCGCCGTGAGAAGGGCCTGGGGCGGGCAGCGCAGAAGGGACCCCGCGTATCGGGACGCCCCCACATGAGTTCCACACCTCACCCGGACTCATGGATTCCCCCACGGACTTCACCCCTCCCCTGCCGCAGCGTGCCTGCACGGTTGCGTCTGCGTAGACCGCAAACGGAGCCGTCCACTTGCCGGCGACGCCCGCCGAAACGGGCCGCCAGCCGAACGCGGCCCGCGGGCGGCCGTGCTGAGCGCGTGCGTCGGGCTCCGCCTCGTGATCTGGGACGGAGCCTCCAACGACTGGCGGCCGGAGTGAGCGCGCGAGCTAGGCTCTGTCCGTTGATTCGGAGCGAGGCCGAACGCGAGGACCGGGGGCGGCCCGCGAGGAGCGCGAAGCAGACGTAGCGCGAGCTACGGCGATGGAGCGCGACGCGGCGGGACGGCTCCGGGGCCGCGTGTAGGCCGATCTGGAGTCGCCGGACAGAGCCTACCCCACGACAGACACGAGCGCGAGCCCCGCCACGAACATCGCGCCCGAGATGACCCAGGCGAGCGGTTGCGCGAGGTTCGTTGTCCACCCGAACCCGACGCGGTACGGCACGAACAGCCGGTCGTCGTTCGGGTGGTAGTAGACATACCAGCCGTACCAGCCCTCGTCGCTGTACGGGCGCCAGTCGTCGCGCTGGCGGCGCGTGGCGACGCGGTAGATGGCAGCGGCGATCAGCACGCCGAGGCTGACCGCCAGCAGGACGAGCGCGAGGGGGCGGGGAAGCATCGTGCCCCGGGTATCGGCAGAGACCGCGCGCCGTAAAGACCGCGGCGGGAGCCGATCCGGAGGGCGAGCGTTAGGAGCGCTCCCCTCTTTCCCACCTCTCTCCCGATGAACAACCTCTTTCGCGGCCTGATCGCAGGCTATGGCGCCAAAAAGCTCGGCGGCGGCTGCCTCTCCACCATCCTCGTGTTCGTGCTGATCTGGGCCGTCCTCGGCGCCTGCTGATTTATTCCTCACGCATGGCGAGCGCTGGATCGGAGCGGCCCATCGCCCAGGCGGGGTACGCTCCGGCCAGCAGCGCCGCCACGAGCGCGAGGCCGACGGCCTGTACCAGGATCCACGGGTCCACGGTAAACGCGAGCGTCCACCCGAAGGACCGCACGTTGACCACGAACACGAGCACGGCCGCCAGCGCCAGCCCGAGTGGGAGCGCCAGCGCCCCGGCCCAAAGCCCCATCAGCCCGGTCTGCGCGAGCACCATCCGCGCGACCTCGCGACGGGTCATCCCCTGCGCACGGAGCATCGCCAGCTCGCGGCGGCGCTCCAACTGCAGCGCCATGAGCGCGCTCAGCACGCCCACGAACGCCACGAGGACGGCGAGCAGCCGGAGCACGTTGGTCACGACAAACGTCTGATCGAAGATGTCCAACGAGGCCTGCCGCAGCGACCGGTTGCTCCGAACCACGAGCTGCTGGCGGCCCTCGGCGACGGCGCGAGCGGACTCGACGAGATCGTCCGGGTGAACGCCGGGTGCGGCGGTCAGCGCCAGCCCGGAGAGCCCCGGATCGCGGTAGCTCTCGCGGAAGACGGCCTCGTGCATGAGCACCACGCCGAGGTCGTTGCCGTAGTCGTAGTAGACGCCCGCGATGGGGTAGGCGCGCTCGCCGCGGTCGGTCGGCAGGCGGAGCGTGTCGCCGCGGCCCAGACCGGAGCGGAAGGCGAACGGCTCGCTCACGGCCACGGCGCCCGCCCGCGTGGCCCGTGCGACGGCCTCCGCCTCGCCCTGCTTGTAGCGGTAGATCCCCGCCCGGACGCCGTCGATCTCTGCCACCACCAAGTCCACCGGCCCGATCTCCGTCTCCAGCTGCTGCGTCCGGATGCCGTCCGCTCGCGCGACGCCCGGCAAGAGGCGAAGCTCCTGCGCGATGCCGGGGTCCAGCGAGCCGCCGCCCCGGCGGAAGACCGTCGCGGGGGGCTGGATGTAGACATCGGCCTGGAGGACGCTGCCGAGCCATTCCTCTACCGTCGTCCGGAAGGACGAGACCATCACGCCCACGCCCACCGTGCTGGCCACGGCCACCGCCAGCGCGGCGACGGCGATGGCGGTCCGGCTCAAGCTGGCGGTGATGCCGCGCGCGGCCATCCGGCCCGTCGGTCCCACGACTCGCGCGAGGACGGGCGTCGCGGCCCGGGAGAACAGGCGGGTGGCCCACGGCGCCGCGAGGGTCGCGCCCACGATGATCAGCAGCAGCCCGACGTACGCCCACACGATGCCCGCCGTCGTGAGGATGAGCGTCGCGCCGAGGGCCGTCGTGGCCGCCCCCGCGAGCGCGAGGACGCCGGAGCGCTCCGCCAGCCGGTCTTCCTGCTGCGACCGCCGGAGGGCGCTCGCCGGGGCCACGCTGGCGGCCTCCCAGCCCGGTCGTAGCGCGCCCAGCACGCTCGCGCCGAGCCCCAGGCCCACACCCTTCGCGAGGCTCCACGGGTCCAGCGAGAGGTCCCGCACGCGCACCACGAAGTACAGGTCGCCGATGGTCTGCGTGACGAGCCGCACGAGCCCGGTCCCGAGCAGGACGCCCAGCCCGAGCCCCACGACCGTCCCGGCCGCGCCGACCGCCAGCGCCTCGGCGAGAACGCCCGCGAAGACCTCGCGCCGC
>DUBD01000222.1:0-418 GCA_012960515.1 Bacteroidota bacterium | reverse complement strand
CGCCCGGTACGTCCCGAGCAGCGCC
Organism: Bacteroidota bacterium; assembly: GCA_012960515.1. GTDB lineage: Bacteria > Bacteroidota > Rhodothermia > Rhodothermales > Rubricoccaceae > Rubricoccus. Next base: position 393 of record DUBD01000222.1, on the reverse strand, counting down.
CGCCGCTGCACGACGGTGAACGTGACCGTGTTGTAGATCAGGAACAGCCCCACCACGAGCGCGAGGAGGCTGAGCGCGGTCAGGTTGAGGCGGAACGCCGCCGTCATCGTCTCCAGCGCGTCGGCCTGGGCGGAGGCGGGGCGGACCTCCAGACCGTCCGGCAGGGCGGCCTCCACCGCCGCGCGCTGGCGCTCGCCCTCGGCGGTCTCGACGAACAGCAGATCGATGCGCGAGAGCCGGTTCGGCGCTCGGGATTCCGGGGTCGGAGTAGAGTCGGCCCCCGAACTCGGAACCCGGAACTCGGAACGCCACTCCTGCGCCGTCGCCACGTCCACGACGAGGAGGTTCTGGAGGGCGCTCGCGCTCCGCTCGTCCTCGGGCGTGAGCACGCCG
>DUBD01000221.1:289-14131 GCA_012960515.1 Bacteroidota bacterium | reverse complement strand
GCCTCGGCGATCATCTTTAGCACGGTGGCGCGGTTCACGGGATCAAGGCCGGCGGTCGGTTCATCCAGCAATAGCGCGGGATAGGGGTAGGCAAAACCGCGTGCGATATTGACGCGCTGCTGCTCTCCGCCGGAAAGCTGGCTCGGACGGTGGTCCATCCGCTCGCCCAGCCCGAGCCCTCGGAGCAGGCTCTGCGCCCGTTCACGCGCCTGGTCGAAGTCGCGCCCGGCAATCAGCGCGGGCATCTCCACGTTTTCCAGCGCGTTGAACTCCGGCAGCAGGTGGTGAAACTGGAAGACGAAGCCGAGCGAGCGGTTGCGGAACTGCGCGAGCGCCTCGTCCCCCTTTCCAAACACGTCCTCGCCGCGGAAGTGGACCGTCCCGAACGTCGGGCGGTCCAGCGCGCCGAGGAGGTGGAGCAGCGTGCTCTTGCCCGTCCCGCTCTCGCCCACGACGGCCACCATCTCCCCCGCCCACACGTCGAGGTCGAGCCCGGAGAGGACTTCGAGCTCGCCGTCGGCGCTGGGGTAGCGCTTGACGAGGCCGCGCGCGGAGAGGACGGGCGTGCCGCGCGACGGGCTGGCGGCGGGCGCCAGCGGGTCGGACGTGGCGTCCGGGTGGTTGGGAGTGGGCTCCATCACTCAGGCCGCTCGATGCCGAGGTCCTTCAGCTTGTTGTAGAGGTGCGAGCGCTGGATCCCGATGACCTCCGCGGTCTGGGAGACGTTCCAGCTGTTCTCGTCCAGCTTCCGCTCGATGAACACCTTCTCCGCCATGTCGCGGAAATCGAAGAGCGAGTCGTAGCGGTCCACCAGGCCGGAGATGCCCTCGTTTCCGTTGCCGCCGGGCATCACGTAGCGCTCCACGTCGTCCGCCGCGATGGTGTCGCCGTCGGAGAGGATGAGGAGGCGTTCCACCACGTTGCGGAGCTCGCGGACGTTGCCGCGCCAGTCGAGGTGCTTCATCCGGTCGAGGGCTTCCGGCGCGAAGACTTTTCCTTCCATCCCGTTGCGCCGCATGACCTCGCCGAGCACGTACTCCGCGATGGCGGGCACGTCGCTTCGGCGCTCCCGCAGCGGCGGCACGTCGATCTCGATGACTGCCAGCCGGTGGAAGAGGTCCTCGCGGAACTCGCGGGCCTCGGCGGCCTCGCGGAGGTTGCGGTTCGTGGCCGCCAGCACGCGGACGTTGACCGTGATTGCACGGTCGCCGCCCACGCGGGTGATGCGCGATTCCTGGAGCGCGCGGAGGACCTTCGCCTGGGCATCCAGGCTCATGTCGCCGATCTCGTCCAGAAACAGCGTGCCGCCGTCCGCCTGCTCGAACTTGCCGATCCGCTGCTTGGTGGCGCCCGTAAACGCGCCCTTCTCGTGGCCGAACAGCTCGCTCTCGATCAGTTCGCTCGGGATCGCGGCGCAGTTGACCTCCACGAGCGGGCCGTCCGCGCGGTGGCTCTGGGCGTGGACCCAACGTGCCACGAGTTCTTTTCCGGTCCCGGGCTCGCCCGTGATGAGGACGCGGGCTTCGGTCGGCGCGACGCGCTCGATGGTCTGCTTGACCCGCGCGATGGCGGGGCTCTCCCCCACGATCGGCGTGAGCTCGCTGGCGACGTCGTCGCGGACGGTCTGGCGGAGCCGCTTGGTCTCCGTTTCCAGTTCGCCTCGCGAGAGCGCGTTGCGGACGGAGACGAGCAGGCGGTTGAGGTCCGGCGGCTTCTCGAGGAAGTCCACCGCGCCGAGTTGGGTCGCCTCCACGGCGGTCTCCACCGTCCCGTGCCCAGAGATCATGACGACCGGCACGCCGACCTCGGCGTCGCGGAGGGCCTGGAGCACCTCCATCCCATCGCGCCGCGGCATTTTGATATCGAGCAGCACGAGGTCGATGCCGCCGGCCTTCGTTTTCTGGAGCGCTTCCTCTCCGTCCTCGGCTTCCTCCACCCCGTAGCCCTCGAAGTCGAGGATCTCGCGGAGGGAGCGTCGGATGGCGGGCTCGTCGTCTGCGACGAGGATCGTGGGCATAGTGGGACAGGCAGGCGGAGAGGAGCGCGAAGGTACCGCGGGGGGAGCGCGGCGGTCCTCGGCGCGCTGGCGGCGGCGGTGGAGAGGCCCCAAACGCACAGGGGCGCACCAACGTGCGCCCCTGGGGAGATCAGAACCGGTCGGAGACGCTACTGGCCCTGGCCAGCGAGCGCGTCCTGGAGCGCCTGCTGCATGGCCGCGGCGTCCCCGGCCGCGGAAGCGGCGGCGGTGGAGTCCTGCGCAGACGCCGGCTCCACATCGCCCGTGGCCTCCCCGACGGCGGTCTGCGCCGCGACGACGCTCGCCAGCTCGACGGCCGCGACGGTCGCCTCCGGCGTGTCCCCGAAGTCGTCGATGGCACGCTGGTAGGCCCGCTGCGCGGCTTCGAAGTCACCCGCGGCCTGGAAGGCCCGGCCGGCGTCGAGGAGGTAACCCGGGGCCGTGGCCTCACCAGGGAAGTCGCGAGCGGCGCGCTCGTACATCTCGCCGGCGTCCTCGAACTCGCCCTGCATCTCGTGCACGGCGGCGAGGCCCGCGGTGGCGCTGGCGCCGAAGAGGCCGCCGAGGTCCACCCGGCGGAAGTACTCCTCCGCCTCGTCGTAGCGACCGAGCTGGAACAGCGCGTCGGCGGCGAAGAACGGAGCGGCGGTGTCGTCGCCGTACTCGTCGGCGATCTCGAGCAGGCCGGGCTGGGAGTCCGTGCCGTTGAGCGCCGTCTCCAGCTCCCCCTCCTGGTAGTAGGAGAGGATGGAGCCGAGCAGCTGCTCCGCTTCGGCGTCCTGGTTCGCGCTCCACCACGTGTAGCCGATGATGCCGAAAACGAGCGCGAGGATGCCGACACCGGCACCGATCACGAGCGTTTTGTTCTCCTCGAAGAAGGAACGCGAGCGGGCGACGGTCGTCTGGAAGCTGTCTTGGCGCTCCTCGGCCCGCTGCTCGGGCGACGTGAGGGGCTTGGGGGCGTTGATCTGGGCCATCGTGGGGGTCCGGTTCGGAATCCGTGTTCGGATCTCGCAGAGCCGACGAAGCTAGCGAACACGCGGAGGGTGCCTCGGTGAATCTCCGGTTCGCCCCGTCTCCACACGCCGCCCCGCTGGCGGAGCGTCCTGGCGGGAGGGTGTTTGCCCCGTGGCCGCTATCCTCCGGGCCGTTTCTCTTGCCCGACCGCCGATGCGCGCGCTTCTCCTCCCCCTCCTCCTCATCGCTTGCACGGACGCGACCGACGTCGCGCCCGCCGAATCCGCGACCGTCGCCGAGGCCACGCCAGCTGCGGAAGCCTCCCCTGCCACGATTCCAGACGAACCGCCAGCGGAAACCACCGAGGCATCCGACCCCGACCTCACGACGCCGGGCGGCCTTCTCCAGGCTCTCCAGACGGCGGCCGCCAGCGGGGACGCTGCGGCGTTCGAGCCGTACCTGGAACTGGAACCCGCCGACCGCGAGATGTTCGACGAGTACATCGCGGCGGCGCTGCTCCCCGGGGGCGAGTGGCACGAGGCTCTGCTGGCGTTGACTGTGGAGGATCTCGAAGAGGCAGAGGGCGGCGCCTACACCGCCTCGATGCTGCTCACCTTCGAGGAGGACGGCGACACCTACGAGAGCGCCATCCTCCTACGATTCGCGCAGCTCGGCGAGGAGTACCGCCTGATTGAGGCCATGATGGCCGGCTAAGCCACTCCCCCGCCGGGGGCCGTCCGCTGGCGGGGCTGTCCAGGCGCTACGGGGCTTCGACGACGAGCCCAGCGGGAAGGGAATACTCCTCCTCCCACGTCTGCCAGCTACCGTCGGGGTAGCAGAGTTCGTAGTCGATGACGGTCCACCCACCGGCGGTTCCGCGTCGGAGGTACGCGCGGACGATCCCGCTCTCGTCTGGCCCGATCACCGAGGCAATCCCCGCGCAATACGACTCGAACGCCTCCACGTCCGCCGCCAGCGCTGGCATCCCGACGTAATAGGCCGCCGTGCCCTCGATGTTGACGGCGTCGTCCCAGGCTTCCAGTTCGGGCGGCTGCGGGCCGTCCATGACGCTCTCTACGAGGAACCCGTAGACCGCCTCGCGCACGTCGTTCTCTTCCCCGGCAACGGGCAGCGGGGCGTCGGAGGTCGCGTTGTCGGCGTCGGACTCCTCTACGGGATCGGCGGCCTCCGCCGTTTCTGCGGGAGCATCCTCAGGAGTCACGGCGTCGGCGACTTCCGCAGGGGTGGCCGGCGGGGCATCGACAGGAGCATCCGCCTCTCCACAAGCGGAGGCAGTCAGAGAAATGGCGAACGCGAGAACGGGGAGGCGCATGAGCGTCGGGAAGAGGGATGGCGCCAAACCTAGCGGCCCCAGGCTTCACGGCGTCCGCCCCGAGCCCGCGCGGCTGGCGGCCGCGAGCGCCAGCGGGACGGGAGGAAACCGCTGCCGGCCCTTTCCGGTCCTTTTCACTCTTCCCCAGAAGGCGCTCGCCTAGCATGAAGCGTCTTCCTCTCCCCCAGCCCGTCCCCCCTCCATGGCTATCAAGATTGGGATCAACGGCTTCGGCCGCATCGGACGCCTCGTCTTCCGCTCCATCCTCGAGCGCGGCGACACCGACTTCGACATCGTGGCGGTGAACGACCTCACCGACGCCGAGACCCTCGCGCACCTCTTCAAGTACGACTCCGTCCACGGGATCTACCCCGGCGACGTGACCGCCGAGGGCGACGAGCTGGTCATCAACGGCGACCGCTTCAAGGTCTTCTCCGAGCGCGACCCCTCCAACCTCCCCTGGGGCGACCTCGACACGGACGTCGTGATCGAGTCCACCGGCGTCTTCCGCACGCGCGAGAAGGCCGCGATGCACCTCACCGCGGGCGCCAAGAAGGTGGTCATCTCCGCCCCCGCCTCCGGCGAGGTGGACGCGACGGTCGTCCTCGGCGTCAACGACGACGTGCTGACCGGCGACGAGGAGATCGTCTCCAACGCGAGCTGCACCACGAACTGCCTCGCGCCGATGGCCAAGGTCCTCAACGATGCGTTCGGCATCGAGAAGGGCTTCATGACCACGATCCACGCCTACACCTCGGATCAGCGGATCCAGGACGCGCCGCACAAGGACCTCCGCCGGGCCCGCGCCGCCGCCCTCTCCATGATCCCGACGACGACCGGCGCCGCGAAGGCCGTCGGCCTCGTGCTGCCCGAGCTGGCGGGCAAGCTGGACGGGTTCGCCGTCCGCGTCCCCACCCCGGACGGCTCCCTGACGGACTTCACGGCCATCCTCAAGGAGGACGTGACCGTGGAGCAGGTGAACGACGCGTTCAAGGCCTCCGCCGAGGGCCCGCTCAAGGGCATCCTGGAGTACAGCACGGCGCCGCTCGTCTCGGTGGACATCGTGCACAACGCGCACTCCTGCATCCTCGACGCGCCCAGCACGATGGCGGACGGCCGCCTCGTGAAGGTCGTCGGCTGGTACGACAACGAGTGGGGCTACTCCAGCCGCACCGTGGACCTCGCGAAGAAGATCGCGGGCTGATCTGACGGGAGACGGGATGGCAGGGACGGAGGGATCTGCCCTCGTCCTCCATCCCGTCCTCCCGGATCCCTCCCCTCTATGCAGACCCTTTCCGACCTCGACCTCTCCGGCAAACGCGTCCTCACGCGCGTGGACTTCAACGTCCCGATGGAGGACGCCGACGGAGGCCGCCGGATCACGGACGACACCCGCATCCGCGGGGCGCTCCCCACCATCCGCGCCATCCTCGACGCCGGCGGCACGCCGGTGCTCCTGAGCCACCTCGGCCGCCCCAAGGGCGAGCGGAAGGACGCGCTCAGCCTCCGCCCCGTCGCCAACCGGCTGGCGGAGCTCCTCGGCGCGGAGGTCACCTTCTGCGACAAGACCATCGGAGACGCCGCGGCCGCGTGCGTGGAGGGTGCCGCCGCCGGCAGCGTCGTGCTGCTGGAGAACACGCGGTTCCTCCCCGGCGAGACCGCCAACGCCCCCGAGACCGCCCGCCAGCTGGCGGCGCTGGGTGACGTGTTCGTCTCGGACGCCTTCGGCTCGGTGCACCGCGCGCACGCCTCCACGGCAGGCGTCGCCGAGCACCTCCCGAGCGCGGCGGGCCTCCTCCTCGCGAAGGAGCTGGAGTACCTCCACGGCGCGCTGGAGGACCCGGACCGCCCGTTCGTCGCCGTCTTGGGCGGCGCGAAGGTCTCGGACAAGATCGGCGTCATCCAGGCGCTCGCCCCGAAGGTGGACCGCCTCCTCATCGGCGGCGCGATGGCGTACACGTTCCTCCGCGCCCTCGGCCACGAGACGGGGTCCTCACTCGTGGAAGAGGACAAGACCGACGAGGCCTTCCGCCTCTACGACGAGTTCCGCGACACGCTCGTGCTCCCCACGGACCACGTCGTCGCCGGCGCCTTCGCGGCGGACGCGGAGACCAAGACCGTGGAGGAAATCCCGGACGGCTGGATGGGGCTGGACATCGGCCCAGTCACGCGGGAGCAGTACGCGGACATCCTGACCAACGCCAAGACCGTCATCTGGAACGGCCCGATGGGCGTGTTCGAGATGGACGCCTTCGCCGGCGGTACCCGCCGCGTGGCGCAGGCCCTCGCCGAGGCGACCGAGGCCGGCGCCGTCACCGTCGTGGGCGGCGGCGACTCCGTCGCGGCCATCAACGAGGCCGAGCTGGCGGACCGCGTGAGCCACGTCTCCACCGGCGGCGGCGCGATGCTGGAGCTGCTGGAAGGCCAGACGCTCCCGGGCGTCGCCGCGCTCGACTGATCCGGCCCGGGCTCCGGCGCCCCGCCGGCCCGGAGCCTCCGTGCCCATGCTGCTCGCCGTCCTCGATTTCGCCGGGACGTTCGTCTTCGCGCTCTCGGGCGCGTTCAAGGGCGTCCGGCGCGGGCTGGACTACCTCGGCATCACCGTGCTGGCGGTGCTGACCGGCGTGGGCGGCGGCATCGTGCGAGACGTGCTGCTCGGCGCCACGCCGCCCGCCGTCTTCCGCGACGAGCGTTACCTCGCCGTCTGCCTCGCCGGCGCCGTCTCCGTGCTCCTCTTCGGCCGCACCATCTCGAAGACCTGGAACCGCGTCATGCTCGCGGACGCCATCGGCCTCGGGCTGTTCGCCGCGATGGGGGCCGCGAAGGGCGCCAGCTTCGGGCTCGGACCGCTCGGCACCATCTTCTGCGGCGCCCTCACCGCCGTGGGCGGCGGCGTCATTCGCGACGTGCTCGTGGGGGACCGCCCCGCCGTCCTCTACAAAGGCTATTACGCGACCGCCGCCATCATCGGCGCGTCGCTGCTCGTGTTCCTCGGGTGGCTGGGCGTCGGCGAGGCCACGCGCGTCGCCGCCGCCGCGGTCACTACTACCTCCCTCCGGCTCGTAGAGCTCGCCCGCAACGCCCGCTCCACCACCGCCTGACCATGCAGATCCCCTCCCCTTCCCCCACCACGGCCGAGGCGGACAGCTCCGCCCGGCTGGCGGAGGTCGCCTCCGAGCTCGCGGACGACCCGACGCTCTTGTTCGACGCCGCGACGTGGACCGCGCTCGGCTGGGTGGCGGTGAAGGTGGCCGGCATCGTCGTGCTGGCGCTGATCGTGCTCGGCGTCATCATGCGGCTGAAGAACCGCTGGGTCAGCAGCGTCGCGGACCGTCCCACGCTCGACAAGAAGCGTCAGCGGGTCATGACCGTCGCGGACCTCGTCGGCTCCGCCTCGCGATACGTCGTCTGGGCGTTCGCCATCGTGATGATCCTGGACGTGATCGGGCTGCCCATCGGGCCGCTCCTGGCGGGCGCCGGCATCGCGGGGCTGGCGATCGGCTTCGGCGCACAGACGCTCGTGAAGGACGTCATCTCCGGCCTGTTCCTGCTCTTCGACGACACCATCGGCATCGGCGACCTGATCACGTTCAACGGCAACACCGCCACGGTGGAGTACGTGGGCCTGCGCCTCATCAAGGCGCGGAAGTTCGACGGCGAGCTGCTCATGATCCCCGCGGGCGAGATGCGGACGTTCGGCAACAAGTCCATCGGGTTCGCGCGCGCCATCGTGCCGGTGGACCTCGCGTACGAGGGCGACGTGGAGGCGGGGCTCTCCGCGATGGAGGCCGTGGCGCACGAGTGGGCGCAGACGGACTTCGCGAAGGATGTCATGCTGGAAGAGGCCCCCACGGTGCAGGCCGGGCACGTGGTCTCGCGGCACACCGCGCGCATCATCGTGCAGGTCCGCCCCGGCGAGCAGTTCCAGGCCGAGCGCGAGCTGTACGCGCTCATCAAGAAGCGCTTCGACGAGCGCGGCGTGGAGATCCCCTTCCCGCGGCGGACGGTCTACGTCAAGACCGACGGCAGCAACCCGGACGCGGTTGGGATGGCCGCGGCCGCCGGCGCGGACTGAGCTAGGTTTCGGCGCACCCTCCCGTTCGCCGTGCCCCGCCTCCTCCTTCTCGCCGCGCTGGCGGCCTCGCTCACCGCCTCCCCCAGCGCGCAGGTCGCGTCTCTCCCTCCCCGCGACGAGGGCGCGCAGGACCCGAGCTTTATCGCCTTCCGTGCGAAGCTGCTCACGGCCGCCGCCGCGCGCGACACGAGCGCGGTGCTCCGCGCCTTCGCCCCAGACGCCACGATCTCCTTCGGAGGCGACAGCGGACCGGAGGGCGTCCGCGACCTCTGGCTCCGCCCGGGAATCGAGCGCGAGACGGACTTCTGGACCGCGCTCGTGCAGACGGTCTCGCTGGGCAGCGTGGTCCAGGGCGACATCGTGAGCGCCCCGTACTACTTCCTCGCGATGCCCGAGGCGCTCGACCCGTTCGAGCACGTCATCGTCGTGGGCGAGCAGGTCCGCGTCCGCAGCGAGCCGACGCTCTCCGGCAGCGTGCTCGGCAGCCTGACTTACCAGGTGGTCCCCCGCGCGCCCGTGGACGGCGTCTTCGAGACCACCGCCGACGGCTACACCTGGGTCCCGATCCGCCTCGCCAGCGGGGAACGCGGCTGGATCGCGGACACCTTCGTGCGGAGCCCGGTCGGGCTGCGGGCCGGGTTCGAAAAGCGCGGCAGCACGTGGCAGATCCTCTACTTCGTCGAAGGCGACTGACCGCCCCGCTGGCGGCGCCTCCCGGCGGGCACCGAAGGCAACCCGCGCGCGTTCCTCCCCCATGCTCTGCGCCACGATGCACACTCGCGACGTGACCCGCGGCCTGGCCGAGGCCGGGCGGTGGATCTGGCGTCTCCCACGCCTGCTGCTCGTAGCTCTGGTGCGGTTCTACCAGTTGGGTATCTCGCCGTGGTTTCCGCCGAGCTGCCGCTACACGCCCACGTGCTCGCAGTACGCGATCCTCTCGCTCCGGAAGTACGGCGCGCTCCGTGGCAGCATCCTGGCCGGCTGGCGGATCCTCCGCTGCAACCCCTGGGGCGGCCACGGCCACGATCCCCCGCGATGGTTCGGCGAGCCGCACGAGGAGGAGACACCAGAGGCCGAACCGCGCGAGGCCACCGCATGAGCGCCGAGCACCACCGCCAGCGCGCGGCGGGACGCTCTGTCGCCAGTGCTGTCCTGACCGTTTCGGACACCCGCACCGCCGCGACCGACGCCAGCGGAGACCATATCGCGATGGCGTTGGAGGCGGCCGGACACTCGGTCCTCGCGCGCGAGATCGTCCGGGACGACGCCGAGGCTATCCGGACCGCGCTTCTCCGGCTGGCGGAGCCCGCGCGCGTGGTGATCGCGACGGGCGGGACCGGCATCGCGGGGCGCGACCGGACCGTGCGCGTCGCGGAATCGCTGTTCACGTCTGAGATCCCCGGCTTTGGCGAGCTGTTCCGGTTGCTCTCGTACCGGGAGATCGGCGCCGCGGCGATGCTCTCGCGGGCCTGCGCCGGGCTCTACGGACCGGACGGCCGGACGGTCCTCTTCTGCTGCCCCGGCTCCACCGCCGCCGTCCGCCTCGCGATGGACGCGCTCATCCTCCCCGAGTTGGCGCACGTCGCCGCCGAAGCAGAACGCGAGGCCTAGCGTCGCCGCTCCGCCTCAACGGTCACTTCCTCGTCCAGCACGAAAAGCGGGCCGTCCTGCAGGTACACCGGCGCGAAGTGGACCGGCTCGGCGGGTTCGGCGGGGGCAGACGCCGGCATCAGCGCCGCCAGCCCCACCGCCACAATCGCCACCGCCAGCGCGGCCCCCACGGAGATCCGCCGCCGGAGCGCGCCCGCCAGCGGGGCGCGGTCTGCCCGACGATCCGGCCGGAGCGCCGAGCGGCGGCGGGACTCGTCCAGCCGCGCCATCACGCGGCGGTCCAGCGCAGGGGGCACCACGAGCGGCTCCTGCCGCACCGCCAGCCGGAAGGAGAGCAGCGCGTCGAACTGGCGGCGGCACTCGGCGCACGTCGCGAGGTGACCGAAGAGGGCCGGCTCCTGACCGGGCGCGAGCTCGCCGTCGAGGTACTCGTAGAGGAGAACCTCGGCGTCGGGATCGGAACAGAGAGAGGGCGGAACGAACATGGATCAGACGCGAGACGGGGTCGGGACGGTCGCCGGCTTAGCGGCGGGCGTAGGGTCCAGCCACGGGCGGAGGATCTCTCCGGTTTTGCGGCGGGCCTTGAACAACCGGCTCTTGATGGCGGAGACCGTGGACCGCGTGACGGCCGCGATCTCGTCGTAGGAGAGGTTCTGGTACTCTCGGAGGATGAGCACCTCGCGATAGGAGGGCGGCAGGGCGTCCAGCGCGCGGTTCACCAGCGCCGTCTGCTCGCTCTTGAGCAGGTGGGAGAACGGGGTGCCGGGGGCCGGTCGGGGATCCGCATTCTCCTTGATCGGCGGCTCGCGTTCCGCCCGCGCCAGCGCGTTGAGGCACTGGTTCCGCGCGATGGTGAAGATCCACGACCGGAAAGCGGCCGCGCTCACGAGACGCTCGCGGTGCTCGTAGGCCCGCGCGAACGTCTCCTGCACCACGTCCTCCGCCGCCGACCGGCTCAGCAGCATCTTGGCCGCGTAGCCGTAGACGGCCCCTTTGTGCTGGTCGTAGAGCGTCGCGAACGCGAACTCGTCGCCGCGGCGGAACGCTTCGACGAGGTCGGCACCGGGCGGGGGCGCGGGGACGTGGGGCATGGGCCGGGGTGTAGGGGAAGGGCCTTTCGAGCGGAGACCGGTGCGCGCTCCAGAAGTTGCTCTCCACATGAAGATTTTTTGCAGCCCTCCACGTTCCGCCGAGCGCCACCGCCAGCCGGGCGGCTTTTCGAGACGGCTTGACCCGCCCACCCGTGCCGCCGCCCACGGTCCCCGGTTAGCTTCCACCGGAGTTTCCCTGAGCGTCCGGCAGCGGGCCGGCGCCCTCTCATCCCCCGACACCCGATGCTCTCGTTGCGTTTCTCCGCCCCCCTGGCGGTCCTCGCCTTCAGCGTCGCCGCCGTGGGTTGCGGCGGTGCACGCCCTGACCTCCCCGAGCCCGTAACCGTCGCCCCGGACGGCTCGCCCATCGTCGCGACCTGGACCGACACGATCCTCTCGCTCGACGATTTCGAGGCTGAGTACGACCGCGCTGAGTCCGGCCTCGACCTCGCCTCGCTCCCCGCGGACTCCGTTGAAGAGCGGCGCAAGGACTTCCTCGAACGCTACGTGGACTTCCGCCTGAAGGTGAAGAGCGCCCGAGAGGCCGGCTACGACCAGGACTCTACCTACCAGGCAGAGCTGGACGCCTACCGCGATCAGCTCGCTGGCCCCTTCTTCACCGACGCCGAGATCCTGGACGACATCGTCCGCGATCTCTATGACAAGAGCCAGGAGCAGATCCAGGTCTCGCACCTCCTCCTCCTCGCCGACGAGACCTCCTCCCCCGCGGACACCCTCGCGAAGCTGGAGCGGATCAGCGCCATCCGCGATTCCATCGTCGCCGGCCAACTCGAGTTCGGCGTGGCCGCAGCCCGACACTCGGAGGATCCCTCCGCGCGGCGGCCGCAGGGGCAGATCGGCGCGATGGGTGACCTCGGCTACCTCTCTGCCGGCCGTACAGTCCTCGCGTTCGAGGACGGGATGTACGCCACGCCCGTCGGGGAGGTCTCGGAGCCGGTGCGGAGCCCCTACGGCTATCACCTGATCTACGTCCGCGACCGCCGCCCCACCCCGACGCCCGTTTCCGCGCGCCACATCCTCCGCCAGTGGAGCGGGAACACGGCCGCAGACTCCGCCGCCGTCCGTGACCGCGTTAACGCGCTGCGCGACAGCATCCTCGCCGGCGCCGACTTCGGCGACGTGGCCCGCGAGTTCTCGGAAGACCCCGGCTCGGCCGTCTCCGGCGGCGATCTCGGCACGTTCGGCCCCGGCCGGATGGTGCCCCCCTTCGAGAACGCCGCCTTCGCGCTGGAGAACGTTGGCGACATCTCGGACCTCGTCGAGACGCGGTTCGGTGTCCACATCATCCAACTCACGGGCCGCGAGGAGCCGGCGTCCTACGAGGACCGCTACGACGAGCTGAAGCGGGTGGCCCAGAACCTGCCCCGCACAGCGCTGCGGCGCCAGAAAGTGGGGCGCGAGGAGCGCGAAGCGCGGGGCACCACCTTCATGCCCGAGGTCATCCGCGCCGCGCTGGCGGACGTTCCCGCCGATAGCGTGATGGGCTTCGTGCTGGACGGGTTCGACACCGCCGGCGCCGACACCTTCGCCGTCATCGGGGACCAGAGCTACACCCTGGACGCGCTCACCACGCCCGTCCGGCGCGCCCGCCTGGATCTCAGCGAAGACGCCGCTGACCGCCTCGTCTCCTTCGCCGACGACTTCCTCGACAACGAGGCCGTCGAGCTCGCGATCGGCTCGCTGGAGGACCGCGACCCCGAGTTCGCGCGCATCTTCCAGAGCTATGCGAACGGCGTGCTGCTCTTCCGGATTGCCGAGGACAGCGTCTGGACCCGCGCCGCCCAGGACACGACCGGCCTCATGGCCACCTATGAGGCCAACCGGAGCGCGTACCGCTGGCCGGAGCGCCGCCGCATCCTCGCCTTCCGGACGCCCGCGGACTCCCTCCTGCGGACCGTCCGTGAGGAACTCGCCAGCGGGGACTCCCCCGCCGAGATCTTCGCGCGGCACGAGGGCAGCCGGTTCGCCCTTCGGCTGGACACCCTCCGGCTGGCGGACTCCACGGACACCCCGCTGGACGCCACGCTGGCGCTCGCGCCCGGCGAGTACACGGAGGTCCTCCCCGAGCGCAGCCGGCTCGCCGTCTACTACCTCGACGGTATCGAGGCACCTCGCGAGAAGACGTTCGACGAGGCCCGCGCGGAGGTGATCGCGGACTACCAGGAAACGCTGGAACGTGACTGGGCCGCCCGCCTGCGCCAGCGCTACAACGCGACGACCTACCCGGACCGGATCCCGGCGCTCCCGCCGAGCCTCCGGGAATCCGCCGATGCGCCCGGGGAAGCGGAGGTCCGCGAGCCCCAGAGCGTCCCGACCGCGAGCGAGTAAGTGACGCGCCTCGGCCTCCTCCTCCCGGTTCTCGCCGCGCTCGCCCTCTCCGGGTGCCGCGGCGAGAACCCGAGCGCGTTCCCGGCGGACAGTCCCGCCGTCGCGCGGGTCGGCGAGGCCGTGCTCACGGAAGCCGAACTTCGCGACGCCCTCGGCTCCGCGACGCCTGGCCTGGACAGCGCCTCGGCGCGGCGCCAGGTCGTGGAGCAGTGGGTGCGGCGCCAGCTCGTGGTGCAGGAGGCCCGCCGCGAGGGGCTCGACGAGCTCCCCGAGGTACAGCGCCAGCTCCGCGACAGCGAGAGCGCCGTCCTCGAAGCGGCGTACCTGGAGCGCTTCTTCGAGGCGGAGCCTGCGGAGCCCACCGAGCCGGAGATCGAGGCGTACTTCGAGTCCAACCGCGAGCGGCTGG
>DUBD01000221.1:0-279 GCA_012960515.1 Bacteroidota bacterium | reverse complement strand
TCCGCGAGCCGTACGTCCGCCTCCGCCTGATCCGCACCGATAGCCGGGAAACTGCGGAGGCCGCCCTGGGCGCCCTCGGCCAGATTCAGGGCTCCCCCATCGCCGACTCCCTCTTCGCTCTGGCGGCCCGCGAGTACGACGCCACCCCGGACGGCGCCATCGCGCTGGCCGACAGCTACATCCCCGAGAGCCGCCTCCTCGCGCTGGACGAAACCCTCGGCGGGCGCATCGCCGCCCTCGGCGCCGGCACCACGCCGACGCTGGTGGAGGGCGGCGACG
>DUBD01000220.1:466-2386 GCA_012960515.1 Bacteroidota bacterium | reverse complement strand
GCCAGCATCGTCCGCGCCGCATTCCCCGCCACCTCGCCGCCGAGCTCTTCGGCCAGCGCCGCCAACACCTGCCGGCGCACCGCCTCCAGCGGGGTGGACTCGTCGCTCGCAACGGCGCCGGCGAGCTCGCCCAGCACCCACAGCGCCGGCGACTCACGCGCCTCCGCCTCCCGGGCGTACCGCGCCCGGAGGATCGTGGCCTCGACCTCCACATCGTCGACGGGCTCGCCGCGCGCCCGCATCTGCTCCACGCCCGCGCGGAGCCGGCTCTCGAAGTCCTCCACGGCCTCGCCCGGCCGCAGCGCGGCAAAGGGGTCCGCCACGCCCGGGGCGGGAGCACCGCCCTCGGCCTCGTGCGCCGCGACGAGCGGCATTGCGGCTCCCGGCTCGGCGGCCGGCGGCGCAGCGGCGGCGGGCCCCTCCGGCTCGTCGTCGTCGTCGTCGCGCGCCGCGAGCAGCTCCCGCCACGCCTCGCCGTGGACCAACTCCATCACTCGGCGCCACAGCGTCGCCTCGATCCCCTTGCCGGGGCCGGCCCACTCGCTCGCGCCTGGGGGCCTCCTGGTCTTCCGCCAGCGAGCCCACTCGATCCATCCGAGCAGCGGGGCGTCGGCGTAGTAGCCCCGCAACTCCTCGTCGTTCATTGCGACCAGCTCGGCTTGTGCCAGCGGCCTTACCCCGGGGTCCCCGGCGGCGTCCGCCATGCCGTTGTTCAACGCGGCGGCTGCCACCGGGGGCCGGCGCCGCTATTGCTGGTCGGCGCGCCGCTCTTGAGGAGCGTCCGCCGGTTACCCGGGGAAGCGCCCGGCGAGCTCGGGCTCGCCAGTAGCAGTTCCCGGAACAGCCCCCACCTGTTGGCGAGCCGGCTCCCCTTAGAGGAAGCCGGCCCGCGGCCGGGCGCAGCGCGCGACCCCGCGCGCTGGCGCTTTCCGCGTCACCTTTCGCCAACGTCTTGAGCCAAAGCGGGTGCCGCTTCAGCTCTGTCTCTGCGTCTCGCAGTCTCAACCTCGCGGCAACATCGCACTAACAGAGCAGCGCAAACACCAGCATCCCAACGCCACAGTCTTCCGAGGAAGACTGCCGCGTAGCCGCAGCAGCAGGGTCCACTTCCTCTACAGTCTCCCCCTCATCTTAAAAGAGACCGGACCCTGCCCTGACACTCTAAGCGCCGCATCTGTACCCCAGCACGAGTTCCGTCATTTCGGCCGCCCGAAGCGGCGGGACCAACCTGGAAGAAGGCCCCCGGTGGCGAACTCCGAACAAGAGAGTTTTGGAACGGGTCCGCCGAACTTGTCAAACTTGGCGCCGCGGCGCCTGGCGTGTGGCTACGTCCACGAGGATTCCCGTCCTCGGGAGGCGCCCGCCTAAAAGTGCTCGCTGCGCGACCGGCTCATCGCCCGCCGGGTCGCCGGGGCGGGGGCCGCCGCATCGAAGGGCTGCGCCGACGTCTCCCAGATGTCGCGCACTCTCCGCCTCAGCAGCGCCACCGCCTGCACGTCATCGTCGCGGCGGCGCTCGCCGTCCGCGATCTCCACCATCCACTCGAAGTTCTGCGTCGCCGCCCGGGTCCAGTTGAAGCTGCCGACGAACGCCACGTCGTCCACGATCAACGCCTTGATGTGCAGCCTCGGCCTCACGACGCGCACCTCGATCCGCGCCTTCTGCATGCGCTCGAGCTGGTGCAACATCTGCACCGTCGTCCCATTGTACGCCATCCCGGCGTCCACCATCACCCGGATGATGGCGCCTCGCTCTCCGAGGTCCCGCGACCTCCGCCTCGCCGCCAGGAGCGCCTCCACGACGTCCGGGTGGTCGAGCGTGAACCCGACGAGGAAGATGTCGCGCGCCGCCGCCTCCAGCCGGGCCACCACCGCAGGGACGATCTCCGTCTGCGTGTAGCCGGCCAGCACGTGCGAGACC
>DUBD01000220.1:0-393 GCA_012960515.1 Bacteroidota bacterium | reverse complement strand
GTCGCTCACCTGCCCCGAGAGGGTCACCACCTGCTCGCGCAGCTCCAGCTCGCGCCCCGACTTCCGCGTCGTCGGCTGGAAGCCCGCCAGGCACGACATCAACGAGCGCGGCTCGCCGGCGCCCGTCGGAGGCCTCGCCATCGGCGGGGGCCGCTGTCCCGCGCCGCGCAGCGGCACCCTGCCCCGGATGCGCGCCATCAGGCCGCGGTAGCGCTCGGCCTCGTGATCCGCCACTTGCCGCAAGCGCTCCAGCGCCCGCACCTGGTGCGTCTCCATGGTCATCAGCGTCGGCTTGGCCCCGGAGCTCGCGAGCTCCTCGCGCGACCCAGCGACATTGGCCTCCGGGTTCTTCCCGCTGCACAACATCCGCGTGAAGAAGTCCATGAGGGGCCC
>DUBD01000219.1:405-14307 GCA_012960515.1 Bacteroidota bacterium | reverse complement strand
CGGGTCCTTGATGGCGCCGATGCCGCGGATCGCGATCCGCCGGACGACATCGCGGGAGTCCACGTCCAGGATGGCGATCTCGTTGTTGCCACCCGAGAAGACGACGTACGCGAACTGCCGCCCGTCCGGGCTCCACGTCCCGGCGCTCTCGATGAACCGGATCGCGTCAAAGTGCGGGTCCGTGCCCACCTCTTCCAGCTTGGTCACGATCTCCCCCGTCTTCGCGTCCGCCAGGAAGAGGTCGATGCCGAAGAGGTCTTTCTCGGAGAGGAAGGCGACGTAGCGGCCGTCTGGGGACAGCTGCGGCGCGATGGAGATGTTGCCGCTCCCGCGCTCTCGCGCCAGCAAGCGCTCCGCCGTGATGCGCGGGAACGAGTCCGGATAAGCGATGCCGGGCGGTCGGGGGCGGTCGGTCTCCCGCCCGCGCTCGCGGTCCTGGGCGACGCGCTCCTCGTACCGCTCGATGGCCTCCTGCACGTCCTCCGTGAGATCAGGGCGTGGGACGGAGCGGCCCGCGGCGGGCGGCACCAGCTGGGCGCGCAGAGCGGCCACCCATCGCGCGGAGAGCGAGTCCGGCGAGAGCCCCGTGATGGTGACGAGCGCGGAGTCAATCGGCATCGTCATGGCCTCCTTGAAGAACCGGACGCCGGCTTCGTCGCCGTAGGTGCCGGAGAGGAAGGCCCAGAATGGCTGGCCGTACTGGTACTCGTTGTAGCGCGGGTTCGTCTGGAGGTCCGTGATGGAGGGGAAGTCGTCGCGGAGGACGGCGTCCCGCATCCACATGGACGTGAGCGCGTCCTCGCGCCCGACGGAGTAGTACTCCGCCATGCCCTCGATCACGAACAGCGGCATCCGCACGAACTGTGCGAAGGTGCCGGCCCTCTGCGCGATGTCGTACTGGAACTGGTGGACGAGCTCGTGGCCGAGCACGTGGTCCGTCTCCGCGTACGAGCCGGCCATGGGGAGCACGACCCGCTGGCGGAGCCCCTCGGTGACGCCCTGCGTACCCTCGCCGATGTTGGCGATGTTGGTCTGCCGGAAGTCCGCGTCGTCCGCGTAGAGGATGATCGACTTCCGCTCGTCGAACTCGTGGTCGAGGATGGCGGAGAGGCGGTCGTACCACCGCTCGGACATCCGGGCCACGTCCTGCACGGCCGTCTCCATGCCCTCGTAGTAGTAGAGGTCGAAGTGCTCCGTCTCGAGGATTCGGAAGTCGAAGTCGTCGTAGCGGACCTTGTTGCGGCCGAAGTACTGGGCCTCGGCGGGAACCGGCGCCAGCAGGGCGGCGGCGAGGAGGACGGAGAGCGCGAGGAGCGGCGAGCGGGGCATGGGGGAGCGGGCGGGTCTCTCGGGGAGCCGGGCGAGCGGGCGGTGAGGTGACAGCGGGGACGCCGAAGTGCCCTGAAGCCTCACTCGGTGTACCCGGCGGCCGGCCTGCGGTTCTGCCGCGGTGCGCCAGGGCGGGTAGGGAACGCCCGCGTGCCGTCGGCGATGCCTTGGGGACACCGTTCTGCCCTACGGGCGGCGCCGGAATCCGTCGCGCGGAGGGCCGCGCCACGCACGAACTTCCCGCGAGAGGCCCGCGGACCGAACGAACGTACACCCGAACGCGTTGGGCCTCTCCAGCCCGGTACCCCATGTCTGTCGTCGCTAGCACCTCGCACGAAGAAGCGCGCCTCCGCTTCCGCGTGTTCACAGTCGCCGTCCTCGCCCTCGTCGCCTTTCTCGGCGTCCGGCTCGTCCAGATGCAGATCGTCGATCGCGACGAGTACGTGACGGCGGCGGAGGGCAACGCCATCGAGGAGAACATCGTCCGGCCTGCCCGCGGGTACGTCTACGACCGCAATGGCGTCCTCCTCGTCGATAACAAGACGACGCTCACGGTCACGGTCTCGGCCCGGTACTTCGACCGGGCGGACCTGCCGCTCGTAGCGGAGCTGACCGGCGTGCCGCTGGCGGACCTCTCCCGGAAGTACGAGCAGATCCTCGCGCGGAGCGGGTACCAGACCGCCGTGCTGATGGAGGACGTGCCGTTCTGGGCCTTCGCGCGGCTGAAAGAGAACCAGTACCGGCTGCCGGGCCTCGGCTTCCGCGAGGATCAGCAACGCCGGTACCACTCCGAGGCGCGGCTGAGCCACGTCCTCGGATACGTCAAGGAGATCGACGCGACCCGCCTGGACAACATGCGCGAGCAGGGCTATCGGCTCGGCGACATGATCGGCATTACGGGCATCGAGGCGGAGTACGAGCCCGTGCTCCGCGGCCGGGTCGGGCGTGAGTACATGCTCGTCAACGTGCACGGGATGGAGGTGCAGCCCTACGAGGGCGGCTCGATGGACGTAGAGCCCGAGAGCGGCGTCGGGCTGGAGCTGACGATCGACTCCAAGGTGCAGGCGCTGGCGGAGAGCCTGTTCGTGGACAAGCGCGGCGGCGCTGTCATGATCGACGTAGAGACGGGCGGCATCATCTCCATGGTGAGCGCGCCGGACTACGACCCCTCCGCGCTGGCGGGCCGCATGACGCAGGCCGACGTGGACTACCTCTACCGTAACCCGGAGAAGCCGCTCTTCAACCGCGCGACGCAGGCGAACCTCCCGCCGGGCTCCACCTGGAAGCCGTTCATGTCGGCGGTAGCGCTGGAGGAGGGGATGATCACCGAGGACACCGAGCTGTTCTGTGGCGGCGGCTACATGCTCGGGCGCTTCTTTCGCTGCCACGGCGGCGCGCACGGCCGCATCTCCGTCCGCCGCGCGATTCAGGTCTCCTGCAACACGTTCTTCTTCCGCCTGATGAACGACGTGTTCCAAACGCCCGACGGGCCGAAGCGGATGGACCTGGACACCTGGGGCGCGTGGGCACGCCGCTTCGGGTTCGGCACCCTCGCGCCGCTGGACCTTCCGGACCAGAAGCCCGCGCTGATCCCGGACTCGGCCTACTTCGACCAGCGCTGGGGCAGGGGCGGCTGGGGCCCCGGCTTTACCGTCAACCTCGGGATCGGGCAGGGCAACATGGGCGCGCACCCGCTTCAGCTGGCGCGCTCCACCGCGGCCATCGCCAACGGCGGGACGCTCGTGACGCCGCACCTCGTGGAGCGCCAGATCGACCCCGCGACGGGCGAGGCGCGGAGGCCGCAGCACCCCCGCGCGCGCCGGATCCCGATGGAGCCGCGCAACCTGCAGGTCGTCCGCGAGGGGATGCGCCTGGTGGCGACGGCCGGCACAGCGCGCCGCTCCCAGATCCTCGCCTCGCGCGACGGCCGCTTCCCGGAAATCCCCATCGCGGGCAAGACCGGCACAGCGGAGAACCCGCGGGGGAAGGACCACGCCGTGTTCGTCGCCTTCGCGCCGTATGACGACCCGAAGGTGGCTGTCGGCGTGATCGTGGAGAACGCGGGCTACGGCTCCCAGACGGCCGGCCCGATCGCCAGCCTCATGATCGAGCAGTTCCTGCGCGGGGAGATCGCGCCCGAGCGCATCCCGATGATCCGCTCCGTCCAGTCCTTCAAGTCCGTCGGCCGCATCTAGCCGCGCGCTGGCGGTTGTCCTCGCCGAGGCTGTCCGCCAGCCGCACCTCCCGCCTCTCTCCGCATGATCCCCTGGTACAAACGGCTCGACACCCCGACGCTCCTCGCGTGGGCGTGCCTCGTCGGGTTCGGGCTCGCCGCCATCTGGAGCTCCACCCACGGGCCCGCGCGCGAGTTCTTGCTGGACTCCGTCAAGAACAACGCCAACAAGCAGGCGATGTGGGCGGGGATCTCCGCGGGCGTGATGCTGGTGATCTTCCTGCTCCCGGCGCGGTTCATCATGCGGCTGGCGCCCCTCGCCTACGTGGTCTGCCTCGGGTTGCTCGTGGCCGCGCTCGCGTTCGGGCGCGAGATCAACGGCGCGAAGAGCTGGCTGCAGATCGGCGGGTTCTCCCTCCAAGTGGCGGAGCTCGCGAAGGGGGGGACCGTGCTCGCAGCGACGGCCTTTCTGAGCCGCCGGGGCGTCCGGAGTGTGGAGATCGGGATGAACGCGGGGTACCTCGTCGCCATCGCCGGGCTGGCGGTGCTGATCCTCATCCCGTGCGGGCTGGTGGTGATGCAGAACGACACCGGGACGGGCCTCGTCTTCCTCGCGATGGGCTACTTCCTCCTGTTCTGGAGCGGGCTCGTGCCGCTCTGGGTGGTGGGCCTGGGCGCGTCTGTGGCGGTGGCGGGCTACCTCGCGATCGTGAACCCGTTCTACCTCGCGCTCTTCATCCTGCTCGTCACCATCGGCTACTCGCTGTGGACGCGCTCCAAGCTGGCGACGGGGCTGGCGTTCGCCGCGACGGCGGGCGTGGGCATCGCGGCGCGCTTCCTGTTGTTCTCCGTGCTGCAGCCGCACCAGATCGGCCGCATCGTGGCGTTCACGGACCCCGAGGCGTACGCCGATACGGCGGGGTACCACGTGATCCAGTCCAAGGCCGCCATCGGCTCGGGCGGGTTCTTCGGTAAGGGGTTCACGAACGGGACGCAGACGCAGCTGGCGTACATCCCGGAGCAGTCCACGGACTTCGTGTTCACCATCATCGGCGAGGAGCTCGGGTTCATCCGGGGGACGCTGCCCATCCTGCTCATCTTCGCGTTCCTGCTGATCCGGCTGACCAGCCTCGGCACGAGCGCGGGCAGCGCGGCGCCGCGGCTCTTCGCGGCGGGCGTGACGGGCATCTTCCTCACACACCTGCTGGTGAACGTCGGGATGACCATCGGGCTGATGCCGGTGATCGGGATCCCGCTGCCGTTCGTGAGCTACGGCGGCTCCGCGCTGCTGGCGAACTCCACGATGCTCGCCATCGCGCTGGCGCTCCACGCGAGGCACGACGAGTTCGCGGTCTACCGGGCGGAATGACGCCCGCTCAGCGCCCGGACCACAGGTAGACGGTCGTCGTCCCGCCGGGATCGGTGAGGGCGAGGTGGGTGCGCTCCAGCGAGAGCGTGGCCTCGCCCGTGAGGCCCGCCAGCCGGACGCGGTTGCCCTCGATGGTGCCGGAGTACGAAACGGGCTCGCCCCCGCCCTCGCGCTCGTCCTGACCGCGGAGCGTGACCCGGCCGGTCGGGTTGACGATGAGCGTTTTGGTGAGCGTGCCGCGCTGGAGGTCGAGCGTCGCGAGGTCGTCGCCCAGCACGGCGTACGCCTCCCAGCGGCCCACGATGGAGACGCCCTCCAGCAGGACGTCGCGCGAGGGGGCGAGCGGGGAGGCCGCGCCGGATGGATCGCGTGCGGGCGGGCCCGCCTCCGCGTTCGTGCCCGCCGGCTGGCGGAGCGTCTGGGAGGGGCCGCAGGCGGAGAAGACGAGGGCGAGGGCGAGAAGGGCGTAGCGCATGGGAGGCGGGAAAAGCGAGCCTCGTACCGTCTGCCCGCCTCCCGGGTTCACGCTGCCCGTCCTCCGCTAGCGGTCCGTCAGTCGGGCAGCGACGGGGCCGAGGTGGCCGTCGAGGTCCGCGTAGGCGACGGGGATGCGGAACGTCCCGGCTGCGTAGGGCGCCACGGCGTACGGCGCGAAGTGGACCTGCAGCGAGTCGGCGCCGAGGGTCATGCGGCCGTCGAACGTCTCCGTGCTGGCGGTGAGATCACCCAGCCAGAGCATCTCGCGGGCCTGCGCCTCGGTGTCACCGTAGCGCGAGGCCATCTCGGTCACGAGCGCGGATTCCACCGCGTCGCGGAGCGCGCCGAGCGCGGCGGGCGTCGTCTGGATCATATCCTCCAAGCCGAGCGCGCGGCCCGTCTCTAGGTCGAACGTCTGCGGCGCGAACGAGGTGTTTCCGTGCGCGCCGCCGGTGTAGGCGTACAGCGCGAGAACGACGCTCACGAGCGGGCCGTCCGCCAGCTCTACCTCGTAGCCGCCGCTGAACTCGTACCGCTCCCACTCGCTCGCGTCGGCCGCCAGCGGCTCGAGCGGGGCCATCTCAGTCCAGCCGGCGTTCGCCGTCTCGTAGAGGCGCTCGTTGACGCGGTCCGTGCCCGCGTACGCCGAGGACACGACGGGTACGGCGATGTCCACGACCAGGCGCCGGGCGGGATCGTCCACGGTGATGGAGTCGGTCTCCACCGTCGTGGGCGTCACGCTCGGCCGCTCGGCAACCGTTGAGGGCATGGCCGTCTCGGGTGCGGGGGGTGGCGTGGACGGACCGGCGGGCGCGTCGGCGGTGGAGCAGCCGACGAGGCCGAGGACGAGCAGGATCGCGAGGGGGCGCATAGCAGGAGGGGGGAAGACTTCGCCGGCCCCTCTCAGGTCGGGCCGGGGGGACAGATTAGCTTCCCCGCCCGACCCCCGCACCGATGGAAGACACCCTCGCGCAGCACATCCGCGCCGCCCTCGCGCAGCTCCCCGACCTCCCGGCCGAGTTCGACCCCCAGGCGGTCGCCGTCGAGTTCCAGACGCCGAACAACCCCGAGCACGGGGACCTCGCGACGAACGTCGCGCTGCAGCTGGCGAAGCCGCTTCGCCGCGCTCCGCGCCAGATCGCGGAGGCCGTCGCGTCCGCGCTCGGAAGCGTGGAGGGCGTGGCCGAGGTGGAGGTCGCCGGCCCCGGGTTCATCAACGTCCGTCTCGCGAAGGACTACGTCACCGCCGCGCTGGCGGAGCTTCTCGGGCAGGGCGAGCGCTACGGCCGGGTCCTGGATGGGGAGGGGAAGACCGCCATCGTGGAGTACGTCTCCGCCAACCCGACGGGCCCGCTGACGGTGGGCCACGGACGCAACGCGGTCCTCGGCGATACGGTCGCGAACCTGCTGGAGTGGACGGGCTACGCCGTTACGCGCGAGTACTACTTCAACGACGCCGGCCGCCAGATGCGCGTGCTCGGCGAGAGCGTCCGCGCGCGCTACGAGCAGCTCCTGAACCCGGAGATGCCGCAGAAGACGCTGGAAGACGGCACCGTCGTCCCGGCGAGCTTCCCGGACGACGGCTACCGCGGCGAGTACGTCGCCGACGTGGCCCGCCAGCTGGTAGAGGCCCACGGCGAGGGACTCCACGAGGCGAAGGACGAGACGCCGTTCAAGCAGGCGGCGGAGAAGGCGGTCTTCGCGGAGATCGAGGCCACGCTCCAGCGGCTCGGCGTGGAGATGGACGAGCACTTCAACGAGCGGACCGTCTACGACTCCGGCGCGGTCTGGAACGTGGTGGAGGAGCTCACGAAGCGCGATCTCGCCTACGAGAAGAACGGCGCGACGTGGTTCGCGACCGGCAAGCTGGGCAAGGTGGAGACCCGCGACGGCGCGGAGACGCCCAAGGACACGGTCCTCGTCAAGGCGACGGGCGAGCCGACCTACCGCCTCCCAGACATCGCCTACCACCTCGACAAGCTGGCGCGTGGGTTCGACCGCATCGTGGACGTGTTCGGCGCGGACCACATCGCGACCGTGCCGGATGTGATCCGAGGCGTCCGCGTGCTCGCGGGCGACGAGGCGGCCGACCGCATCGAGGTGCTGATCTACCAGTTCGTCACGCTCGTCCGCAGCGGGCAGCCGGTCAAGATGAGCACGCGGAAGGCCACCTACGTCACGCTGGACGAGCTCATGGACGAAGTGGGCGAGGACGTGACGCGGTTCTTCTTCCTCATGCGCTCGCCCGGCACGCACCTGGAGTTCGACCTCGACCTCGCAAAGGAGGCGAGCGAGAAGAACCCCGTGTTCTACCTCCAGTACGCGCACGCCCGCATCGCGAGCATCCTGCGGAAGGCCACGGACGCCGGGCTGAGCGCCGAGGGCGCCGACCTGGCGCTGCTCTCGCACGAGAGCGCCGTCTCGCTCATCAAGGAGCTCCTCCGCTTCCCCGACGAGATCCGCGCCGCCGCCGAGGCGATGGGGCCGCACAAGCTGGCGACCTACCTCCGCGAGGTGGCGAGCGCGTTCAGCCAGTTCTACCGCGACTGCCGCATCCTCGGCGAGCCGGAAGACGTGGCCTCCGCCCGACTGGCGCTCGCGACGGCCACGCGGACGGTCCTCGCGAACGGCCTCGCGATCCTCGGCATCAGCGCGCCGCAGGAGATGTAGCCTGGAGCGGGGCGGGCCGCGCCCGTCCCCCTTCCCCGCTGGCGCCGCGGTTCAGCGAGCGCGACATCCCCCCGCCGGCAGACTCCGCCAGCCGGGCGCGCGGAGAACCGTTTGCTTCCCGGAACCCGGAACCCGGAACCCGGAACCCGGAACCCGGAACCCGGAACCCGGAACCCGGAACCCTACAAGGCGAAGCGGACGCCGAACTGGTGGAGGCCGCCGAACTCGCCCCACCCGGTGCGGGCGTAGTCCACGGTGACGCGGCTCGTCTGGATGCCGAAGCCCGCGTTCATCCCCGCGAGGTCCAGCCGGCCGCCCGTGCGGAGGTCTTCGGCGCGGCCCGGGTCGTAGCCGAGGCGGAGCGCGAGCGCCTTCCCGAGTTGCAGCTCGCCGCCGATGGCGACGTGCCGCAGCGCTTCGTCCAGCGCGGAGCCGCCCTCGTCGTTGTCGTAGCGCTGGAGCTCGTAGCCGGTGACGCTGACGGTCAGGGGCAGGTACTGCAGCTTCTTCGCGACGCCGATCCGCAGATCGACTGGCAGCCAGGCGTCGTCTGCGCCGAGGGAGGACGTGACCGCACCGACCCCGTGCACCGACGCGGTGAGCGTCAGGAGCTGGCTCGGGACGTTGTACGCCACGCCCGCATCCGCTACCAGCGCGGAGCCGCTCGCGTCGTCCACGCTCTCGAACAGCGCGTGCGCCGAGGCTCCCAGCCGGAGCCGGTCCGTTAGGTCGTGCGCGTATCCGAGCGTGACGGCCGCCTCATTCGCACCGAACGTTCCATCCGCCGTCCCATCTTCCGCGGTCCGGTCGAACTCGCCGTAGGAGAGGTACCGCAGCCCCACCGCCAGCCGGCCGACGCCAGCCACATCGCGCGCGTACGTCGCGAAGCCTGCGTTCAGACCCGCGAGGTGGTTGAGGTAGCTCACCGCCAGCTGGCGCTCCGTCTCGGCGCTGAGAAGCGCGGGGTTGGAGTAGAGCGCGGAGGGGTCCTCGCCGGGAAGGGCGGCCGTGGCGCTGGAGAGCGCGGCCGCGCGCGGCGAGGCCGCCAGCCGGACGAGGTCGAAGGAGGTCTCGCGGCTGTCCTGCGCGATCGCCGGGGCGGCGAGGAGCAGGAGCGCGAGAGCGACGAGGCGGGAGCCCACGGTCGGGAGCGGAAGCATCGGGCAGGAAGCGGGAAGTCCGTCTCGAACGTGCGGGAGGCGTGGGCGGCCGGTGGGTCTTGCAATCTACGCCGGGAGCGTGCCGGCCATGGGGCACCTCCGGCCCCCTGAAACAGCGCGCGCCCGGCTGGCGGAACCAACCGGGCGCGGGAATGGGACCCGGAGGGGATCAGCCCTCCGGGTGGTTCTCGTCGTACGACTCGCGTTCGATCTCGATGCCGGCCCGCTGAAGCTTGTGCTCCAGCTTCTCGTAGCCTCGGTCGAGGTGGTAGACGCGGAGCACGTCCGTACGGCCCTCCGCCACCATGCCCGCGAGGACGAGCGAGACGCTCGCGCGGAGGTCCGTGCTCATCACGATCGCGCCGGAGAGCGTCTGGTTGGGCTTGCCGTTGACGTGCACCGTGTCGCCGTCTACGCGGAGCTGCGCGCCGAGGCGGCGGAGCTCCGGGACGTGCTTGAACCGGTCGGTGTAGACCGTGTCGCGGACCGTGCTCGGGCCCTCCGCCTGAGACATCATGACCGTCCACTGCGCCTGCAGGTCGGTCGGGAAGCCGGGGTACGGCGCCGTCACGATGTCCACGGGCTGGATGGCGTCCACGCCTTCCACCTCCACGAACCCGTCGCCGTAGGTGACCGGGACGCCGGTCTCCGCGAAGCGCTGGCGGAAGTCGTCGCCGAGGTGGTCCGCGTTCGTGCTGTCGATGCGGAAGGTCTCGCCGGCGGGCGTCGCCAGCGCGGCGGCGATCATGTACGTGCCGAGCTCGATCCGGTCCGGGCAGTTGGAGAACTCCACCGGGTTCAGCGTCTCGACGCCCTGGATGGTGAGCGTGCTCGTGCCGAGCCCGTCGATCTTCGCGCCCATGGCCTGGAGCATGTTGCCGAAGACGACCACGTCCGGCTCGGCCGCGGCGTTCTCGATCACGCTCTCGCCGTTGGCCGTGACCGCCGCCAGCAGGATGTTGACGGTCGCGCCCACGCTGGAGGGCTCCATCGTGAAGCGGCCGCCCGGGAGGCCGCCTGCGGGCGCCTCGGCGATGACGTAGCCGGCTTCCTCGCGGACCTCGGCGCCGAGCGCCTCGATGCCCTTGATGTGGAGGTCTACCGGACGCGGCCCCCACGCGCACCCACCGGGGAGGGAGACCTTCGCCTTGCCGCAGCGCCCGAGCAGCGCGCCGAGCATGTAGAACGAGGCCCGCATCTTCTTGACGAGCTCGTACGGCGCCTCCGGGAAGTGGACGTCGCTCGCGTCGATGACCATCGATTCCGGCGTGCTCGGGTCGTCGTCGGGCGAGTAGGTCACGCGGGCGCCGGTGACGCGGATCACGTTGGAGAACGTGAACACGTCTTGCAGCACCGGGATGTTATGGATCGTCGAGGGGCCGTCCGCGAGGAGGGACGCCGCCATGAGCGGGAGCGCGGTGTTCTTGCTGCCGCCGACGGTGATGCGACCTGTGAGCGGGCGTCCGCCCTGGATGACGAGCTTGTCCATAGATGAGGGATGAGCCGGAGGGAAAGGGGGATGGTACCCAGGCCGGCCGCCGGCGATCCGTGAGGAAGGAATGTGGCGGGGCGGGGGAGACGCGAGCCGCCAGTGGAGCGCGAGACGCGATGCCACCGCTGCCCGCTGGCGGTCGCGCTCAGCGAGCGGACCGAGTACCCTTCACGGCGCACTTGCCGTCAGCCCCGTCGCCCGATCCAGCGCGCCATGCCAACCGCCAGCCCCACGAGCACCATCAGCAGCACGCTGTACGCCGAGGCCGCGCCGAGGTCGTAGCTCCGCAGCTGCCCGAAGACTTCCACGGAGATGGGCCGGTTGCCGTAGACGTAGAGCAGGATGCTCGCGACGAACTCGCCGAGCGCGGTCACGAGCGTCAGGAGGCCGCCCGCTACCACGCCGGGCAGGATCGCGGGCCAGACCACGCGGCGGAACGTGAGCCACGCGCCCGCGCCGAGGTCCGCCGAGGCCTCCGCCAGCCGGCCGTCGAAGCCTTCCAGGCTGGCCTGCGTGCTCCGCACCACGAGCGGGACGTGCCGCACGAAGTAGGCGAGCGGGAGGATCCAGACCGTCCCCACAAGCACCGCCCCGCCCGCGAGGAACGTCGGCTCGTCGAACTGGACGATGAGGCCGAGCGCGATGACCGTTCCGGGGATCGCGAAGGGCAGCAGCGTCAGCAGCCGGAGCGCCGTCGCGCCGACCCGCTGGCGGCCCGTGACGACGAGCGCGGCACCGATGCCAAAGACCACGTTCGCGAGCGTCGCGAGGCCCGCCATCCAGAGGGAGTTGCGGATGGGCGCGGCCACGTCCGGGTCCGCCGCCAGCGCGACGTAGTTGTTCAGCGTGAAGTCCGTCGGGAAGGGCTGGACGGTCCACGTCCCGTCCTCCACGAACGAGAGGAGCACGACCGTAGCGATGGGGAGCAGGAGCAGCAGGAGCGTCAGCCCCACGCCCAGCCCCGCCGCCCATCGCGCGGGAGCGGAGCGGAGGGGTTGCGGC
The DNA here is from genome assembly GCA_012960515.1 of Bacteroidota bacterium. Taxonomy (GTDB): domain Bacteria; phylum Bacteroidota; class Rhodothermia; order Rhodothermales; family Rubricoccaceae; genus Rubricoccus. The sequence goes on along the minus strand of DUBD01000219.1, from coordinate 2,635 downwards.
GCGCGCCCCACGCCCTTCGCGCTGGCGGCCCGGATAGCGCCGCCCCGCTCGGCCAGAAAGAGGAAGAGCAGGCAGATCGCCGTGAGCACGGCCGAGACCGCCGCCGCCCGGTCGATCGCGCCGTTCAGCTTGAGCTGGTAGATCTGCGTCGTGAGGAACGGCTCGGCCTCGGCGAAGAGGAGCGGCGCCGTAAAGCTCGCCATCGAGAGCATGAACACGAGCAGGCTCGCGCCCACGAGCGACGGCCGCAGGTGCGGCAGCACGACCGCCCGGAACGTCCGCACGCCGCCCGCGCCGAGGTCCGCGCTCGCGTCCAGAAGCGCCCCGTCCAGATCACGCAGGGCCGCGCCCGCGAACAGGTAGAAGTAGACCTGGAAGGCGTAGATGTGCACGGCCACGACCGCCGCCAGCCCGGAGAAGCTGAACGGCACGGCGTCCAGCCCGAGCACCGCCTGTAGGCCGCGCGGGAGCATCCCGCCCTCGCCGTAGAGGAAGACGAACGCGAGCACGCCCACGAGTGGAGGGAGCGCGAGGGGCAGTGCGGCCGCGCCCGCCAGCAGGCCGGAGAACGGGAGGCGGACGCGGTAGAGCGCCCACGCCAGCCCGACGCCCACGAGCGCGGACCCCACGACGGTCGCGAGGCTCACGCCGACGGAGTTGACGAGCGCCCGCGTGCCCGCGGACTGCCAGCCGCCGAACAACTCCGAGAGGACGGTCAGGTCCAGGCCGAGCCGGAACGTCGAGAGGTTCGGCCACAGCACGTAGCCGACGAGGACCAGCGCGACGGGGACGGCGAGCGCCCAGTAGGCGCGGCGGGAGAGCAGCATCAGGCGGCGCGGGCGGCCTCGAGCGCGGCGAGGAGGTCGGCGGGCGTCTCGGCGCTGACCAGGCGGGCGCGATGGGCGGGGTGGAAGAAGCCCTCGCGGACGGCCCCGTCCAGGAAGCCGAGCAGGTCGTCGTAGTAGCCCTCCACGTTGAGCAATCCCACGGGCTTGGCGTGGATGCCGAGCACGGCCCACGTCCACACCTCGAACAGCTCCTCCATCGTGCCGATGCCGCCGGGGAGCGCGACGAACGCGTCCGCCAGCGCCGCCATCGCGGCTTTCCGCTGGTGCATCGTCTCCACGACGTGCAACTCGGTCATCGCCTCGTGGCCCACCTCGCGCTCCAGCAGGGCGCGGGGGATCACGCCTCGCGCTTCGCCACCACCCGACAGCGCGGCGTTCGCCACCACGCCCATCAGCCCCACCTTCCCGCCGCCGGTCACGAGGCCGATGCCCCGCGACGCCAAGAGCTCGCCCATCTGGCGGGCCGCCTCGGCGTAGGCGGCGCGGGTGCCGGCGCGGGAGCCGCAGAACACACAAACACGGGAGAGGGACATGCCGCGAAGCTACTCGCGACCCCTCTCCCGCGGGGGCGTGTGCGCCGTGAACCGGGCGCGGATCCGCTAGCGCGTGACGGTGAACCGGCCGCTCGTGGCCTCTGCTCCCGGCGTCTTCAGACGGTAGATGTACGTCCCGGGCGCGAAGTCCGAGACGTCCAGGCGGAAGGTTTCGGCTCCGCCGCTCGTCCCGATCACGTCCTCGATGAGCCGTCGGCCCTCGATGTCGTAGACGGCCAGGGTGACCTCGCCGGGGCTGGCGAGGGAGAAGCGGACCGCCACCTCGTCCCGTGCCGGGTTGGGATCGACGCGGACGTCCGCCAGCCGGGCGGGCGCGGCTTTCTGCTGCGGGGCGTCGGTCAGCTCGTCCAGCTCGATGAACTCCGGGTCGCCGGAGAGCTCGATCACGCGGACCTCGCCGTCGCGGAGGCGGATGGTGGCGGTGCCCGCTCCGTTGATCTGCTCGATGTCGATGGTCTGGACCTGATCCGGGGAGATGCCGAGCGACTCGAAGTCGATGGATGATGCGCCGTCGCTGCGGAGGCGGATCACGCGGGTGCCCGGCGCAAAGTCCCCGCCGATGATCTGCTCGATCACCTCCTCGACTTCGCCGTCGCCCCCGTCGCGCAGGCGGCGGACCACGACGTCCGCACCGTCGGACTCTTCTTCCACGTCGATCTGGAGGCGGGCGAGGTCGTCGCCGTCTTCCAGTTTGACGAAGCGGGCGGTAATGGTGCCGCCCATCGCGGGAAGACCACGGGACTCGGCGCCCTCGCGCGTGAGGATCTCCAGCGCGTGGTCCACGCCGTAGCGCTGCTGCGCGTCATCGCCCTGGAGGACCTCGACGGA
>DUBD01000219.1:0-322 GCA_012960515.1 Bacteroidota bacterium | reverse complement strand
CACGAAAATGGTGGGCGGCGTCGTAGCCTCCACGGTGCGGACCTCGATGCGTTTCTCTTGCGCCAGCGCGCGGCTGGCGGTCACGGTGAGGCTCGCGCCGAGGAGGACGGCGCCGGCGAGGACCCAGCCCAGCAGGGCGGTCGTGCGGCGGAGGAGGGGAAGGGGCGTGGTCATGGCAAGAAGGCGTTGGTGGACGTGAGAGGGGCGGTCGGCCATACCGACCGCGAAGGCGGGGGCCGCGGGTGGCGCGGCGAAGGAGGCGATAAGCGAGGCGTAGGCGGGTTTGCTCACCGCGGGATGGGAGAGGAGCGCGGCATCGCAG
>DUBD01000218.1 GCA_012960515.1 Bacteroidota bacterium | reverse complement strand
AAAGCGGCGAGATGTATCGCGCCATGCGCGACGATCCGCAGTTTAGGGGGCCGCGCACCCGGGTGCGGGATTTTCTCTCTGAAAGCGTGCCCTTCATAGATTCCCCCGATGCCGACCTGCGCGCGTCGCTGCCCCTTCTGGCCGAGCGCGCGGAACAGGTGAACGAGGATGTGCGCTCGTTCTCGCTGGCGGCGCTGACCGCCTATGCCGGGATTTCCGACGACCGGCGCGAAGGGGTGATGCAGCTTCTGGCCTATCTGGGCATCGTGCTGGCGGTGTTCTTCGGGATCGGGCTGGTGCTGCTGACCTTCGCGCAGCGGATCCCAGGGCTCAACCCGGCGGGGCTGAGCGCGTACCTGTTCGGGCAGGCCGCCGCGCTCGTGGCGGCGGACGTGTGGCTGATGGGCGTCCTCGGCGGGGCCGCACTTCTCGCGATGGGCGTCTTCTGGAAAGAGCTGAAGGTGCTCCTCTTCGACCCGGACTTCGCCGCGAGCCTCGGTTTTCCCGTCCGCGCGTTGGACGTGCTGCTGACGACGCTGCTCGTCATCTCCATCGTGGTGGGGCTACAAACGGTGGGCGTCGTGCTGATGAGCGCGATCCTGATCGCGCCCGCCGCCGCGGCCCGCCAGTGGACCGACCGGCTCGGAGGCGTCGTCGCGCTGGCGGCGGTGTTTGGCGCGGTGAGTGGCGTGAGCGGCGCGCTCATCTCCGCGACGGTCCCCCGCCTCCCCACCGGCCCGACGATCGTGCTGTGCGCGAGCGCCATCGTGACGGTGAGCCTGCTGGCAGCGCCGGGGCGCGGGCTCGTGGCGCAGTGGATCCAGCGGCTTCGGTCGCGGCGGACGCTCCAGACCGTCGGCGTGCTGGAGGACCTCTACACGCTCGCGCTCCACCACGGCGACCTCGCGAAGGAGCACCCCGCGGCCACGCTCCAGGCCATGACGGCCCGCCCCGAGCGCGTCCTGCCCACGCTCCAGGCCCTCGAAACGCGCGGCTGGGTCCGCCCCGTCGGCGACGATGGGTGGGCGCTGACGGACGCCGGCCTCGGGGCCGTCCGGCGGCTGGCGCGCAACGCCGAGCGCGAATCATGACGAAAGAACTGCGTCGTGCGTACTGCGAAGGGCCGTCCGGTGGCGGCTCGTCTGCACTGCCGGGCCTAGGGGCTCCGTCGCTCGGACGCGCCTTCTCTCTCGTCCACGCGCACCGCCAGCCGGGCGAGGCTCCCTTTCGCAGTTCGCGGCTCTCCCTATGACTCCCGGTCTTCAGATCCAGCTGATTTGTGTGGTCACCGCCGCGGCGTGCGCGCTCGTGGGCGCCTTTCTCGTGCTGCGGCGGAACGCGCTGCTCTCGGACGCCATCAGCCACGCGGTCCTGCCCGGCATCGCGCTGGCGTTCTTCGCGACAGGCGACCTCGCCTCGCCGCTCCTCCTCGTGGGCGCCGCGCTGACGGGCGTCGTGACGGTGGCGCTGATCGAGGCGCTCTCGCGGACGCGGCTGGTGAAGCAGGACGCCGCCATCGGGCTCGTCTTCCCGGCGCTGTTCTCCATCGGCGTGATCCTGATCTCGCTCGTCGCCAGCGACGTGCACTTGGACGCGGACGCCGTGCTGCTGGGGGACCCGGCGTTCGCGTGGATCGAGCGGCTGGAGATCGGCGGGCGGGACCTCGGGCCGCGCGCGCTGTGGCTGATGGGCGGCGTCCTCACGCTGTGCGCGCTGTTCGTGGGCGTGTTCTACAAAGAGCTGAAGCTGACCACGTTCGACGGGGCACTGGCGGCGGCGCTCGGGTTCGCGCCCGTCGCGCTGCACTACGCGCTGATGGCGCTCGTGAGCGTGGTGGCCGTGGGCGCGTTCGACGTGGTGGGGAGCGTGCTCGTGGTGGCGCTGATGATCGCGCCGCCGGCCGCGGCGTGGCTGCTGACGAACCGGCTGGAGTGGCTCATCGGGCTGTCCGTGGCGCTGGGGGCCGCGAGCGCGCTGGGCGGCTACTGGGTGGCGCGGTGGCTGGACGCGAGCATCGCGGGCGCGATGGCGGGCGTCTCCGGGCTCGTCTTCGCGCTGGCCTTCGCGCTCGCGCCGGAGCGGGGGCTCCTCGCGCAGGCGCTCCGGCGCCGGCGCCAGCGGGCCACCTTCGCGGAGCGGATGCTGCTGGTCCACCTCCTCCACCACGAGAACACGCCCGAGGCCGAGCGCGAGTGCCGCGTGAGCCACCTGGAAGACCACCTCCGGTGGGACCACGCGCGCGCCCTGCTGGCGGTCCGCACGGCTGAGCGCGAGGGCGCCGTGACCCGCGCCGGCGACCGGCTGGCGCTCACCGTGAGCGGGCGCGAGCGCGCCCAGCGCGCCATGGTGGAGTAGCCGCCCACGACCTCCGCCAGCGGGACGGAAACCATGCGGGCGCGCCGAGCCTCTGCCCAGCGCGCCCGTCCGCCTGCGGCGGGGTTCGGTCAGTCGAGGTCCGAGCGGCGGAGTTCGACGGTGATGCCCGGCTGCGGCGAGAAGGCGACCTGGAGCATCTGGTCCGCCTCCGCGTCGTACCACATGGTGACGGAGTTGGAAGGGCTCTCCGAGGTGATCACGCGCGCCTCGCGCCCGAGCACCTGCTCCACCGCACCGACGGTGAGCGTCGTCGTGGAGACGTAGCCCTCGGTGTCGTCGTCGAAGGCGTAGAACGAGGCCGTCGCGCCGTCCTCCATCGGGAGCGTCCGCGCGATGATGTCGGCGACGCCCTGCCCGAAGGCGGCAGCGTCCAGCGTGACGTCGAGCGCGGAGCCGTCGCGGAGCGTGCCGGAGACCGCCAGCCCATCGAACGCGAGCTCCTTCACGGCGCCGTTGGCCTCGGAACGGAAGCGGATGGGCTCCATCTCCGGCCACGAGAACCACGCGGAATCCCGCTGCGTCTGGCCCGCCCCGTTCACGTGGACCGTGGAGAGCGCCACGGCATCCTCGATGGAGAGGCTCTCAGACATCGTGCCGAACGGCATCCCGCTGCCCGCGCCCTGGATCACGAAGATGCGGTACTGGGCCTCGTAGGGCTGAACGGCGGAGGCGTCCACGTCGCCGGGACGGTACGAGTCCGCGTTCGACTGCGCGAAGACGGGCGCGGCGAACAGAGCGAGGGCGAGGAGAGAAAGACGCATGGGGAGGGAGTGCGCTGAGGGGGGAAAGGGCCAGCTACGGCGGTGCCCCCCGGGAGTTGCAGGAGCCGCGAACGGGCCTTCCCCCTAGAGACGCATACGCCCGCCCCCCCTATTCTGGCGTCATGCTGCTTTCCTCCTACCCTGCCCGCTCGGACGCTGCGCTCAGCCTTGCGCTGTACCGCGCGGCGCGGCGCGTGGAGGCTGCGAGCGCGCCGGTACTCGCGGCGCTCGGGCTGGAGTACGAGGCCTACCTCGTCCTCGCACAGCTCTGGGCCGCCGATGGAGCAACGGAGGGTAGGCTCGGGGCCACGCTCGGGATCTCGTCTGCGAGCGAGCGTTCGCGCGTGAACTCGCTCGTGGCGCACAGCTACGCGGAGCGCCAGGGCGCTCGCATCTGGCTCACGGACGATGGCCACCGCGCGCGGGCCGTGGCCTCCCGCGCCTTGGACCGCGACGTCGTGTTGGACGACGTGCCACTCGCGCACACCCGTCACCTTTTGGACCAACTCGCTGAGACGCTGGCGCCGTAAACTGCCGGTGCGCATCCCGGCTTCGAGCGGTGCCTGCCACCGCCCTTCTCGGCAGGAAGCCCACCGCTCGTAGGCCCCTCTCCCGCGCACTCTCCCCTCCGCCTCTCGCTCTCTGGTGGTCCGGCCCCTCCCTTCAGGGCCGGGCCGCTGTTGTTTCGGACGGTCAGGAGGCGACCTCCTGTCCCCGCGCGTATTCCACCGCCCCGACGAGCGCACGCACCCGCTCCTCGCACACGGGCGCCCGCCAGTCGGAGCCCTCCTTGAGTCCCGAGCCCACGAGGAACCCGTCGGCGAGGTCTACGAAATCCAGCAGGTTGGTGTGGTCCAGCCCGCCCCCGACGAGGACCGGGAGGTCGGTGCGCGTGAGCACGGCGTCCAGGCACTCGGGGTCTGGCGGGAAGCCGCGGCCGGGGCCGAGGACGGTGAAGCCGTCCGCCCGGTGCTCCGTGGCGCGGTCCACGAGCCGCGCGCATTCGCCGGCCTGGGTGGGCCGGAGGTCCGCGAGGATGGGCAGGCGGTCGGCGCCGAGGGAGTGGCGGAGGCGGAGGAGGTGGCCGGCCTCGCCCGTGTTCTCCGCCCAGTCGTCCACGCGGATGAAGTCACAGGACGCCCCCACGGCGACCGCCAGCGCGACGCGGTTGGCGCCGCCCATCGCGCGGACGCCCACCGGCATCCGGCGGCCGGCGTGCCGCTTCACCGCGCTGGCGGCCCGTGTGAGGAAGGCGGTGACCTCGGGGCCGGGCTCGCCCTGGACGGGCATGTCGTGCATGTTCTCCACGAGCAGCCCGTCCACGCCGTGCTCGATCAGCAGCCGGGCCTCCGCGACGGTCCGGTCCACCGAGCAGTGCACGGGGCGAGCGTCCGGGGCGCCCGGCGACGGCCCCACGTGGAGCACGCCGATGATGGGCTTGGGACGCTGGAACAGGTGGGAAAGTGGCATCGGAGCCAGGCCCGGGGGCTCAGGGATTTCCCTATCTCACCTCGGGTAGGAGGGGCTGTTCCGTGAATACCCGCCGCTCTGTCCGTTACGGCGTGACCGCCACGACCTCGATCTCCACCTTTGCGCCGAGGGGCAGCTCCGCCACGGCGATCGTGCTGCGGGCGGGCCGGTGCTCCCCGAACGCTTCGGCGTAGATGGCGTTGACCGCCGTGAAGTCCTCCATCGTGGTGAGGAAGACGGTCGCCTTCGCGACGTCCGCCAGCGTGAGGTCCGCCGCAGCGAGCACGGCCCGGATGTTCTCGAATACCTGCCGGGCCTGGGCCTCCACGCCCCCCGGCACGAGCGCCCCGGCCTCGGGGTCCAGCCCGACCTGTCCGGAGCAGAAGAGGAAGCCGCCCGCGCGGACGGCGTGGCTGTACGGACCGACGGCGGCAGGTGCACCGGGAGCAGAGAGGATGTCCATGGGAAGGGCTGCGCGCTGGCGGTCGGGCTCGGCGGGAGCGGGCGCCAGCGGGGCGGGTCAGGAGTCGAGGGAGGAGGAGACGGCGATGCGCCAGGTGCCGTCCGCGTGGACGAGGTGGTAGAGGCTGCGGAAGCGGAGCGGGGAGTCCCCCTGCCGCTCCAGGATCCAGTGCACCAGGACAACGCTCTGGCCGCCGCCCTCGGCCAGGCTCTGCACGCGCGTCGCGACGGCGGAGCCGATGTCCTCTTCGCGCCGGCGCTCCGCGACGTAGCCGAGGTGCCGGAGCAGCGCGCCCGGCGTCTCGAACGTGGCCGTCTGCCCGCTGCCGACGAAGAGGCACGGCATCGCGTACATCTCCGCGAGCGCCTTCACGTTGAGCGAGGCGTAGGCGTCCGCGTAGCGGTCGAGGAACGTGCGGAGGGGTTCGGACACGGGGCGGCGGAAGGTGAGGCGTAAAACCTAGCGCGTCGGAGCCGATTGGCAACAGAAGGATAGCGCGCCATCGCGGCTCGCGATGATCGCCCATCCGCCGAAACGCCGTATGGTGAAGCGGACCCCAACGCCGACCCTTCCTATGCCCCTCTCTCTCCTGCTGCAGCGCGCCTCGATCGTGGCCGCCCTCCTCACTCTCGCGGCGCTCGTCGGAGCCAACGCCCTCCTCTAACCCACCAGTAGCGCCTCAGCCTCGCACGTCCAGCAACGCGCGATGGAGCGGCCTCACGCGATGGGCCGCGCGCAGAACCGCATCGCGAACGGCGGCGGCTCCGGCCGGGAGCGTCGCCAGCCGGCCGAGGCGGACGGCCTGCCGGATGACCCCGGCCACGTGCCGCTGGCGGACGGCCGGGTAGCCATCGAGCACGCCGAGCGGCGCGCCCTCCCGTAGCACCCGCGCGAGGAGCGGCGCGAGCGCGTCCGCGTCACGCAGGCCCGCGCCCAGCCCCTGCCCCAGGAACGGCGGCATCTGGTGCGCGGCGTCGCCCGCGAGCAGCACCCGGCCCCGCCGCCAACGGGTCGCGACGAGGTCGTGGAAGGTGTAGACCGCGGCCCGCTCCACGTCCACCGCCTCCGGCGGGACGTGCGGCGCGAGGAGTGCGTGGACGGCCTCAGGGCGCGTCATCGCCTCTGCGGTCTCGTCCTCTCGGAGGCGGAACTCCCAGCGGCGGCGTGGATCCGCGAACGGCACGAACGTGGTCGGGCGCGCGGGGTCTGCGATCTGGAGCAGGCGCGAGGGCAGCGGGACATCGCGCGTGAGCCGGACGTCCACCACGAGCCAGCGCTGCTCGAAGCGCCCGCCCTCCACGCCGATGCCCACCGACTGGCGGACGCGGCTGGCGGCGCCGTCGCACCCGACCGCCAGCCGGGCGCGGGCGGAGAGCGCTGGACCCGAGAGCGTTATGCCTGCAGGTCCGGAGGTGACTGTCTGGACCTCGGTGCCGAGGCGGACGGTGACGGCAGGCGTCGCGCGGAGTACGTCGCGGAGGGCCGTCTCCACGCTCGGCTGGTGAATGAGGCGTCCCGCGGGAAACCCACCCGGCGGACGCTCGCGCGGCCGCCCGCGAAGGAGCAGCCGCCCCTGGCGGTCCACGAGATCGAACCCGTCCAGATCGCGCCCCTCGGGCCGCACGCCGATGCCCGCGAGGATGCGGAGCGCCTCGCCGTCGAGGTGGGCGGCGCGAGGGAGTGAGTACGGCGCCGTCTCGCGCTCCACGACGAGCGTGCGGAGCCCGCGCCCGCCCGCGAGCGCCGCCAGCGCGGCGCCGACGGGGCCGAGGCCGACGATGGCGAGGTCGTACACGAGCGCGAGGGGGTCCGCCGCCGAAACTCGCGCCATGCGGCCCCGGTTCACCCGCTCCCTTCTCTCATCCCCCTCCCATGTCTGACCACTCCCTGAAGAAAATCGACGCCTCCGCCTCCCCCACCGGCGAGATGGGGCAGCACTACCTCGCGAGCGGCACGTCCGTCGCCATGCGCCTCTGGAAGGAGAGCGCGGGCGAGGGCGGCGAGCCCCACAGTCGCCCCTACGAGACCGTCGGCTACGTGGTCTCCGGCCGCGTGGAGATCCACGCCGGCGACAGCGTGATCGCGTGCGGCGCGGGCGACAGCTACCTCGTGCCCGAGGGCCTGGAGCACCGCTACCAGGTCACCGAGGACCTCGTCGCCGTGGAGGCGACGGCCCCGCCCGCCCGCGTGGACGACCGCGACGACGGCAGCGCGAAGGCCTGACCCACTGGCGCTCGCCCTCGGCGAGACCGAAACGAGCAGGGGCGGCCCGTCTGGGCCGCCCCTGCTGCATGGATGGACGGTCGCCGCGGCGGCGCGAACCGCCAGCCGGTCGGTCGCTACTCCAGCGTGGTGACCGTCACCTCACCGAACTCCGCGAGCTGCGGCTCCACGACTTCGCGGTCGCCCACGACCACGATCAGCAGGTCGTCCGAGCGGATAAGGTCGCGCGCGGCGGCGCTCACGTCCTCCGGCGTCACGGCGTACACCTCGCGAACGTAGTCCTCCAGGTAATCCCGCTCGATGCCGTAGAGGTCCAGGTAGCGGAGGAAGCCCGCGATGCCGTCCGCGGACGAGTTCTGCAGCACGAACGTCCCGGCGAGGTAGTTCTGGATGCCTTCCAGTTCCTCCTGCGCCGGCGGGTTCGTCGCCAGGCTGTCGATCTCGTAGAGGATCTCGCGGATGGCCGGGCCGGTGAACGGCGTCTGGATGGCGGCCGTCTCCGCCCAGTAGCTCCCGCCGAGGCGGCTGGAGACCGAGGACCCCGGGCTGTAGGTGTAGCCCTTGTCCTCGCGGATGTTGCGCGTGATGCGCGAGCCGAAGCTGCCGCCGAGCAGCGCGTTCGTCACGTCCAGCGCGATCTCGCGCTCCTCGCCCGGCCCAATCGTCGGCAAGCCCACGATGACGTTGGACTGCGCCGCGCCGGGCTGATCCACGAGCAGGATCTGCCGGCCCGTCTCCGCCGGCACGTCCGGACGCTCCATCGGCGCCGCGTCTGCCTCCCACGCGCCGAAGCTCTCGCGGATGGCGGCCTCCACGGCCTCCGGGTCGAACAAGCCCGCCACGTAGACGTGCGAGCGCCGCGGCCCGTAGTGGGTCGCGTAGAACTGGCGGGCGCCCTCCAGCGTGGCCGCCTGGATGTCGGCGGGCTGCGGGAGGACCATCGTGGCGTAGGGGTGCGCGCCGTAGAGCGCGCGTCGGAACGCGGCCTGCGCGAGCGTGCCGGGGCGGCTCCGCGCGATGGCAGCCCCGCGGAGCGCGTCGGACTGGAGGCGCGCGAAGGCGTCTTCTGGGAAGGCCGGGTTCATCGTGAGGTCCGCCACGAGGCGCACCATGTCCGGCGCGAACTCGCTCAGCGCCCGCCCGCCGACGGTCGTCTGGTCCAGGCCGGCCCCGGAGTAGACGGAGCCGCCCATGGAGGCTGCGGAGGCGGCGATCTGCTCAGCGGAGAGGGACGTGGTGCCCTCGGTGAGGATGTCAGCCGCGAAGTCCGCCAGCCCGGCCTCGCCGTCACCTTCGGCCGCGTTCCCCACGCCGATGGCGACGGAGACGGAGACCTTCGGCAGCGCGCCGTAGGGGACGAGGGTGACATCCAGCCCGTTGTCCAGCGTGAAGGAGCGGACCTCGGGGAGGGAGAACGGCTGCGGCTCGCCCGGGGCGGGCGGCGTGGAGGGGAACTCCTGCGCGCTGGCGGGCGCCGCCAGCAGGAGCGCCGCGAGCGCGGCGGCCGGGAGCAAGCGCCCGGCGACTGTGAGAATCGTCGTCATGGTTCAGGAGCCGGGCGTGGTGAGCGTGATGATGGAGCGGTTCTCCGGACGGAGCGTCTCGCGGGCGGCGCGGTGCACCGTCTCCGCCGTCACGTCCTCGATCATGGGGACGATCCGGTTGATGAGGTCCGGGTCGTCGTCGAAGAGCGCGAACGTGGCGAGCAGGTCCGCCCGTCCGATCCCATAGGACCCGCCGATGGTGTCGTAGAGCGCACTCTTGAGCTTGACCTTCGCGCGGGCCACGTCCGCCTCCGTCACGCCCTCCTCCACGATCCGGGCGATCTCCTCGTCGATCATCGCGAGGATGGAGTCCGGGGCCGTCTCTGCGTCGTGGATGAGCCACGCGCTGTAGAGCATGGGGCCGTTGTAGTTGAGGAGGTTGCCGAGCGGCCAGTTGACGCCGCCCGTCACGCCGGAGGTGACGCCGGCCTCCTGCACGAGCCGCTGGTGGAGGCGGCTGTCGTTGCCCTGGAGGAGGATCTGGTCCAGAACGGCGAGCCCGACGTGCAGCTCGGAGAGCCGCTCCGGGGCGTGGTACGCCCACGCGAGGGCGGGCCGCTGCGCGAGGGAGTCCACCTTCGTGCTCCGCTTCTCGGCGGTCTGCTCCGGCTCCGAGAGGTCCGGGATGGGCGGCACGTCCGCGGCCTCGATGCCGCCGAAGTATTGCTCGATCCACGCCTTCGTCTGGTCCACGTCGATGTCGCCGACGACCACCAGCGCGGCGTTGTTGGGCGCGTAGTACGTGTCGAAGAAGTCCTGCACGTCCTCCAGCGTGGCCGCCTCCAGGTCGCTCAGCTCGCCGTAGAAGTTGTGGGCGTTGTACCAGTTCTCGTTGGCAAGCTGGGGGAGGTCCAGCCAGGGGAAGCCGCCGTACGGCTGGTTGATGACGTTGACGCGGACCTCGTTGCTCACCACCCCCTGCTGGTTGGTGAGGTTCTCCTCCGTCACGTCCAGGCCGCGCATGCGGTCGGCCTCGGCCCAGAGCATCGTCTCCAGCGTGTGCGCCGGGACGATCTCGAAGTAGTTCGTAAAGTCGAAGCGGGTGGAGCCGTTGAGGATGCCGCCATTGCGCTGCACCAGCCCGATGAACTCGTTCTTGCCGAGGTTCTCGGAGCCCTGAAACATCATGTGCTCGAAGAGGTGCGCGAACCCGGTGCGCTCGCGCGGCTCGATCCGAAAGCCGATGTTGTAGTAGACGGCCACGGAGGCCGTGGGGGCGGAGCGGTCCACGGAGAGGACCACCTTGAGGCCGTTGTCCAGCGTGTAGTAGTCCACCGGGACGGAGAACGCGGGGGCGGCGGGAGTGGGCGCGCGCATGGGCGGGCGCTCGGGGGCGGGCATGGACACCATCGCGGTGGTGTCCGGCTGCGCGCTGGCGGGCTCGGTGGCGGCGCCGGAGCCGGAGCATCCGGCGAGGGCCAGCCCGAGCGCGGCGCCGAGGAGGGGCAGTCGCATGGGGGAAAGAGGGTGAGACGACGGGGGAACCTACGGCGGCGGCCCCCGGCCTCGGCGAGAACGACCGCCAGCGGACAGCGGCGGCCACCGCAACATCCGGCAAGCGCTTTAGTAGGCAAAGCCTTTCTCCCGCTGTGCCATGTCCCTCCCCTCGCGCCCGCTCCTCTTCGCCCTCTTGTCCGGCTGGTGCCTCGCGCTGCTGGCGGCCCGCGTCGCGGCGACGGGCTCGTGGCTGTTCGTCTTTCTGGGCTGGAACCTGGTCCTCGCGCTCCTCCCCCTCGGGGCGTCGGCTCTCCTGGCGCGATGGCACCGGCGGCGGGCGCCCCGCCTCGCGCTGCTGGCGGTGGGCGCTGCGTGGCTGCTCGTCCTCCCCAACGCGCCGTATATCCTGACGGACCTCTTCCACTTCCGCCACCGCCCCCCGGTGCCGACGTGGTTCGACCTCGCGCTGCTGCTCTCGTTTGCGGGGACCGGGCTCCTGGCGGGCTACCTCTCGCTCGCCGAGGTGCACCGCGTCGTGGCGGAGCGGATCGGCGCGCGCGTGGCGTGGGCCGGCGCGGTGGGCGTGCTGTTCCTCAGCGCGTTCGGGATCTACCTCGGGCGGTATCTCCGTTACAACTCGTGGGAGGTGCTGACGGCGCCGGGGCCGCTGTTCTCCGACGTGCTGGCGCCGCTGCTGGACCCGATGGGCCACCCGCGGGCCGTAGCGGTGACGCTCGTCTTCGGCGGGCTGCTCACGCTGGGCTACCTCGCGATGCACGCCGCGGCGGCCTACGCGCGGGAGCCCGCCCGCTGACCGCTGGCGCCTGCTCTCGGCGAGGCGAGCCGCCAGCGGACGGGGGCTACGCCTCGATGGTCCAGGTCTGGCCCGCGTTGAGCAGATCCTGCAGTGAGCGCTCGCCCTGCGTCTCCACGACGGCCTCGATCTGCTCGTTCAGCAGCGCGTCGTACGTGGGACGCGCTTCCTGGTAGAGCACGCCGAAGGGCCGCGGCATCTCGGCGTCCCAGAACGTCTGCTGCGCGAGGAGCGTGGCGAGCGCCTTGTCCGAACTGTCGTACGTCACGCAATCGCTCGCCGCCAGCCCGTCGCGTTCCAGGTCCACGGTGCGGAACCGGAGGCCGTCCAGGCGGAGGCCCTTCGTGCCCTTCGCGTAGAGGAGCGGCTTCCCGTCCTCCACGAAGATGGCCCGCTCGGGCTTGGTGTCCTTCTCGGTGAAGTCGAAGAAGGCGCCGTCGTTGAAGATGTTGCAGTTCTGGTAGATCTCCACGAGGGAAGTCCCGGTGTGCCCGTGCGCGGCCTTGAGGACGGCCTGCATGTGCTTCGGGTCGCGGTCCAGCGTGCGGGCCACGAACGTGGAATCCGCGCCGAGGGCGAACTGCACGGGGTTGACCGGGTGATCCAGCGAGCCGTACGGCGTGGACTTGGTCACCTTCCCGACCTCCGAGGTGGGCGAGTACTGCCCCTTCGTGAGCCCGTAGATCTGGTTGTTGAACAGCAGCACCTGGCAGTCCAGGTTGCGGCGGAGCAGGTGCAGCAGGTGATTCCCGCCGATGGAGAGCGCGTCGCCGTCGCCGGTCACCACCCAGACGTCCAGTTCGGGACGCGTGGCCTTGAGGCCCGTTGCCACGGAGGGCGCGCGGCCGTGGATGGTGTGGAAGCCGTACGTGTCCATGTAGTACGGGAACCGGCTGGAGCAACCGATGCCCGAGATGAACACGACGTTCTCCTTGTTCTCCGCCAGCTCGGGGAGGGCGCGCTGCACGGCCGCTAGGACGGCGTAGTCGCCGCAGCCGGGGCACCAGCGGACATCCGCGCCGCTCACGAAGTCCTTCCGCGTGAGGACGGGGAGATCCCCGCCGCCATCGCCGCCGGGCTCCACGAGGCGGCCTCCGGGCGGGAGGCTGGGCCGCTTCGCGCCGGGCGGACGCGCAGGCGGCCGCTTCGGGCCGCCGGGCTTGGGAGGAAGCGCAGGCTTCTTGCCCGATGCGCTGGCGGGGCGTGCGGGCGGGAGGGTCGGCTTCTTCGCGCCGGGAGGGCCGGCGGGCTTCGCGCCCTTCGGGCCGGCGGGCGTGGCCGCCTCAGGTTCCGTAGAGGGCACCGGCGGCTTCGCGGGCGTGGAGCCCACGCGCGGCAGCTCGGGCGCCTTGACGGGCTTGCGCTTGCCGGCGGGCTCGGGGGTATCCGGGCGGGCACCGCGATCGCCGCGGGGCTCGGGGGCGTCGCCGCCGGGTCGGATCTCGTGGGAGTCGCTCATCGGGTCGGGGTCGTCTCGCGCGAGGGCGCCGCCAGCGGGGGGCGGGGACGCCTCGCGCCGTGCGTCACGCGGGGGTCTCGTCGGTCGCCAGTTCGATCACCCGCGCACCGATCTCGCGCGCCGTGAACGGGATGCCCTGCACCTTGCGAAGGCTGTCGCAGTCCAGGAGGTAGCGCTCGCGGAGGAGGCGGGCGAGGTGGCCGTCGTTCAACTCCGGCACGAGGACGCGGCGGAACCGGGCGAACACCTCGGGGAGGTTGGGGGCCATGGGGTTGAGCCAGCGGAGGTGGAGGTGGCCCGCCGTCACGCCCTGCTCGCGCGCGCGCTCCACGCCGGCCTTGACGGAGCCGTAGGTGGAGCCCCACGCCACCACGAGCACGTCGCCTTCGGGGTCGCCCTCGATCTCCAGCGGCGCCAGTTCCTGCGCCAACCGGTCCAGCTTCTCCGCGCGGAGCGTCGTCATGCGCTGGTGGTTGGCGGGGTCGTAGCTGACGCCGCCCGTGAGCGCGTCCTTCTCCAGCCCGCCGATGCGGTGCTCCAGGCCGGCGGTGCCGGGCCGGGCCCACGGCCGCGCGAGGGTTTCCTCATCGCGGGCATACGGGAGGAGAGCGCCGCTCTCGTCCTTCGGCGCGCTGGCGGCGTCCGCGAACGAGACTGGGAAGTCCGGGAGGGCGTCGGCGTCCGGGATGCGCCAGGGCTCCGAGCCGTTGCCGAGGTAGCCGTCCGAGAGCACGACGACCGGCGTCATGAAGCGGACGGCCACGCGGCACGCGTTGTAGACCGTCTCGAAGCAGTCGCCCGGGGTGCGCGCGGCGAGGACCGGCGTGGGGGCGTCGCCGTTGCGTCCGTAGACGGCCATGAGCAGGTCGGACTGCTCCGTCTTGGTGGGCATCCCCGTGCTGGGGCCGGCCCGCTGCACGTCCACGATCACGAGCGGAAGCTCCGTCATCGTGGCGAGGCCCATGAACTCGCCCTTGAGCGCCATGCCCGGGCCGGAGGTGCCGGTCACGCCCAGCTTCCCGCCGAACGCCGCCCCGATGGCCGCGCCGATGGCCGCGATCTCGTCCTCGGCCTGGAACGTCTTGACGCCGTTCGCCTTGTAGCGCGAGAGCGCGTGCAGCAGGTCCGAGGCGGGCGTGATGGGGTACGTGGAGTAGAACACGCCCAGCCCGCTCTTCTGCCCGGCCGCGGTCAGCCCGAGCGCCAGCGCGTCGTTGCCTTTGATGGCGCGGTAGGTGCCCGGCGCCAGCTCGGCGGGGGCCACCTCGTAGCGGTGCGCGAAGGCCTCGGTGATGTCGCCGTAGTGGACGCCCTTCTCCAGCGCGAGGAGGTTGGCGTCCCGGATCTCGGGCACCTTCGCGAACTTGTTCGCGATCCACTGGCGGGCCGGCTCCACGGGCCGCGTGTACATCCACAGCGCGAGGCCGAGCGCGAACATGTTCTTGCACCGGTCCACCTCCTTGAGGGAGAGGTCGGTGTCGGCGAGGGCCTCGCGGGTGAGCCGCGTCAGCGCGACCTCGTGCACCTGGTAGCCTTCCAGCGTGCCGTCCTCCAGCGGGTTCGTCTCCAGCCCTGCCAGCTTGAGGTCGCGGTCCTCGAACGCGCTCGTGTTGACGAGCACCGTCCCGCCCTCGCGGACGCGGTGGAGGTGCACCGTCAGCGCCGCCGGGTTCATCGCGACGAGCAGGTCCACCTCGTCGCCGGCGGTGTGGATGTGGCCGGAGCCGAAGTGGAGCTGGAAGCCGGAGACGCCGTAGAGCGTGCCG